>NZ_VTTK01000044.1:0-56392 GCF_008365135.1 Azospirillum sp. Sh1 | reverse complement strand
CCACGCCATCGCCGCCATGGCCGGCCTGACCGTCCCGCACGCCACCAAGGTGCTGATCGCCGAGGTCACCGACATCGCCGACAGCGAACCCTTCGCCCACGAAAAGCTCTCCCCCACCCTGGCGCTCTACCGCGCCAAGGATTTCCTCGAGGCCTGCGACAAGGCTGCCGCCCTGGTCGCTCTCGGCGGCATCGGCCACACCTCCGCCCTCTACACCGACCAGGACCAGCAGGCCGACCGCATCCGCCATTTCGGCGACAGGATGAAGACCGCCCGCATCCTGATCAACACGCCGTCGTCCCATGGCGGCATCGGTGACCTCTACAACTTCCGCCTCGCGCCGTCGCTGACGCTGGGCTGCGGGTCGTGGGGCGGCAACTCGATCTCCGAGAATGTCGGGCCGCAGCACCTGATCAACAAGAAGACGGTGGCGAAGAGGGCGGAGAACATGCTGTGGCACAAGCTGCCCAAGTCGATCTATTTCCGCCGCGGCTGCCTGCCCTTCGCCCTTGAGGAACTGCGCGGCAAGAAGCGCTGCCTGATCGTCACCGACCGCTTCCTGTTCGAGAACGGCCATGTCAACGACAGCGTCCGCGTCCTGAAATCGCTGGGGCTGGAGGTGGAGACCTTCTTCGAGGTCAGCGCCGACCCGACGCTGGCGGTGGTGCGCAAGGGCGTGGCGCTGGCCAACGCCTTCCAGCCCGACGTGATCCTGGCGCTGGGCGGCGGCTCGCCGATGGATGCGGCCAAGATCATCTGGGTGATGTACGAGGCGCCGGAGGTGGCGTTCGAGGACCTCGCCCTGCGCTTCATGGACATCCGCAAGCGCATCTACACCTTCCCCAAGCTGGGCGTGAAGGCGCAGCTGGTGGCGGTGCCGACCACGTCCGGCACCGGATCGGAGGTGACGCCCTTCGCGGTGGTGACCGACGAGCGCACCGGCACCAAATACCCGATCGCCGACTATGAGCTGACGCCGACGCTGGCCATTGTGGACGCCAACCTCGTCATGGACATGCCCAAGGGTCTGACGGCGGCCGGCGGCATCGACGCGGTGACCCACGCGCTGGAGGCCTATGTCTCGGTGGTGGCGAACGAGTACAGCGACGGTCAGGCCTTGCAGGCGCTGAAGCTGTTGAAGGAGAACCTGCCCTCGGCCTACCGCAACGGGGCGCAGGACCCGAAGGCGCGGGAGTTGGTGCACAATGCGGCGACGCTGGCCGGCATCGCCTTCGCCAACGCCTTCCTCGGGGTCTGTCATTCGATGGCGCACAAGCTGGGGGCGGAGTTCCACATCCCGCACGGCATCGCCAACGCGCTGCTGATCGCCAACGTGATCCGCTACAACGCGGCGGACATCCCGACCAAGCAGACGGCGTTCAGCCAGTATGACCGTCCCAAGGGCGTGGCGCGCTACGCGCAGATCGCCCGGCATCTGGACCTCGGCGGCAGCCGCGACCATGAGCGGGTGGAGAAGCTGATCCAATGGGTCGAGGAGATGAAGCGGGCGCTGGAGATCCCGGCCTCGATCCAGGCGGCGGGGGTGCCGGAGGCGGCGTTCCTGGCGCGGGTCGATGCGATTGCCGAGGCGGCGTTCGACGACCAGTGCACCGGCGCCAACCCGCGCTATCCGCTGGTCGCCGAGATCAGGCAGCTGCTGGTCGACAGCTATTACGGCCGTGCCTATGTCGAGGCGTCCGCCCAGGACGCGGCGCCGGTCGAGGCAAAGCCTGCCACGAAATCAGCCGCTCGCAAGGACGCGGTGCCGGCCAAGTAAACAACTCCACATGCCAGGACAGAGACCATGAGCAAAGCGATCATGTGGGCCGAAACCGATGCCCGCGGCTTCGAAACCGAATGCCTGTTCAACGAGGACAACCGCAGCTACGAGGTGCTGGTCTGCGCCAAGGGTTTGGGTCTTGACCGCGCGGAGAGCTTCCCGGTGGTCGAGGACCCCGGCCTGGGCATGAGCCCGGCCGACCTGCAGCGGTCGATCCGCACGGCCGACCGGCTGGTGTCGGAGATGGACCGGTCGCTGGGCGACTATTGAGCGACGCGGACCCAGTCGAAGGGCCGCCCGCAGCAGTCCGATGCTGCGGGCGGCCCTTGCGTCTTCAGTGCTTCACCCGCCGCAGGATCAGGGCCAGCGGCACCGCCGAGGCGGAGATCAGCATCAGGGCGAAGAACACGTCGATGTAGGACCAGTAGGCGGTCTGCATCTGCACCTGCTGCCCGATATAGGCGATGGCCCGTTCATGTGCCCCAGCCTGTCCGCCAGCGGTGGAGAAATAGGTCGTCGCCTGCTCCAGTGTGCGCTGATAGGCCGGGTTGGACGGCACGATGGTCTCGACCAGCCGGCTGTGGTGGAACTGCTCGCGCATCGCCAGCACATTCTGGGCGATGGACACGCCGATGGAGCCGCCGACATTGCGCGCGACATTGATGAGGGCGGAGGCTTGGTCCGTCTTGTCGCGCGGGATGCCGTCATAGGACGCCGTGGTGATCGGAATGAAGATCAGCGGCAGGCCGATGCCGATATAGATGCGCGACCACGCGAAGAACCAGAAGGTCGAGTCCGGGTTCAGCCGCGTCAGGTCCCACATCGCCAGCGCGACGATGGTGGCGCCGGTGGCGATCAGGTATTTCGGCTGGACGCGCCCGGACAGCCGGCCGACGACGATCATCATCACCATCGTCACCATGCCGCCCGGCGACAGCGCCAGACCGGCCCAGGTGGCGGTGAAGCCGTAATAGGCCTGCAGAAGCTCCGGCAGGAACTGGGTCGTCGCGATCAGGATGGCGCCGGTCGCCAGCATCACCAGGAAGCAGGACCCGAACTGCCGCGTCGCCACCATCCGCAGGTCGAGCATCGGGTTCTCCCGCGTCATCTCCCACGGGATCATCAGGCAGAAGGCGGCGATGCAGATGATGGTGAAGGTGATGATGAAGCCGGACGCGAACCAGTCGTCGGTCTGCCCGCGGTCGAGGATCACCTCCAGCGAGCCGAGGAAGGTCGCCACCAGCAGGAAGCCGACCACGTCCATGCGGATACCCTGGCGCTTCATCCGCCGGCGCTCCTCGATGGCGGATTTCGGCTCCTGCACCAGGAAGCCGACCAGCGCGAAGGCGAACAGCCCGACCGGTCCGTTGATCAGGAAACACCAATGCCAGGACAGATTGTCGGACAGCCAGCCGCCCAGCGTCGGCCCGACCACCGGCGCCACCACCACGGCGATGCCGAAGATGGCGAAGGCCTGCCCGCGCTTGGCCGGCGGGAAGCTGTCGGCCAGGATCGACTGCGAGATCGGCACCATGCCGCCGCCGGCGAAACCCTGCAATACCCGGAACAGCAGCAGCGATTCCAGATTCCAGGCGAAGCCGCAGGCGATCGAACTGGCGGTGAACAGCCCCAGGCAGGTCAGATAGAAGCGCTTGCGGCCATAGCGTTTGGCGATGAAGCTGCTGGCCGTCAGCACGATGGCGTTGGCCACCAGATAGGAGGTGACGACCCACGACGCCTCGTCGGCGCTGACCGCCAGCGTGCCGGAGATGTAGCGCAAGGCGACATTGGCGATGGTGGTGTCCAGCACCTCCATGAAGGTGGCGATGGAGACCACCACGGCGATCAGCCAGGGATTGCGGCCGCCTGCGGCACTCTGCGACGCATCGAATCCGCCGGCATCGGCACCTTCCGCAGTGGCGCTCATCGCACCGTCACCCGCGGCACCACCGACATGCCGGGGCCGATGGACACGCCGTCCGGCCATTGGTCGACGACGATCTTCACCGGGATGCGCTGCACCACCTTCACATAATTGCCCGTCGCGTTCTGGGCCGGCAGCAGCGAGAAGGCGGTGCCGGAGCCGGGCTGCACGCTGTCGACATGGCCGGTGACCTTGCGGTCGGGATAGGCGTCGATGCGGATGTCCACCGGCTGGCCCGGCCGCATGTCGGTGATCTGGGTTTCCTTGAAGTTGGCGGTGACCCAGATGTCGTCGGGCACGAAGATGGCAAGGCTCTGGCCGGCCTGGGCGAACTGGCCGACCGCCCCGCTCAGCTGCACCACCCGGCCCGGCTGCGCCGCGGTGATGGTGGTGTAGGACAGGTTCAGCTTCGCCTGATCCAGCTGCGCCCTGGCGCGCGCCAGATCGGCCTCGGCACTGGTGCGCTGGGCCTGGAGCGCGCCGACCTGCCGTTCGGCGGCGATCACCGCGGCGTTGGCGCTGGTCAGCTTCGCCTGCTGTTCCTGCAGGTTGGCGGTCGACTGCTGCGCCTGCTGCACCGTTCCGGCGCCGCGGGCCTGAAGGTCGCGATAGCGCGCCGCATCCTCCTTGGCGAAGCCGACCGACGCCTCGGCCTGGGCGACCTCCGCCTTGGCCTGATCGATCTGGGCGCGCTGGGCGGCGATCTGGGCGTCATAGCCGGTGATCGCCGCCTGGGCGGAGTCGATCTGGGCCTGCGCCTGCTCCAGCGCGGTCTGGTAATCGCGCGGGTCGATGCGGAACAGCAGGTCCCCGGTCTTCACATGCTGGTTGTCGCCGATGGCCACCTCCGTCACATATCCGGATACCTTGGGCGCGATGGAGAACTGGCGGGTGTCGATGAAGGCGTCGTCGGTCGATTCATAGGGATGGATGTTGCGCTGCCAATAGATGTAGCCGGCCACCGCCAGCAGGGCGACGACCACCAGCCCGACGATGATCCCCAGCGGATGGCGCCGGATGAATCCGGGCTTCTTGCGGCCGGCTTCTGCCGCCGGCTGTCCGCGTTCGCTGCGGCCGGCATCCTGATCCGCAAGTGTGACGACGTCCCTGTGCTGCTGGTCGTCCGGCATGGTGTGACGCTCCTGACCGAATTGCCGGGCGATCGGTAAAGGCCCGGTCGTTGTCGCGCGGGAGCGGTGCGGCTCCCCAGCGCGAAACACCGCGAACCCCCATCGCGTTGCACCAACGCGGCAGAAAGCCGGCCGAAACAGCCGCAGAACAGCCATGCCAAGGGTGGGTATTCGATCCGGCAAACACCCGGCACGGCGGGGCGGGGCATGAGGCGGCCGGACACCGGGATCGCGGCCTGTGCTTCACCGCCTGAATACAGGAAGCCACCGGTGACGGCTAATCATCAGTCCGCCGGAATACTCCATAAATATATTTTGGAGAATGCCACCGGAGCCGTCCCGATCCAGCCGCTGTTTTCCGCCCCGCCCGCCAGTTCCCTCTGTCACCGTGGTCCCGGCCGTCTGGCAGCACGACATGCGACATTTTGGCGCCCACGGGATCCGGTCTCTGTTCACGTCATGCAGGCCGGCTTTAATATATCTGCATTACTTTTCAGAGAGTTCGGAACAGGCTGCTCGGGAAGAGCCGCCCAAGCCGCCATCGGACCGGGGAACCGACCATGAAGCCCATCGGCAAGCTGTTGGCCTCCAAAGCCGTGGCGATCCTGGGCGGTGCTGCTGGTGCGAACCTGCTGTGGGCACCGCCTGCCCTGGCCGATGCCGGTCACTTCGCCTATTCGACGGACGGCGGCGCCCGGGTCGCCGTCGGGCTGCTGCTGGCGGCGCTGTTCGCCACGCTGATCGCCGAAACCTTCCACAAGACGCTGGCGGCCGGCGCCGTCGTCGCCGTCATGCTGATGGTCTCGGCGGCGACGCCATTGCACATCATGGATTTCGACACGGCGGTGCGCGCGGTCGACTGGAACGTCATCTTCCTGCTGGGCAGCATGATGGCGATCGTGTCGGTCCTGATCGGCACGCGGGTCTTCGACTGGCTGAACGCCCGCATGGTGGCCTGGGCGCGCGGCCGGTCGAAGCTGCTGGCGAACACGGTCATCGTGGCGACGGCGGTGCTGTCGGCCTTCGCCGACAACGTCACCACCGTGCTGTTCATGGCGCCGGTGGTGTCGAAGGCGGCGCGCAGCCTGCGGGTGTCGGTGTGGGCGCTGGCGATGCCGATGGTGATGGCCGCCAACATCGGCGGCACGGCGACGCTGATCGGCGACCCGCCCAACGTCATCGTCGGCGTGGCGGCCGGCCTGCCCTTCATGGACTTCCTCTATTTCCTGGCCGTGCCGGTGATCTTCATGATCGTCGCGCTCTGCGCCTTCAGCGCCTTCTGGTACCGCAAGGATCTGGCCGGCGCCCATGCCCAGACCGACGGCGACGCCGAAACGGTGGAGTTGCAGGACCCGAAGGTGCTGTCCTGGACCCTGGGCGTGGTCGGGCTGACCTTCCTCGGCTTCTTCACCCACAGCATCACCCATCTGCCGGTCGGCGTCGTCGCCTTCGCCGGGGCGGTGCTGACCATGGCCGGGCGGCACATCATCCTGCGGGGCCCCATGGGGCCGAAGAAGGCGGAGCATCTGTTCACCCACGGCTTCGAGCATGGGATCGAGTGGCTGACGCTGGGCTTCTTCGTCTTCCTGTTCATGGCCATCAGCTCGGCCGAGCATACCGGCCTGATCGCCGGTGCGGCGGCGAAGCTGCAGGATCTGGTGCAGGCGGTCTCCGTCGGCTTCGGCATGGGGCTGCAGGCGAAGCTGCTGACCGCGGCGCTGCTGATCCTGGTGTTCAGCGCAGTGGTGTCGGCGGTGGTCGACAACATCCCCTACACCATCGCCGCCGCCGCCATCGTGCGGGTCCTGGCTGCCTCCTTCGCCACGGAGTTCACGGCGGCCGGGCTGGGCGGCGCGGAACTGCAGATGACCACCAACGTGCTGTGGTGGTCGCTGGCGCTGGGCGCCTGCCTGGGCGGCAACGGCACGCTGATCGGCGCCAGCGCCAACGTCACCACCATCGGGCTGCTGGAAAAGGACGGCCACCACATGCCCTTCGTCTCGTTCCTGCGTTTCGGCGTGCCGGTCACCGCCATGACGATCGGCATCGCGGCGCTGTACCTCACCAGCTATGTCTATGGAGGGGCGGTCGAGACCAATCTGGTGGGGGCGATGGTGCTGCTGGCGCTGGGCGTCGCCGCCCTTCTGCGCGGCATGAACTGGCGGCTGCCCAAGACGGCGGATGAAACGGCGGATGGGGCGCTGTCCCCGCCGGCGGGGGAATAGCGCGGGCTGCCCGCCTGCAAGGATGGACGGACAAGGGGCCGGCCCGATCCGACAGGGGGCCGGCCGGCTTTTTCTTCGTTCGGTGACATGACTGCGCGGCAGCAAAAAATTCCCAGCCGGCAAATCCAAAACTGCGCCCAAACGTAGAAGGAAGGCAGCCCCAACCATCGCAATGCGGAGCCCCAGCCCATGACATTTCTGACGGAGACCGGCGCGAGCGGCACCGCCCGGGAGGTTTCTCCCGGCACCATCCCGCGCGGCGCGGTCCCCATCGACGACGAGGCGGCAAGGCTGGAGGCGCTGCGGCGCACGGGGCTGCTGGACAGCGATCCGGAGCCGGCCTTCGACGATCTTGTCTTCTGGGCCTGCGACCATTTCCGCGTGCCCATCGCGCTGGTGTCGCTGCTGGATGCCGACCGCCAGTGGTTCAAGGCCCGCCGCGGTCTGGCCGTGCAGGAGACCCCGCGCGACATCGCCTTCTGCCGCTTCACCATCCGCCAGAGCCTGCCGATGGTGGTGGAGGATGCCGCCGGCGACCCGCGTTTCCAGAACAACCCGCTGGTGCTGGGCGAACCGCACATCCGCTTCTATGCCGGCGCGCCGATCATCAACCGGCAGGGGCTGGCGCTTGGCTCCGTCTGCCTGATCGACACGGTGCCGCGCAGCTTCGGCACGGTGGACCGCATGGTGCTGGCCCAGCTGACGGTGACGGCGCTGGCCGCCATCGAGCGACGCCGGCACGAAAAATTGCAGAGCGAAAATCGGCGGAGTTGAGGACGGCGGGTTGTTTTCATGCTGCGTTGCACCATTCTCACTGGCTCATTGACGGATTTGACGGCAGGATCGTTGCCGGAATTGCCTGAAGACGATAGTGCCCGGAATAGGATGACCATCCCCATGATGCCCGCGTCGGCCTTGCCGCCGATCCCGGCCCGCGAGGACGACCGCCTTGCGGCGTTGCAGCGGTACGAACTGCTCGACACGCCGGCGGAACCGGCCTTCGACCAGATCACCCGCCTGGCGGCCAAGCTGCTGAAGGTGCCGGTCGCGCTGATCTCGCTTGTCGACCGCGACCGGCAATGGTTCAAGTCGCGGATCGGCCTGCCGATGGCGGAGACGCCGCGCAACCACGCCTTCTGCGCCCATGCGCTGGAGTCGGACGCCCTGCTGGTGGTCGCCGACGCCCGGCAGGACGAGCGCTTCGCCAACAACCCGCTTGTCACCGGCGACACCAATTTCCGCTTCTACGCCGGGGCGCCGTTGCGGACGGCCGACGGGCTGGCGCTGGGCACCATCTGCGTGATCGACGACCAGCCGCGCGCCGCCCTGACCCCGGAAGAGGAGGAGGCGCTGCGCGACCTGTCGGCGATGACGATGGCGCATATCGAGGCGCGGCGCGCGGTCGGCTATCTGCATCCCGTCACCTCGCTGTCGAACCGCTTCCGCTTCCTCGCCGATGTCGATGCCATGACGGCCGAACCGGCGGAGTCCACGGAAACGGCGGTGGTGATCGACACCGCGGCGTCCCAGCAATATGCCGAGCTGACCCGCGTGCTGGGGCAGACCTGCGCCGATGCGTTCGAGGTGGATTGCGCCCGCCGCATCCTCGCCTGCCTGCCGGAACGGACGCGGCTCTACCATGTGTCGCCGGCCCGCTTCGCCTTCATCCTGGAGGGCCATGACGCGCCGGACGGCGAGCTTGTTTCCACGCTGGGTCGCATCGGTTCGGCGATCCGCAGCCCCTTCCAGTATCAGGGCGTGCCGATCGCCACCTCAACCGGCATCGGCTTCGTCCACCGGTCGAACAGTCGGCCGGGAGGCGTCGAACTGCTGCGCGCGGCCACCAGCGCCGCCCACCAGTCGCTGGAGGAGCAGAAGCCCTGGTGCGCCTATGACGAGGAACAGGACCGCGCCGCCCATCGCGCCTTCCTGCTGCTGCGCAGCCTGACCGAGGCGATGGGCGCGCAGGACCAGCTGCACATCGCCTATCAGCCCAAGGTCGATCTGCGCACCGACCGCTGCATCGGCGCGGAAGCGCTCCTGCGCTGGACCCATCCGGAGCTGGGGCCGATCTCGCCGGCCGAATTCGTGCCGCTGGCCGAACGCACGGCGCTGGTTCGGCCGCTGACCGAATGGGTGATCGCGGCGGTGCTGGGGCAGGTGGCGCACTGGCGTCGGCGCGGCATCGCCCTGCCGGTGTCGATCAACATCTCGATGCTGGATCTCGGCACCGGCGATTTCGCCGACCGGGTGGCGGCGATGCTGGACCGCCATGGGGTGCGGGCGGACTGGATCGATTTCGAGGTGACGGAAAGCGCCCTGATGACCGACCGGGCGGAGGTCGACCGCCAGCTCCGCCGGCTGCGCCACCTGGGCATCGCCGTCGAGATCGACGATTTCGGCACGGGGCAGAGCGCCCTGTCCTACCTGAAGGACATCCCGGCGACGGCGGTGAAGATCGACCAGCGCTTCATCCGCTCCATCGCCGTGGAGCGCAGCGACCAGATCATGGTGCGCTCGACCATCGAGCTTGCTCATGACCTGGGCTATCTCGTCATCGCCGAGGGGGTGGAAACCGACGAGGCTTACGACTGGCTGCGCCTGCACGGCTGCGATTTCGGCCAGGGCTATCTGATTTCCCGTCCGCTGGCACCGACGGCGTTCGAGGACTGGCTGGCGGCGGGCGCCTTCCGCCCCGCCGCCATGTCGGCCTGACCTACTTCGCCGCGACGCAGGCGGCGATGGAGGCCCGTTCGATCTCGGCATAGAGGTCGAACGGGTTCAGCACCGGGGCGCCGAGATCCGCTTCGAAGCGCTGCTGGTTCGGGCTGGCGGTGAAGTCCTGCTGCGCATCGTCGCCCAGGTTGGACTGGAAGATTCCGGCGGCGCTGACCGGCAGGAAATCCTCGTAGACCACCGGGTCGAAGCGGACGAGGCCGCGTCCGATCGACGTTTCCAGATCGGTGCCCGGCGCCGGCGGGTTGCTGCGGCCGGCCTCGGTCAGCGAATAGGTGAAATAGCCGAGCCCGTCGCGGCGGATTTCGTCCCAACTGTCGGGGAAGGGAGCGAACACCTCCTGCAGCGCCGCCATATACTGCGCGGCGTTGGAGCCGTCGGCGGCCGGGGCGACGAGGCGGCGGGAATCCTGCAGCAGCGTGTCGTACAGCGCCCGCCCCTTCGGCGTCAGGGCGATGCCGCGCTGTTCGATCTCGCCGAAGCGGGCGGTGTGGACACCCGAACGCCAGCCGCCGCCATCACCGTCGCGGAAATCGACCGGCTCGCTGAGCGCCTTGAAGGAGGTCTGGCGCAGCAGGATCGGGCAGCGGCGGGTCGGCGGACCTTCCACCACCGCCTTCGGCGCGATGCCCTTTTCCGGCATCATCCGCTGGACCGCGTCGATGTCCAGCGTGCGCGGCGTTAGGTGGTTGATGTGCGGCCCCTTGAAGGAGACCACGTCGGCGATCAGCCGGTGGGCGTCGTGCAGGCGGTTGTAGAGATCCAGCGGCACGTTGGCCCGGCTGTGCCAGCGGAAGGTCTCCAGCGCCTCGGCGACGAAGCGGTCGGCATCCTCCTCGTCAAGCCCGCCCTCGGTCTCGGCCTTTTCGATCAGGGCGAGGCAGCCGGGGGTGAAGATGTTGCGGCCCGCCAGCACCTGCTCCGCCTCCCGCCGCAGATCGGCATCGGCGATCAGGTCGAGCCGCAGCAGGGAGGTGAAGACGCGGAAAGGGTTGCGGCTCAGCGCCTCCCCATCCACCGGGCGGAAGGCGGTGGAATGGACGGGGACGCCGGCCTCCGACAGGTCGTAATAGCCGACCGGCCGCATGCCCATCACCGCGAACAGCCGGCGCATGGTCGACAGCTCCTGCGCAGTGCCGAGGCGGATGGCGCCGTGGCGCTCCTCCGTGATGCGGGCAAGGCCGCCGGCAGCCTCCAGCCGGTGGCGTTCGGCCGGGTCGGCGGCCAGCACCGCCGCGTTCACCTCCTCCACCAGTTCGACGAGCGTCTGATAGGCCGGAACCTCGGTCCGATACATCTCCGACATGGCGGTGGAGAACAGGGTGCGGATCGCATCGGCACTGGTGATCGTCTGGACGCTCATTCCAAATCTCGCTCGCATTGGCTTACCGGACCTGTGCGGTCCCTTCCAAGCCTCTGCTATAGCAACGATTTACCGCGCTGGATTGCGATTGTTTTTCCCGACTTCATGACCAAAGCTCATGACCCTGCAGTGCTGCGGCAGTCCGCCGTCTCCGCCAGGATCCAGTCGCGGAAGGCGGCGAGCGGCGGATAGCCCGCCCGTTCCGCCGGCCAGACGACGTAATAGGCGTTCTCGCTCTCCATCGGCAGGTCGAGCGCCGGCACCAGCTGTCCCGACCGCAATTCCTCCTCGATCAGGAACAACGGCAGCAGGGCGACGCCCAGCCCGGCGATGGCCGCCTGGGACGCCGTGGCAAACTGGTCGAACAGCATGCCGTGCACGCCGTCGGCGGGGGTACCGTGCAGGGTCAGCCAGCGCTCCCACGCGTCGGGGCGGCTGGTCAGGTGCAGCAGCGGGGCGAGCCGCAGGTCGGCCGGCTTCCGGAAGTCGAAGCGGTCGCGCAAGCTCCGGCTGCAGGCGGGGATGACGGTCTCGCGGCGCAGCAGTGCCATCTCCCCGCCGGGCCAGTCCGGCCGGCCGAAGTGGATCGCCGCATCCACCGGGTCCAGCCGGAAATCGAAGGGCGCCATGCGCGTCACCAGATTGATTGTGATGCCGGGATTGTCGGCCAGGAAGTTCGGCAGGCGCGGCGCCAGCCAGCGTGTGCCGAAGGTCGGCAGGATGGCGATGCTGAGCGTGCCGCCGAACGGGTTGGCGCGCAGGTTCAGCGACGCGGTGCTGATCTTGCGCAGGGCATCGCGGACCTCGCGCACGTAATACTCGCCGCCGGCGGTCAGGCGGATGGTCTGCCGTTCGCGGTGGAACAGCTCGACCTCCAGCAGGTCCTCCAGCGCCTTGATCTGGCGGCTGACCGCGCTCTGGGTCAGGGACAGTTCCCTGGCCGCCGCGGTGATGCTGCCGGTGCGCGCCGCCGCCTCGAACGCCGAGAGCAGGGCAAGGGAGGGAAGGAAGCGGCGCGGGCTCTGCATCTCAGTCTCGGGGCATCTCAGTCTCGGGGCATCTCATTCCTGGGCGGAATGACTGGTTGAGCAAACATCACTTGGCCGAAGGAGGTAGACAAGTCAATCTTCCCAACTGTCATGGGGCTGCGGTGGCCCGCGCCGCCCATGGATGCGGTGGGGACGGTGTTTCCCGCCCGGAATGACGGGCGCACAAAAGCAAAAGCAACTCGCACAAAGAGGACCACAGGGGATGCAGAACGATCCACGGTCGCACGGGCTTTGGGAACGCACCGCACCGGCGGCACCGCCGACCACGGCGCTGGCCGGCAGCGTCCGGGCCGACGTGGTCATCGTCGGCGCCGGCTACACCGGCCTGTCTGCCGCGCTGCATCTGGCCGAAAGCGGTGTCGACGCCGTGGTGGTGGAGGCGGTGGAGATCGGCTTCGGCGGCGCCGGCCGCAATGTCGGGCTGGTCAATGCCGGCATGTGGGTGATGCCGGACCAGCTGGTCGCCACCCTGGGCCCGGTCTATGGCGAGCGGCTGATCGAACTGTTGGGCAATGCGCCCCGCACCGTCTTCGACCTCATCACCAAGCACGGCATCGCCTGCGAGGACGAACGCGCCGGCACGCTCCATTGCGGCGTCGGCGCGGCGGGCCTGCGCGAGCTGGAGCAGCGGGCGGCGATCTGGCAGAAGCGCGGCGCCCCCGTCCGTTTGCTGGACGCGAAGGAAACGGCGGAGAAGGTCGGCACCGGGGCCTACACCGGCTCGCTGCTGGATCTCCGTGCCGGCACCATCCAGCCGCTGGCCTATGCGCGCGGGCTGGCGACGGCGGCGATCGCGGCGGGTGCCCGCATCTTCACCGGCAGCCCCGTCCAATCGGCAAGCCGGACCGGGGCCAAGTGGGAGGTGAAGACGCCGAACGGGTCGGTCAGCGCCGACTGGGTGCTGGTCGCCACCGACGCCTACAGCACCGGCCCATGGGCGCAACTGCGCACCGAACAGGTCCACCTGCCATATTTCAATCTGGCGACGGAGCCGCTGTCCGACGCCATGCGGAAGGCCATCCTGCCGGAGCGCCAGGGGGTGTGGGACACCAAATCGGTGCTGAGTTCCTACCGCTTCGACCGGCAGGGCCGGCTGGTGTTCGGCAGCGTCGGCGCGCTGCGCGGGACCGGGACGGCGGTGCACCGGGCCTGGGCGCAGCGGTCGCTGGCGGCGTTGTTCCCGCAGCTCGGGCCCGTGCGGTTCGAGGCGGAATGGTACGGCCAGATCGGCATGACCAGCGACAACCTGCCCCGTTTCCACCGGCTGGACCGCAACGTCATCGCCTTCAGCGGCTACAACGGCCGCGGCATCGCCCCCGGCACGGTGCTCGGCCGCTGTTTGGCCGAGCACATCACCGGCAAGCTGCCGGAGGCGGAGATGCCACTTCCCAACACGCCGCCCGAAACGGTATCGGGCCGCGCCATGCGGGAAGCCGTCTATGAGTATGGCGCGCAGGCGACCCATCTGGTCGGGGCGAGGCTGCCGGGGCGGATCTGAACGCCGGAAACCCGCCCCGGCATTTGGATCAGAGCCCCCAGGCGCCGCTTTCCGCCGCGTCGACGACCTGGATATTGTTCTCCACCGCCTTGACGCCGGGGACGCTTTCCGCCGCGACGCGGACGGCGTCGCGCTGGGATCCGCTGCTGGCGAAGCCCCACAGCTGGACCACCCCGTTGCGGACGACGATGGCGTCGTGCGAGCGCGAATCCCAGGACAGCTCCTTGACGGCGGCGGCGACCCGCTCCTTCAGCGCGCGGTCGTCGGGGGCGGCGGGCGGGGTGTCCGGCGCGACGCTGGCCAGCGCGCGCAGCAGGTTGGCGCGGCTGACGATGCCGACCAGGGCGCCCTGGCGCACCACCGGCACGCGCTTGATCCGGCGGGTTTCCATCAGCCGGACGACGTCCTCCGGCGTGGCGTTCTCGTCCACCGTGGTGACGTGGCTGGTCATCACGTCGGCGACCTTGCGGGCGTGGGACTTGATGAAGTCCTCCGCCGGCAGGGTGCCGCCGGACACCATGCCAAGCCACCAGGAGCGATGACGCTCCGTCCCCAGCTCCACCCGGCGCAGCAGGTCGCCTTCGCTGATGATCCCCACCACCTTGCCGGCCGCATCGACCACGGGCATGCCGCTGATGTTGTTTTCCAGCATCTTGCGGGCGGCATCGGCGATGGTCGCATCCGGGCCGATGGTGATGACGCGCGGCGTCATAAGATCGACTGCCTTCATCGTTTCTCTCCCCTTCGAAGTCGTTGGCCGTGATGTCGTTTGACAAGCACAGCCTAGGAGATCGACAGATGAGACCGATTGATCTGCAGCAATTCGCCACCCAGCTTTCCGCATGGTGGAAAATACGTCGAACTTATCCGCAATTTCAGGCAGTTGCCGGAGATGCGGGAACTCTTGAAATGGCGGTTCCTTACTCCACATCGACCGGCCCGCCCACTTGCGACCAGAAGCCTCCGATCCGTTATTCGCTGATTTCCGCCACCAGCGTGCCGATCGGGTCCGCAGGCGTGTTGGTGGGCGCATCGGCCGGCGGCGGCGGATAGCGGTAGAAGGCATGGCCGCCGATGGAGGTGGTGTGCAGCCGCGCCTCCGCCCAATCCGGCTTGTGGCGGCGGAGCGCCACCTGCGTCGGCGGGCTGTAGAACAGCGACGCGCGGGCGGTGGGATCGGGCAGGTCGTCGTCGTTGAGATTCCAGGCCAGGCCCCGCGCGATGTGCAGCGCCTCCTGGTCGGCGGCGAGGCGGGGCTTCGGCCAGGACGGCATGCCGCCGGCCCGGATGACACCGGCTTGCCGGCGGATCTCCGCCAGGATGCGCCGCGCCTCCACACGCGGATCGGCGGCGAGTTTCGCCTGTTCGGCGGCCTTCTCCCGCTGGTTGGCCCGCTGCTTCGCCGATTTGCCGTGCTTCTCCCGCGTCTTCGGCTCGACGGGTTGCACGGCGAAGGGTTCGAACTGGCCGGCGGCGACGATGACCCGGCAGGGCAGCGACGGCTCATCGGCCGAAGCGGCGCGGTTGGCGACCACCCACATCACGGCCGCCATGGCGTCGGCCCCCTCCCCGCGCGCTTCGGCCCAGCCGGCCAGCGCCAGACAGCGGCGCTCCCGTTCGGCCTGCCAGGGCGTCAGCATATAGACCGACGTGCCGATGATGACCGGCTGCTTTGCGCCGCCCCGCTTCGGGACGCTCCCTTTCAGGTCACCGACGAACCGCGCGCACCCGCTGTCGCCCGGCCGGCAGGCGGCATCGCCGGCATCGATGACCTGCGCGCCGGCCGAGGCGGGCAGCAGGACGGTCGCGAGCATCAGGGCTGGAAGGAGATTGCGCATCCCGGTCTCTCCGGCTTCGGAAGGGGACTTCCTTCGACAGGAGGGCGGACGGCAAGTTCCCTGACTCGTCCACCTCTCAGACAGCGTAAGCCTGAGGGCGGAGGATGTACGCCGTTCGGGTCCGGGAAGGGTCCGCCCCCCTGCCGTTCACGCCGGAGAGCGGCCGGACCCTTCCGGCTTTCCGCCGTCACCGGTCCAATCGTCGGTCAGATACTCCTGCGAGCGGCTGATCTCCTCGACCTCGGCGCGCGAGGGCGGCTTCGGCACCTGGGCCTGACCGGACTTGCGGTCTTCGGTGCGGTCGGGGGTGGATTCGGGGGTGCTGGGCATGGATGCCTCCTTGTCGGTCTGGGTGGAGACCCAGCAAACAGGAGGTGGAGGGCAAAATTGCGCCGTTCTGGATTGCGGCGGCACGGCACTGTCGAGCGATCGCGTCGCATCGTTGATGGGGAAGGCCATGGCCTCACCCACGACTTCCGCCACGCGGTGATCGTCCGCATGAATGAGGAGCATACCGTGGCCGACCTGAAAAAATTGAGACCGATCTGGAGATCGGCGACCATGCGCGCGTCTTGCCTGACCACGTGTGCGTGGCTGGACGACGACGTGCTAAGCCCGATGAACCTACCGTTTGGCTAGGCTTCCAGACCAGCTTCCTGCGTAGGCTGAGTCGACGAAGAGGTCGCTGCGAGAGTTGGCACCAGGATATTCGGCGGCGTGCATTCGAGATGACGCGGAGTATGAGGACTTCGCCCTAATTGTCGAAGCCCTCACGCTCAAGCATTTCAGCTTTTGGACGTGGCTGAACATAACGTCAGCGGTGCTAATGCCAATAGATGTTATGATAACAAAAATATCTAAAGCATCACTTTAGAAAATTCCTGAAGACTTCTTCCGCATATCTATTACGCCGTTTAATGCCACAGAAAGATCTGCTGTCCAGTTGGAGGAGTATAGCGCCGGAAATTGAGGAACCAACTGCATAATCGCAATCAGACTAGGTGCGAAGGGGCGCGATTGAAGAGCATACGTAGGTATATACAGAAAGCTATGCCATTGCCTCTCCGATGGCTCCATACAAACAGCAAGAACATCAAACTCGCTAAAGCTATATGGACGGGTAGAAACGCCCTCACCGCTTCGGCCATTACGTGTTCTTTGAACCTCCACTACAAAATGGTCTTTCTGCCCACCTCGCAGAGGGCTCCGCATCAATGGAACACCTCGCTCTCTGCGCTGCATCTTAACTTGAACTCGAATTTGATGCAGTCCCTGGACCATAAGAACATCATATGCCTCGTCGCCAGCCGGGTCGTATGCCGACCAGCCGGGAGTGTTAGGAGCAATTTCGGTGGCAAAGACTGTTTCAGCAATGACGCCGCGCACTCCCCGCTTTGTTAAATCGCTACCACGGCTAATAGCATCGAGAATTCTTTCAGCTCTAATACCAAATTCCTGCTCCAGTTTATGGAACGATATATTTTCTCTCAGGTGATCGAACAATTTCCTCTTTTCATCCGCATCACAAATGGAAATCTTGCGGATAATATCTCTAATATTATCGTTCATGCCTTGGCCTGCCTGCCTTCATGGGTTCGTAATGTAGCACATCTGCGCGGGCAACAAGGAGCCGACCGGCAACCGCGGTAGTCCGAAGGCGGCCAGCTTGAACTAGCTTCGAGATAGCTTGTCGGCTCACGCCACGGATCCGAGCGGCTTCGGCTTGAGAAATCCAATCGGTCGGCACAAAATCGGTTGACATTGTCAACCCGCCCCTCTATCGTTCCCGCTAGTGTACAGTTGCTATACACCTTCATTGCGTTTACCACGGCTTGCCTGCCGATGTAAGACGCTTCGAAGTTGCGATAGGTTTGTCCAAGGATTGCGAAGGAGCAAATAGACGGTGCTTGGAACGGAACGGAAAGTTGGAACAGGTGGTCGGTTGCTCCCCTGGACTCCGGCATATCAAACGGCATTCGGAGAGGCACATGTCGTGGATAGCATCGATGCCTTGAAGCTGTTGCCTGACAACTCCGTCAATTTGACCCTCACATCGCCCCCGTACGCTCTTCACTTCAAGAAGGCGTATGGAAATGCTTCAAAAGAAAATTACGCCGATTGGTTCATACCTTTTGCCAAAGAAATATTTCGAGTCCTTACAGATAATGGAAGCTTTGTGCTTAACATTGGCGGAAGCTATAATCCAAAAGTTCCGACAAGATCCTTGTATCATTACAAACTACTCATCCGCCTTGTCGACGAAGTTGGATTTCACTTGGCTCAGGAATGCTACTGGTATAATCCAGCAAAGATGCCCCTGCCAGCCGAATGGGTAACTGTGCGAAAAATTCGGATCAAAGACTCTGTCGAACATGTTTGGTGGCTATCTAAAACCCCCTGGCCGAAAGCGTCGAACCAGAAGGTTCTCAAAGACTCCCTAAGCCCGGATATGCATAGGCTGAACGCCCGCGGCCTCAAAGAAACAACCAGGCCAGGCGGTTACAAAATAAATGAAAGCTGGGCTCAAATCAAAAAGAAAGGCGCTATACCATCGAATTTTGTCCAAGCAGAATTTTTCGAGGAAGCATACATCTCTCCAGAAAATGTTTTAATTATGGGAAACAATGCAGCAAACGATCAGTATACAACGAAGTGCAAGGAGCAGGGTGTAACGATACACCCAGCACGCTTTCCGCGGCAACTGCCAGAATTCTTTATTAAGATGCTAACGGACGAAAACGACCTCGTTCTTGATCCATTCTCTGGATCAAATACAACTGGAGCAGTAGCGGAGTCCCTCTCACGCCGGTGGATTGCCTTTGATGAGGTTGAGGAATACGTAGCAGGCAGTAGATTCCGTTTCGGTATCGAGTAGGCAGGAAATTATCAAGAGCGAAGACGTCTAATACTTATCGATGTCTTCGCTAAATTTAGTGAAGATCGCTTTTTCTCGAACTGAGATCTCCCTCCGCAGCGGAGCCAAAATGATCCGGCCCCTCACCCCCTCCGCACCGCCTCGATCGCCGCCACGTCGATCTTCGTCATCCCCATCATCGCCTCGAACGCGCGCTTGGCCTCGTCCCCACCCGCCGCCAGCGCATCGGTCAGCACGCGCGGCGTGATCTGCCAGGAGATGCCCCAGCGGTCCTTGCACCAGCCGCAGGCGCTCTCCTGGCCGCCGTTACCGACGATGGCGGTCCAATAGCGGTCGGTCTCTTCCTGGTCGTCGGTGGCGATCTGGAACGAGAAGGCCTCGCTGTGGGTGAAGGCCGGGCCGCCGTTCAGGCCGAGGCAGGGGATGCCGGCGACGGTGAACTCGACCGTCAGGACGTCGCCCGCCTTGCCGGACGGGTAGTCGGCCGGGGCGCGGTGGACGGCGTGCACAACGCTGTCGGGGAAGGTCTCGGCGTAGAAGCGGGCGGCGGACTCGGCGTCCTTGTCGTACCAGAGGCAGATCGTGGTCTTGGCGACGGCCATGGCTTGTCCTTTCGCGCTGGAATCCTCCCGATCCGACACCATACCGTGTTCAATAGGGCTTCACCACCACCAGCGTGACGATGGCGATGACCCCGGCGATCACCGCCAGCGGGGAGAAGCGCAGCAGCGGGGAAACCGGGCGGACACCCGAAGCCGGCGCAGGTTCGGCCAGCCGGCGCAGCGCGGCGGCGAGCTTGCCGTGCAGGGCGGACAGGGCGATGACGATGACGACCTTCGCCACCAGCCACGGCTCGAAGCCCCAGCCGCCGACCACCACCAGCGTGGGCCCGAGAATCCAGGCGAGCCCCATCGCCGGCGAGGTCACGCGGCGGTCCCAACGCAAGGCCGCGCGCAGGATACGGGTCGGTCCCGGCTCGGCGGCGGTCATGGGGTCGAGGGCGCTGATCAGGATGGCGGCGACGGACATGCCCGCGATCCACACCGTCACCGCGGCGACGTGCAGACCGATCAGCCAGATATACACAACGACCGCCCCCCAATAGCCCCACGCAAGCCTCTTGCGGGCGTCAGGCGCCCACTTGGAGGATGATCTTACCGCGACCGTGGCCGGAATCGAGCCGTTCATGCGCCTTGCCGACCTGCTCCAGCGGCAGGACTTCGTCGACGATCACCCTGGCCTGCCCGCGCTCGAACAACGGCGCCATCTCGCGCAGGCGGGCGCCCTCGCGGGTCAGGAAGGTGCCGTAGAGGGTCTGGTTCTTCACATAGAGCGCGTCGAGGTCGCCGGTCGGCGGCAGGATGGTGGCGATACGGCCGAAGGGGCGGGTAACCTGCGTGCTCATCGGCACATTGCCGCCGGCGGTGTCGAAGGAGGCATCCACCCCCGCCCCGCCCGCCTCGCGCAGGATCTGGTCCATCACGTCGGTGTCGCGGTAATCGAGCGTCACGTCGGCGCCGAGATCGCGCATCGCCTCGTGGTTGGCCTTGCTGGCGGTGGCGAGCACGCGGGCGCCGGCCGCCTTGGCGAACTGGATGGCGAAGCTGCCGACGCCGCCGGCCCCGCCATGGATCAGCACCGTCTCGCCCGGCCGCACCGCCAGACGGCGGACGATGGCCTCCCACGCCGTGCCGCCGGCCAACGGGATGCCCGCCGCCTCGACATGGCTGAGGCCGGGCGGCTTGTGCGCGACGATGGACGCGGCGGTGACGGTGTATTCGGCATAGCTGCCGTTGGGATTGCCGAAGATCTCCGGCGTGTAGAACACCTCGTCGCCGGCCTTGAAGCCGGTCACGCCGGGGCCGACCTCCTCCACCACGCCGGAGACGTCATAGCCCAGCACCGCCGGGAAGGGGATGCCGGCCCAGCTTCCGGCCTGCCGGATCTTGGCGTCCACCGGGTTGGTGCCGGACGCGACCACCCGCACCAGCAACTCGCCCGGCCCCGCGACCGGACGCGGCCGGTCCTGGAGTTCGAACACGTCGGGACCGCCGAACCGCGAAATCACCATCGCACGCATGCCGTCATCCTCCGTTCCGGGCGTTGCCTCTCAGGCCGAAGCGTCGCAAGCAGGCTTCCGCCTGTCCAGCGGGGGAAAGGGGAATGCACGGCGTGGCTTTGGTCGCGGCCGGGACTGCGCGATGCTTGCGGATCCTCGCCACGCGCCCCCCTCACCCTAACCCTCTCCCCGGGGGGGAGAGGGGATTTTCCTTGGGGAGAGGGGACTTTCCCGTCGGAGTGTCAGCCGATGCGGAACTCCTCGCGGTGGATCGCCGTCATCGCCAGCCCCTCCACCCCAATGGCGCCGCGATACATGCCGGAACAGTTGAAGGGCAGAGCCACCCGGCCGTCGCGGTCGATGGCGATCAGGCCGCCGGAGCCGCCGATCACGCCCAGCTCGTCCACCACGTCGCCGGCGGCGCGCTCCAGGCTCTGGCCGGCCCAGCGCATGCGGGCGTCGATCTCGTGGGCGGTGCAGCGGCGGATGAAATGCTCGCCGTGGCCGGTGGCGGAGACGGCGCAGGTGATGTTGTCGGCGAAGGTGCCGGCGCCGATCACCGGGCTGTCGCCGACGCGGCCCTTGGCCTTGGCGGTCATGCCGCCGGTGGAGGTGGCGGCGGCGAGGTTGCCGTCGCAGTCGCGGGCGACGGCGCCCACCGTGCCGTGGCGGCGCTGCTCATCCCCGTCATCCGGGACGCCGGAGCGGCGGCGTTCAAGTTCGGCCTGCAGGGCGTCCCAGCGCGGCTGGGTGAAGAAATAGGAGGCTTCCTCCATCGCCAGACCCTGGCGGCGGCAGAGATCGAGCGCGCCCTCGCCGATCAGCAGGACGTGTTCGCTGTGCTCCATCACCGCGCGGGCGGCGAGGATGGGGTTGCGCGGGCCGAACAGGCCGGCCACCGCACCGGCGGAGCGGTCGCGGCCGTCCATGATGGCGGCGTCCATCTCCTGCACGCCCTCGGCGGTGAATACGGCGCCGCGGCCGGCGTTGAACAGCGGCTCGTCCTCCAGGGCCATCACCGCGGCGGTGACGGCGTCGAGCGCGCCGCCGCCATCGGCCAGCACCGCGTGCCCGGCGGCCAGCGCCCGGCGCAGGCCGGCGTGATAGCCCTCGGTCAGGGCCGGGGTCAGGGCGCTGCGCTTGATGGTGCCGGCGCCGCCATGGACGGCCAGCGCGAAGGGCTGCGGATGGGAAAGGGTCATGGGTGCAGGTCTCAGCGCAGGGTGGCCGACATGGCCGACAATGTGTTGATCCAGCCCAGCACGCCGGCCATGCTGGCGGCCGGCAGGCGGATGGTGACGGGGTCGAGGCGCTCGGACACCGGGATCAGCGACGCCAGATCGGCCAGCGCCGGGCTGTTCATCTCGATCTCCAGTCGATAGGGCGCACCGTCGGTTTGCGGCGGAACGCGGAAGGGCGGGAGGCTCGCGGACCGGCGGACGGCGCGGGTCGCCGCCGCGCGGATGCGGTCGAGGGCGACCGACGGCGCGACGGAGCGGGCGGCGCGCTGGCCGAGCGCCTGCTTGACCACCACGCGTTCCGCTTCGGGGAAAAGCGGCGCCATCTCGGCGGCGAAGCGGTCGTCGCCGCTCAGCAGGATCACCGGCACCCCGATCTCGCCGGCATAGGCGCCGTAATTGCCGGCCTCCCCCAACTCCAGCCCGTTCACCCGGACGCGGCCGAAGGCGAAGCTGTTGGTGGTGTGGGCGAGGATGCCGTACTGGCGCGCGGAGGTGTGGAAGCCGACGCACATCACGCCCGCCGCGTCCGGCTCCAGACCAGCGAACATGCCGATCGGCTTGGGGCGGCCGAGGATCAGTTCGGCGGCCGGGTGCAACTCGTCGGGCAGCAGGTTGACCATCGGGCCATGGCTGTCGTTCACCAGGATTTCGGTGGCGCCGGCCTCAAGCGCGCCTTCGATGGCGGCGTTGACCTCGGCGGTCATCAGGCGGCGGGCACGCTCGTATTCGGGGTTGCCCGGCGTCACCTGCTGCTGGGAGACGACGCCGGCCACCCCTTCGATGTCGGCGGAGATGTAGATCTTCACGGAGTGCTCCCGGAAATCAGCAAGTCTGACAGGCAGGGCCGCGTGGCGCCGTCGCGGCCCACCACCGGCGTGGCGGCGGCCAGCGCGTCGAGAACGGCTTCCTGCGTCGCGTCGGCCATCGCCTCGAACAGGCTGTCGATGCGGCGTTCGTTCAGCATGCGCAGGGGGATGAGGTCGGCCCGCTCGTCATGGTCGATGCGGTTGGCAGTGGTGAAGCCCAGCGCGATGTCGCCGCTGCCGTGGCCCCAGAAGGATCCCACCCGCGCCAGCCCGACCCCGGCGCGGCGGATCACCCGGCGCAGCTGGCGGTGGTCGAGCGGCACGTCGGTGGCGGCGATGACGATGACGGAGCCCTTCTCCGGTGCGTCGTCCTTTTCCGGCACCGCGACGCGGCGGCCGTCGGGCAGCCGCAGCTCTCCCGGCCGGCCGAAATTCGCCAGCACCAGCACGCCCAGATGATGGCGCTTGCCGTCCAGCTTGAGACGGCGCGAGGACGTACCGATGCCGCCCTTGAAGCCGAAGCAGGACATGCCGCGCCCGGCGCCGACCGACCCGACTGCGACTTCCGCCCCGTCAGGTTCGGACAACGCGGCGGCGAGAGCCGCGGCGGCGTGCGCCTCGGTCACCGCCAGCGCCTGGATGTCGTTCAGCAAGCCGTCGTTGCACTCCATCACCAGCGGATTGACCGTGGCGGTGGTGCGGCCGATGTCGGGGTTGGCGGCGATGGCATGGCGGACCAGGGCGGTGGACGCGGTGCCGACCGACAGGGTGTTGGTCAGCAGGATCGGCGTTTCCAACGCGCCCAGCTCCTCCACCTGCATCAGCCCGACACTCTTGCCGAAGCCGTTCAGCACCTCCGCCGCCGCGACCGGCTTGTCGCGGTAGAGGTTGCCGGCATAGGGCAGGATGGCGGTGACGCCGGTCTGGACGGCTCCGTCGTCGAGCGTGACATGGCCGACGCGCACTCCGGCCACGTCGGTGATGGCATTGCGCGGCCCCGGTGTCAGCCGGCCGCAGGCCAGCCCGAAGGCCCGCGCACGCCGTGCACCGTCAGCGCAATTTGGGGTCGAGGGCATCGCGCAGTCCATCGCCGAGCAGGTTGAAGGCCAGCACCGTCAGGAAGATGGCGAGGCCGGGATAGAAGGTGACATGGCTGGCGACGCCGATGTAGCTGCGCCCGTCGGCCAGCATCGCCCCCCATTCCGGGCTGGGCGGCTGGGCGCCGAGGCCGATGAAGCTGAGGCTGGCCGCCGTCAGGATCGAGGTGCCGATGCGCATGGAGACATAGACGATCACGCTGGGCAGCGTGCCGGGCAGGATGTGGCGGACCATCAGCAGCCGGTCGCGCACGCCGATGGCGCGGGCGGCGTCGACATAGACCGCGCGCTTCAGCGACAGCGTGCTGCCGCGCACCAGACGGGCGAAGACCGGCACGCTGAAGATCGCCACCGCATAGATGACGTTCTCGATGCCCGGCCCAAGGATGGCGACGATGCCGATGGCGAGCAGGATGCCGGGGAAGGCCAGCAGCACGTCGCAGATGCGCATGATGAGGCTGTCGATCCAGCCGCCGCGGAAGCCGGCGGTCAGCCCAAGCGCGACGCCGGCCGCGCCGCCCAGCAGCACCGACAGCAGCCCGACCGACAGCGAGATGCGCGCGCCCCACAGGATGCGGCTGAAGATGTCGCGGCCATAGGCGTCGGTGCCGGCCCAATGGTCGGCCGACGGGCCTTCCAGGATGCGGTCGTAATCGAAGGCCGCCGGATCGAACGGCGCGATCCAGGGCGCCGCCGCCGCCGCCAGCGCCAGCGCAGCCAGGCAGATGCCGGCGGCCATCGCGGTGCGGTTGCGCCGGAACTTGCGCCAGAACTCGCGCAGCGGCGAACGGACGGCTTCATGGGTTGCGGCGGCCACGCCGGTTGCGTCTGTCGTGGTCATGAGTAGCGAATCTCGGGGTTGGCGAGGGCGTACAGCACGTCGACCAGCAGGTTGATGATGATGAACTCCAGCGAGAACAGCAGGATCTCCGCCTGGATGACGGTGTAGTCGCGGTAATTGACGCTATCCACCAGCAGCCGGCCCAGCCCCGGCCAGGAGAACACCGTCTCCACCACGATCGACCCGCCGAGCAGGAAGCCGAACTGCAGCCCGACCATGGTGATGATCGGGATCAGCGCGTTGCGCAGCGTGTGCTTCCACACCACCAGCCGCGCCGGCACGCCCTTGGCCCGCGCGGTGCGGACGTAATCCTCTCGGGCGATCTCGATGAAGGCGGAGCGGGTGAAGCGCGCCATCACCGCGGCGACACCGAGGCCGAGCGTCAGCGACGGCATGACGAAATGCTGCCACGTCCCGTATCCGCTGGTCGGCAGCCAGCCGAGCTTGACCGAGAACAGGTCGATCATCAGCAGGCCGAGCCAGAAGGAGGGGAAGGCGATGCCCGACACCGCGACGATCATGCCGGCATGGTCCTGCCAGCGCCCGCGCTTCGTCGCCGACGCCACGCCGATCAGCAACCCGGCCAGCGTCGCCCAGATCATGGCGACGACGGTGAGGTAGAGGGTCGGCATGAAGCGTTCGCCGATCTCCTGCGACACCGGCCGCTTGGACTTCATCGACCGCCCGAACTCGCCCTGCACCGCGTTGCCGAGGAAGCGGCCATATTGCACCCACAACGGCTTATCGAGGCCGAGATCCTGGCGCACCAGTTCGATGTCCCGCTGCGTCGCATCCGGCCCGGCGACCAGCCGCGCCGGATCGCCCGGCAACAGATGGACGAAGCCGAAGACGAAGACTGAGATCACCAGCAGAACCGGCAGGATGCCGGCGAGGCGGCCGACGAGATATTTCAGCATGGGGCAGAGGTCCTGGTGAAGGGCCTGGAGGTGCGGACGAAAAGTCCCCTCTCCCCCCTGGGGAGAGGGTTAGGGTGAGGGGGCAGCACGGGCGTCAGCCCGTGCCAGGGGATGGCGAAGGGGCAGTATGCCCCTTCGCGGCGCGCAATCGCGCGCCGGCCCCCTCACCCTCCCCACCGCTACGCGGCGGGTCCCCTCCCTCTCCCCGGGGGAGAGAGGGCGATTTTTCACATCACTGCAGATCGGCCTCTTCCATCTGCAGACCGCCGTCGGCGACATAGTAGAAGCCGGTCAGCTTCTTCGACTTGCCGGCCAGCAGGTTCTCGACGCCGAGGAAGATCCACGGCGCGTCCTTCCAGATCTGCTCCTGGGCGACGCGATAGGCCTCGGCGCGCTTGGCGGTGTCGGCGGTGCCGATGCCGGTCTCGATGGCGGCGTCCACCGTGTCGTTCTTATAGTAGGCGACGTTGAAGAACTTCGGCGGGAAGCCCTTGCCCCACAGCAGCGGGCGCAGGCCCCAGTCGGCGTCGCCGGTCGAGGCCGACCAGCCGCCATACTGCATCTGCACCGTGGCGTCCTCCGGCTTCTCGACGCCCCAGACGCGGGCGGTCTCGACGCCGGCCTCCAGCGGGGTGACGGTCAGCTTGACGCCGATCTGCGACAGCTGCTGCTGGACGAACTGCATGCCGCGGATGAAGTTGGTGCTGTTGCGGCCGAACATCTCGGCCTCGAAGCCGTTCGGATAGCCGGCTTCGGCCAGCAGAGCCTTCGCCTTGGCCAGATCGTAGGTGTACTGGTTCGGCTGGGTGACGTGGAAGCCCAGCTTGGACGGGATCGCCGAATCCAGCGGGCCGGCATAGCCGCGATAGACCACCTTGGCGTAGGCGTTCTTGTCGATGGCGTAGTTCAGCGCCTGACGGACCCGCGGGTCGTTGAACGGCTTCTTCATGGTGTTCATCGCCACATAGCGGGCGATGATCGACGGGGCGTCGATGATCTCCAGCTGGGTGTTGGCCTCGACCATCTTCACCATTTCGGGCGGCAGCGGATAGATGAACTGCGCCTCGTTGGTCTGCAGCATGGCGATGCGGCTGCCGTTCTCCGGCACGCTCTTCAGCGTGACATGGTCGATCTTCGGCAGGCCCTGCTTCCAATACTTGTCGTTCTTCTCGACCTTCAGCGTGTCGGCTTCCCAGCTGACGAACTTGTAGGGGCCGGTGCCGACCGGGTGGCGGCCGATCTCCTTGCCATAGGTCTCCAGCGCCTTCGGGCTGTGGATCATGGCGCCGGGATGGGCGAGGTTGTTGTTCAGCGCGCCGAAGGGCTGCGACAGCTTCAACTTGACGGTATAGTCGTCGACCACCACCGTTTCGGCCAGCATCGCCAGCAGGCTCTGGCGCTTCAGCCGGTTGGCCGGGTTGGACAGGCGGTCGAAGTTGGTCTTCACCGCCTGGGCGTTGAAGGGCGAACCGTCATGGAAGGTGACGCCCTTGCGCAGGCGGTAGGTGTATTCGGTGGCGTCGTCGTTGACCTCGAAGCTCTCGGCCAGCAGCGGCACCAGCTTCATGTCCTTGTCGAAGCCGAACAGGCCCTGCATCATCGTGCGGCTGGCCGACTGCGACAGCGTGTCGTTGATGTCGGCCGGGTCCAGCGTGGTGATGTTGTCGGGGATGCCGACGACGAGATCCTTCGCGGCGAAGGCCGGACCGGCCAGCGCGGTGCCGGCGAGCAGGCCGGCCAGCAGGGGAAGAGCGAAACGCTTCACGTGAGTACTCCCTGTTTTTTGTTTCAAAAGTCGCCGCCGACGGCGTGGCGCGCGACGAAATGGTCGTCACCGACCGGCACCAGCGGCTGGACCAGCGGCTCGTCGCCGAGGTTGCGGATGGGGCTGGGGATCTCGCCGGTCAGCAGCCGCAGGTCGCGGGTGCGGCGGCTGGGATCGGCGATCGGCACCGCCGCCATCAAGCGACGGGTGTAGGGATGCTGCGGATTCTCGAACACGGCGCGGCGGGGGCCCAGTTCGACGATCTGGCCGAGATACATCACCGCGACGCGGTGGCTGACCCGCTCCACCACCGCCATGTCGTGGCTGATGAACAGGTAGGACAGGCCGCGCCTGGCCTGGAGTTCCATCAGAAGGTTGACGATCTGCGCCTGGATCGACACGTCGAGCGCCGCCACCGCCTCGTCGGCGATGATCAGCTTGGGATCGCAGGCGATGGCGCGGGCGATGCAGATGCGCTGGCGCTGACCGCCTGAGAATTCATGCGGGTAGCGCCGGGCATGTTCCGGCTTCAGGCCCACCTGGGTCAGCAGCTCCGCCACCCGCTCCTCGATGGCGCGGCGGCGCGACACGCCGGGCTTCGCGGTCGGCACATAGTCGTGGACCAGCATCGGTTCGGCGACGCTGAAGCCGACGGTCATGCGCGGGTTCAGCGAGGCGAAGGGATCCTGGAAGATGTACTGGATCTTTTCCTTCAGCTTGGCCTGACCGTTGGAATCCAACGTCGCGGTGTCGACGCCGTCGAAGCGGATGGTTCCGGAGGTGGCCGATTGCAGCCCCATGATGGTGCGGCCGGTGGTCGACTTGCCGCAGCCGGACTCGCCGACCAGCGCCAGCGTCTCGCCCGGACGGACGGCGAAGCTGACCTTCTCCACCGCATGCACGCGGGCTTTGAGCGATCCGAAGATGCCCTTGCGCACATCGAAGCGGGTGGTGAGGTCGCGCACCTCCAGCAACGGCGCGTCGGCGGCGCGCACCGTGTCCTGCACCGGCGGGGCCGGCGGAGTGGCGTCTGCCTTGGCCTCGTCGACCACCAGCAGGGGAAAGCGGATCGGCAAATCCTGGCCGCGCAGCGCGCCCAGCTTCGGAACCGCCGACAGCAGCGCCTTGGTGTAGGGGTGCTGCGGCGCCTGGAAGATGCGCTCGACAGGCCCCTCCTCCACCTTGCGGCCGCGCCACATCACGACGACGCGGTCGGCCACCTCCGCCACCACGCCCATGTCGTGGGTGATGAAGATGACGCCCATCCCCATCTCGTCCTGCAGCAGGCGGATCAGCCGCAGGATCTGCGCCTGGATGGTGACGTCCAGCGCCGTGGTCGGTTCGTCGGCGATCAGCAGAGACGGGCGGCAGGACAGAGCCATCGCGATCATCACGCGCTGGCGCATGCCGCCCGACAGCTGGTGCGGATGGCGGTCAAGCAGGCGGGCCGGTTCGGGAATGCGAACCTTCTCCAGCATGCGTAGCGCCTCCGCCCGCGCCGCCTTGCGGTCGAGACCCTGGTGCAGCATCACCGCCTCGGCGATCTGGTCGCCGATGGTGAAGACCGGGTTCAACGACGTCATCGGCTCCTGAAAGACCATTGCGATGTCGTTGCCGCGCATGTCGGTCAACGCCTCGGCCGGCGGCGTGGCGAGATCGCGTTCGCGCCCGTCACGCCCCTTGAAGCGGATGCGCCCGCCGACGATGCGGCCGCCGGCATAATCGACCAGCCGCATCAGCGACAGCGAGGTCACCGACTTGCCGGAGCCGGATTCACCAACGATGGCGACCGTCTCGCCCGGCGCCACGGTGAAGCTGACGTCGTCGACCACGCGCACGGGACCATGCTCGCCGTCGAAGGCGACGCTCAGCCCCTCTACGGAAAGCAGGGCCGGCGCGGTGTCGACGGCTTTTGCGGCAGCCGCAGCGGTGCTCATCGGCCCAGCTTCTCGGCGAACAGCGCGAAGACGCGGCGCCACACCATGCCCGGAGCACCGCTGCCGACCGGCTTGCCGTTCAGGCTGGTGACCGGGGTGATTTCCTTGGTGGTGCTGGCGATCCAGATCTCGTCGGCGGTCTCAAGCTCCGCTGCCGGGATGTCGCGCTCCTCCAGCCGCAAGCCGGCCTCGGCGGCCAGCCGCAGGACGACGATGCGGGTGATGCCCTCCAGGATGCGGTTGTCCTTGAGCGGCGTGGCGACGACGCCGTCCTTTACCACGAAGATGTTGGTGGCGGCGCCCTCCGTCACCATGCCGTCGCGCAGTTGCAGCGCATCGACCACCCCGGCATCGGTCGCCGCCTGCTGCGCCAGCACGCTGCCCAGCAGCGCCACCGTCTTCAGGTCGCAGCGGCCCCAGCGGATGTCGGGGATGGTGATGGCGGCGACGCCCTGGTCGCGCCACGCCGCGGGCGGGCGCTTCAGCGGGCTGGCCATGCCGAACACCGACGGGGTCACCCCGGCCGGAAACGCATGGCCACGGCTGGATGCCGCGCCGCGGGTGACCTGCAGGTAAACGGTCAGGTCGCCGTCGATGCCGGACTCCGCCGCCAGCCGCTCCATGATGCCCAGCCAGTCGCCGGCCGACAGGGCGCAGTCGATGCGCAGTTCCGACAGCCCGCGTTGCAGGCGGGCGATGTGCGCCTCCGGCTCGAACAGGCGGCCGTTGTAGGCGGCGGTCACCTCATAGAGGCCGTCGGCAAACAGGAAACCGCGGTCCAGCGGCGACACATGGACCTCGTCCAGCGGCAGGTAACGCCCGTTCCAATAGGAGATCGTCATCGCTTTCCAGCTTCTTTGGCGCGTGGAGGGGAAGTGCCGTTCACTCGGGCTACCGGTTCGATTTCGGCACGATGTGGAGGTAGGGCAGGATGCGTTCGGCCATGTCGGCGGCCTGATGGACGCTGTCGGGACCGGAGCGCGACAGCGCGGTGCCCAGCGCCACGATCAGCGCCATCAGACCGGTGGGGGAGCTGTGGCGCACGCCATGGTCGGCCCCGGCCAGCAGGGTCACGTCGGCCAGCGGCACGATCGGGCTGTCCGGCGCGTCGGTCAGCGCGATGGCCTTCGCCCCGCGCTCCCGGCACAGCTGCAGATGTTCGATGGTCCGGCGCGAATAGCGCGGCGAGGTGATGGCGATCACCAGATCGCCGGGCTTCATCGTCATCAGCCGGCGGATGGTGCGCTCGGTGCCCGCGAACTCGATGGCTTCGTGGACATTGTCGACATAGGGCTCCAGCACATCGGTCAGGAACAGGGCGAGATAGGCGCTGTCGCCCAGGCCCAGAGCCACGACGCGGCCGGCTTCGCGGATCAGGCGGATCGCCGCCTCGCACTGTTCCGGCTGCAGCAGATCCATGGTGCGGGTGATGTTGACGGCGTCGCTGGCCAGCGATTCCCGCATGATCTCGGCATTCGAGGTGTCACGCTGCACCGCGACGCGCAGCTTCTCCACCGGCGCGAAAGTGGATTCGAAGGCGCGCAGCAGATCCTCGCGGAATTCCGGAAAGCCGTCATAGCCGAGGAAGCGGGCATAGCGGTTGACCGACGCCACCGACACCTCCGCCGCGGCGGCCAACTCGCCGATCTTCAGGGTCGCGGTGCGGAAGGGATAGGCCAGTGCCCAGGCCCCGACCTTGGCGAGAGCCGCCGGAAGCTGCTGCTGGCAGTTCTGCATGCGGATCAGCAGCGATCCCGTCTGAATGGGTGGCTCCATCCCCCGCTCCCCCTTCGCAGCGTCAGCGCGGCCTCTATGTCGATAGAGTTACAGGAATGGCATATTTCTGTAAATCCATTTTCACATAGTGGCGTATGCGGTGGGCCGGAGTCCGGGTGGGGATCCCCTCTCCCCCCTGGGGAGAGGGTTAGGGTGAGGGGGTCGCGCGGCGTGGCTTGAGCAGGAGAGAATGCGCTCCGGGATCCTCAAAAATCCTCGCAATGCATCCCCCTCACCCCGACCCTCTCCCCGGGGGGGAGAGGGGGATTGCCCCTTACCGCGAGCTGTCGCGAAGGAGATGATCCGACTGGTTCAGCCACTCCTCCAGCTTCTGCGGCCGGCCCGCTCGGGCCGGAGCCGAGACGGCGTCGGGCTCCGCGGCCGACGGGGCCTCCGCCGATTGCGGCGGGCGGTCCAGCGGCGCGCCGGCACTGACTTTGCCGCCGGCGTCGATCCGCGCCCGATAGCGGTGGCCGTCCGTGGAGACGAACTCGCCCGGCCCGGTCGGGCGGTTGCGGTGGAACCGGCCGACATATCTGTTCCCGCTGGGGAAGGTAAGCGTGCCGAAGCCGGTGCGGCGGTCATCCTTCCACTCCCCCTCATACACGCGCCCGTCGGGCCAGACATGGGTCGCCTGCCCCGAGACCAGCCCGTCACGGAAGTTTCCGTCGAGGCGGCGTCCATCGCGCCAAGTGACGCGCGCCTGCCCTTCCAGCCGCCCGTCAATCAGCGTGCCCTCCACCTGCCCGTCATAGCGGCCGTCGTAGGACCAGCTCAGCACGCCGGGACCATTGCCCCAGCCGTTCGGGCAGGCCCCGGACCAGCGGATGGTCTTGCGCCGGTCGGGATACTGGTCCCACACCTGGCAGTCGGCCCCCTGAACCGTCACCGCGAGTTCCGCCAGGGCGGAGGCCGGCAGCATCGACGACAGGACGGCGGCGAGACAGGGCAGCAGAAGGGCGGCACGGGCGGGCATGGAGGCCACCTTTCGCGCGGGAGGTTGGGGCTGCACCCTCCAACCGCCCCGTCCGGATTCGGTTCCGGCCCCGCCCTTTCGCAACGTCCCTAACGTGTTCCTTATCGTTTGTTAACGATGTTTGCCGCAATCATCGCGCATTGTCGGAATCGCGCATCATGAAGGGTAGCAATGGCTCAGAAGGTTCGTGAGGATTACCGGACCCTCACCGGCCCGGAAAAGGCCGCCATCATGATGCTGGCACTGGGCGAGGAGCATTCGTCCAAGCTGTTCTCGCTGATGGACGACGAGGAGATCAAGGAGCTGTCCCAGGTGATGGCCAACCTGGGCACGGTGTCCGCCAACCTGATCGAGCGCCTGTTCGTCGAGTTCGCCGAGCAGATGTCGTCGAGCGGCACCGTGGTCGGCTCCTTCGATTCGACCGAGCGGCTGCTGTTGAAGACCCTGCCGAAGGACAAGGTCGACCAGATCATGGAGGACATCCGTGGTCCGGCCGGCCGCACCATGTGGGACAAGCTGACCAACGTCAACGAGTCGGTGCTGTCCAACTATCTGAAGAACGAATACCCGCAGACCGTCGCCGTCGTCCTGTCCAAGATCCGCTCCGACCACGCCGGCCGCGTGTTGGCGCAGTTGCCGGAAAGCTTCGCGATGGAGGTCATCATGCGCATGCTGCGCATGGAGGCGGTGCAGAAGGAGGTTCTGGACGATGTCGAGCGCACCCTGCGCACCGAGTTCATGACCAACCTTGCCCGCACCAGCCGGCGCGACAGCCACGAGATGCTGGCGGAGATCTTCAACGGACTGGACCGCACCACCGAGCATCGCTTCATGGCGGCGCTGGAGGAACGCAACCGCGACAGCGCCGAGCGCATCAAGTCGCTGATGTTCACCTTCGAGGATCTGTCGAAGCTCGATCCCACCGGCGTCCAGACGATGCTGCGCACCGTGGACAAGCAGAAGCTGGGCACCGCGCTGAAGGGTGCGTCGGAGTCGCTGAAGGACCTGTTCTTCTCCAACATGTCCGAGCGTGCGGCGAAGATCCTGCGCGAGGACATGGCGGCGATGGGTCCGGTGCGCGTCCGCGACGTGGACGAGGCGCAGATGTACATGGTGCAGCTGGCGAAGGACCTTGCCGCCCGCGGCGAACTGGTCCTGGCCGAAGGCAGCGGCGAGAACGAGCTGATCTACTGACCGGCATCTACTGACCGGCATCTACTGACCGGCGGGGGCTTTCTCGCCGATAAGCTGCGGACAGGGCTGAATTTTTCCGCCTCCCTCACAGGACGTTTGACGGACGGCGCGGAACGGTGAACCTTTGGATTCCGAGAAAGGGCGGGATCGGGGGAGCCACCGTTCCGGGACACAACCGTTTCAGGATCACGGCTTCCGCTCCCGCCCGACCGGCCGCAAGGCCGGCGGCTGCCGTTTCGGCCAACAATCAGGGAGCTTCCGAACATCATGACCGCTGACACGCTGCAATCCCGTCTCACCCGCCGGATCGCCGGTCCGGTCGTCGCCGGACTGCTGGGTCTGGGCGTCGTCGCCGCCGGGCCGCTGGCCGCCGCGGCCGAGACCTGGGATATGCCGACCCCCTATCCGGACACGAACCTGCACACCATCGTGGTGAAGCAGTTCGCCGACGACGTGAAGGCGGCCACCAACGGCAAGATCAGCATCACCGTCCACACCAACGGCTCGCTGATCCGCCATCCCGAGATCAAACGCGCGGTCCAGTCCGGTCAGGCCCAGCTGGGCGAGGTGCTGATCAGCTCCTGGGCGAACGAGGATCCGCTCTACGGTCTCGATTCCGTGCCCTTCCTCGCCACCGACTTCAAGGCGGCGCACAAGCTGTACGACGTCTCCAAGCCCTTCCTCGAGAAGAAGCTGGAGCGCCAGCGCCTGAAGCTGCTCTATTCGATCCCGTGGCCGCCGCAGGGCCTGTATGTGAAGGACGAGATCCAGTCGGTCGAGGGGCTGAAGGGCCAGAAGTTCCGCGCCTACAACCCGGCGACCACCCGCATCGCCGAGCTGTCCGGCGCCATCCCGGTGAAGATCGAGGCGGCGGAGGTCGCGCAGGCCTTCGGCACCGGCATCGTCACCGCCATGATCACCTCGGCCGCCACCGGCGTCGACACCAAGGCCTGGGACTTCGTGAAGGTCTATTACGACGTCCAGGCCTGGCTGCCGCGCAACATGGTGTTCATCAACTCCGAAGTCTGGAAGGGTCTGGACGCCAACACCCAGAAGGCGGTCCAGGACGCCGCGGCGAAGGCCGAGGCCAAGGGCTGGGCCGAGTGGGAGAAGAAGACGGCCGAGCTGAACAAGACCATGTCGGACAACGGCATGAAGGTGCTGCCGCCGTCCGACAAGCTGAAAGAAGGCCTCTCCGCCATCGGCAAGACGATGACCGAAGAATGGATCAAGGCCGCCGGCGCCGACGGCGAAGCCATCATCGCCGCCTATCGCAAGTAAGGCTCCCGAGTTGGGAGATGAGTACCCGGCCGGCGGCCAGCAGCACGGCGGCCGGCCGGGTATTTCCATTCCCGACGCCCCTTCGTCACGACCGACCGCAGGAGGTGGTTGCGCCATGCGCACCGCACTGTCCATTCTTTACCGAACCGCCGAGATCCTGGGCGCGGTTTCGCTCGCCGCCATCGCCGTCCTGATCGTGACCCAGGTGGCGAGCCGCCTGTTCGACCGCATGGTGCCGGGCGCCGACGAGCTGGCGGGCTATTGCATGGCCGCGTCCTTCTTCCTCATGCTGGGCCCGGCGCTGCGCCGCGGCGCCCATATCCGCGTCGGCGTGCTGGTGGAGCGGCTCCGCGGCGGGCCGCGCCGGGCGCTGGAACTGCTGTGCCTGGGCTTCGCCGCCGCGCTCAGCGCCTATTTCGCCTGGTACTGGGTGCGCATGACCTATGATTCCTACGATTTCGGCGATCTCAGCCAGGGCGTGCTGCCGATCCCGCTGTGGATCCCGCAGGCGCTGATGGCGGCGGGTCTGGTGGTGCTGGTCATCGCGTTGATCGACGACCTGCTGGCCGTGCTGCAGGGGCGCGACGCCTCCTACCAGCACGCCGGCATGCAGAGCGAGGGCTGAGCGATGGACGAGACGACCGCATCCATCGTCGTCGTGGTGACGATGTTCCTGATGCTGGGGGCCGGCGTGTGGGTGGCGCTGGCGCTGGCCGGCGTCGGCTTCGTCGCCATGGCGCTGTTCACCGCACGGCCGGTGGGCATGGTGATGGCGACCAACATCTGGGGGGCCAGCACCTCCTGGACGCTGACGGCATTGCCGCTGTTCATCTGGATGGGCGAGATCCTGTTCCGCACACGCATCTCGTCCGACATGTTCAAGGGGCTGGCGCCCTGGACCGGCTGGCTGCCCGGCCGGCTGATGCATGTGAACATCATCGGCTGCTCGATCTTCGCCGCGGTGTCCGGCTCGTCGGCCGCCACCGCCGCCACAATCGGCCGCATGACCATTCCGGAGCTGAACCGGCGCGGCTACGATCCGATGATGACCTTGGGGTCACTGGCCGGGGCCGGCACGCTGGGGCTGCTGATTCCGCCGTCGATCATCATGATCGTCTATGGCGTGGCCGCCGACGTGTCGATCGCCCGGCTGTTCATCGCCGGCGTCATCCCCGGCATCGTGCTGACCGGCCTGTTCATGCTCTATGTCGGCGGCTGGTCTCTGGTGAACCCCGGCCGGGTGCCGCCGCCGGAGGCGTCGCAGAGTCTGCCTGAGAAGATCCGCGACACCGGAGCGCTGATCCCGGTCATGCTGCTGATCGCGGCGGTGCTGGGCTCCATCTATGTCGGCATCGCCACCCCGACGGAGGCGGCCGGCATCGGCGTGCTGGGCTCCCTGGTGCTGGCGCTGGTGACCGGCACGCTGAACTGGACGACCTTCCGCGACAGCCTGTTCGGCGCCGCCCACACCTCCTGCATGATCGGCTTCATCCTGGCCGGCGCTGCCTTCCTGACGGTGGCGATGGGCTATACCGGCATCCCGCGCCTGCTGGCGGAATGGATCACCACCATGCAGCTGTCGCCGGCGGCGCTGCTTGTGGCGCTGACCTTCTTCTTCATCGTGATGGGCTGCTTCCTCGACGGCATCTCCATGGTGGTGCTGACGACCTCGGTCATCCTGCCGATGGTGCAGCAGGCGGGGATCGACCTTCTGTGGTTCGGCATCTACATCATCATCGTGGTGGAGATGGCGCAGATTACCCCGCCGGTGGGCTTCAACCTGTTCGTGCTGCAGTCGATGACCGGCAAGGACATCTTCACCATCGGCAAGGCCAGCCTGCCCTTCTTCCTGCTGATGGTGGTGATGGTGGTCCTGCTGTGGGTGTTCCCCGGGCTGGTCACCTGGCTGCCGTCGAAAATGATCGGATGAGGAGCGACAGCGTGGAGGTCCGCTTCACCAGTTGCGGCGACACCGCCTTCAACGTCGAGTTCGGCGAGACCATCGACCGGGCGACCAACGCCCGCGTCATGGCCCTGCACGCCCGGCTGAAGGCCGCACCGCCGCCGGGACTGGTGGAGACGGTGCCGACCTTCCGCTCGCTGCTGGTGGTCTATGATTCCGTCACCTCCAGCCGGCGGGAGATGCAGGCGGCGGTCGAGGGGGCGCTGGCCGGCAGCGAGGCCGCCCCGGCGGAGGGCCGGCTGTGGCGCCTGCCCGTCTGCTACGATCCCGACCTCGGCCCCGATCTGGCGGAGTTGGCGGACTCGTTGGGCCTGACGGCGGAGCGGGTGGCGGAGTTGCACGGCTCGGTGGAGTATTTCGTCTACATGCTGGGCTTCATGCCGGGCTTCGGCTACATGGGCGATCTGCCGGCCGAACTGGACCGGCCGCGCCGGACGGAGCCGCGGGTGCGGGTGCCGGCCGGCTCCGTCGCCATCGCCGGCCGGCTGACCACCGTCTATCCCTGGGAAAGCCCCGGCGGCTGGCATCTGATCGGCCGCTGCCCGGTGCCGCTCTATGACGGCGACCGGCCCGACCCGGTGCTGCTGGCAGCCGGCGACCGGGTGCGCTTCGAGGCGGTGGACCGCGCCACCTTCGACCGGATCGCTGAGGCGGCAAGCGCCGGACGCTTCGACCCCGCCAGCCTGAGGGCCGCGTGATGAGCGCCTGTCTCACAGTGGTTCGGCCGGGCCTGTTCGCGACGATCCAGGATCTGGGCCGCTTCGGCTTCCAGGAGCTGGGCATGCCGGTTGCCGGCGCGCTCGACCCGGTGGCGCTGCGGCTGGCCAATGCGCTGGTCGGCAATCCGCAGGGAACCGCGGGGCTGGAGATCGCCCTGCTCGGCCCTGCCCTGCGGGTGGATGCGCCCGCCGTCCGCGTCGCCGCCGTCGGACCGCTGGCCCTGATGCTGGAGCGCGAGGGGGACGCCCCGCAACCGCTGGCCCCCCACCGCAGCCACACCCTGCGGCAGGGCGACGTGCTGCGACTGGGCGCGGTGGACGGGGCGTCCGTCGCCTGTCTGGCAGTGGCCGGCGGCTTCGCGCTGGCGCCGGTGATGGGCAGCCTGTCCACCTACGTGCGCGCCGGCATCGGTCCGCTCGGCGGGCGGCCGCTGGCTGAGGGCGACCGCCTGCCGCTGACCCGCGACAGCGCCCCGGACGGTTCCGACGTCGAACTGCCGCAGCCGCCCGACTATGGCGCCGGGCCGCTGCGCGTCGTGTTTGGGCCGCAGGAGGACCGCTTCACCGACGCCGCGATCGACATTTTCCTGTCGGCGACCTACCGCGTCGGCAAACAGGCCGACCGCATGGGCCTGCGGCTGGAGGGTCCGGCGCTGGCGCATCGGGGAAGCGCCGACATCCCGTCGGACGGGCTGGTCACCGGCTCCATCCAGGTGCCGGGCAACGGGCAGCCGATCCTGCTGCTGAACGACCACCAGACTGCCGGCGGCTATGCCAAGATCGCCACGGTGATCTCCGCCGACCTGCCCCGCGCCGGCCGCCTGCGCCCCGGCGACAGCCTGTCCTTCCAGGCCGTGACGGTGGAGGAGGCCGAAGCGATCCGCCGCCGCCAGGAACAGGCCATCGCCGGCTGGGTTCGCGCCATCCGCCCGGTGCGCCCCACCGGCGGCATCGACCTGGAGGCGCTCTATGCCGAGAACCTGATCTCCGGCACCGTCGACATCGTGAACGGCGGCAGCGACATCCCCCTGCTGTGACGCCTCCTGCTGTGACGGCACCCGCCGGAATCGGGTCAGACCCCGACGATCTGCAAGCCGCCGCTGGGCAGGGTGAAGGGCTGCGAGCTGGCGAGTTCCCTCACCACGCCGCTGTCCACATCCAGGCGGAACAGGGCGCCGGCCTGGGTGGAGTCCGTCGCGCTGAAATACAGCTGGTCGCCGACCGCATCCACGCTGGTGGGCTGCGTCCAGGTCGTACGGTTGGTCTTGTCGGTGACCATCCGCGTGCCGGCCTCGGTGCCGTCGGTTCGCCACAGGGCGTTGCCATGCACGGTATCATCGGCGGTGAAGAACAGCCTGTGATCGGCGACGGTCAGGTTTCCGATCGCGGCGCTGGCGCCGCCGGGCGCGATGTCCTTGACAATGTGCGTTCCCTGCTCCGTCCCGTCCGAGATCCAGAGTTCGAAACCGTTCTGCTGGGTGCTGGCATTGAAAACGACCTTGTCGCCGACGGCAAGGAACTGATTGGGAACGGAAAATCCCGTTGATGGAAAATCCTTGACCAGAACCGTGCCTTCCGGCGTGCCGTCACTCTTCCACAGATTAGGGCCCCGATTGAAGAACAGCGTATCTCCCGCCTCGACCAGAGAAACCGTGTGTCCGCTCCTTATATCCTCACCAAGACCTTCCAGCAGCTTGACCGTCCCCCCCTCCGTCCCATCGGTCACCCACAGCTGGCCGTAAGAGCCGGTGCCGTCCCAGGCCGACAGGAACAGCCGGTCGTCGGCGGCTGTGAAATGGTCGGGAAAAATAGGCAACGGGACCGGGATCGGCGGATCGACCGCTCCGGGATAGAAGTCCTTCACCAGAATGGTTCCGGCCGCCGTTCCATCCGACCGCCACAGCGCGTTGCCGTGCTCCATGTCGGTGGCGGAGAAGAACAGCTCGTCCCCCACCGCCGTCAGATTACCCGGAGGGCGACCGGCCCGCGTGTCACCGATGTCCTTGACCATGTGCGTCCCGGCGGCGGTGCCGTCGCTGACCCACAGCTCGGTCCCGTGCCGGCCGTCGTCCGCCTGGAAGAACAGCTTGCCGTCCGCAACGGTCAGCGCCGTCGGCGAGGAGCCCGTCGCCCCCGGTTGGATGTCGGCCAGCATGCGCGTCCCGCCCGGCGTTCCGTCGGTCGTCCACACTTCGCGGCCATGCACGCCGTCATCCGCGCTGAAATACGCACGCTTGCCCATTTGGACCAAACCCTGCGGGTCCGACGAGGCCGCGCCCGGGGCGATGTCCCGCAGAAGGAAAGTCCGGCGTCCGTCCGTTCCCCACAGCTCGTCGCCATGACCGGTGTCCACCGCCGCGAAGACGGCATCGGCCCTGGCATGGCTGGTCTTGAGCCGCAGATTGTCGGCGGTCAGGTCGTCCCGCGACAGCCCCATCAGCTTGACCCCGTCGCGCGGCCCGAAATCGAGAACCAGCCCGTCGCGATCCTGATGGGAATGGGCCAGCACATCCTCAAGGCTACCGATCCCGCCCCAGCCCTGCAGGTCCAGCAGGTCGCCGCCCGCACCGCCCTGGAAATCGCCGATGCAGTCCCACCCGTCACCGGGCTTGAGGACGAAGCGGTCGCTGCCGCCATCGCCTTCCATATAGTCGTTGCCGCGGTTGCCGATGATGGTGTCGTCGCCGCTGCCGCCGAACAGAAGATCGCGATGCGCGCCGCCTGTGATCCGCCGGCCGGACACGCCGTGATTCTGCGCCTGATCCCGTCCCATGACTGCGCACTCCCGATGGTGCCGACGCGGACGGCGTCGGAAGGGTGCCATCATCATAAGATTCTTATATACGTACCCGGCATGTGCACACAGTCAGTGATCCATCGCGCCGGGCCTCTACCCCGGTTCGGCCCGTGATATCCCGCCATCGTCCGAAAGAAAGTGCGGCGGATGCTTCAATCCGCGGCCGGCGCCGGCTCTTTCACGCTGCTTTCGCGATGGCGGCAGACCCGGTCCCGGCCGCTCTGCTTGGCGCGGTAGAGCGCCATGTCGGCCGCCTTGATCATGGCGTCGGCCCGGCCGATGTCGGGGGTCAGGGTCGACAGGCCGATGCTGACGGTCACATGCAGGATCGCGCCGTCGTTCTGCGGGATGCTCAGGTCGCGGACGGCGCAGCGCAGGCGTTCGGCGAGTTGGAAGGCCCCGTCGCCCGGCGCGTTGGGAAGCAGGATGGCGAACTCCTCGCCGCCGAAACGGGCCACGAGGTCGCTCTGCCGCACGCTGCGCTGAAGCAGACGGCTGAGCGACACCAGCACGGCGTCGCCGGCATCGTGCCCGCGGCTGTCGTTGACGTCCTTGAAATGGTCGATGTCGAGCATCAGGAGCGACACCGGCGTGTCGTGGCGCAGCGCGCCGGCCACGGCCCGGTCGATGGAGGCGAAGAAGGCCCGGCGGTTCGCCAGCCCGGTCAGCGGATCGCTCAAGGCCGCGTTGCGCAGCATCTGCTCGGTATCGACGCGACGGCGCTCGCGCGCCAGCATCGTGCCCAGCATCAGAATGCCCGCCGCCGTGAACAGCGCGATGGGAATCCCGCCATCGATGAAGATCGGCAGAGCAACCTCCCACGGCAGCACGAAGATGCTGAGGGGATGGACGGACGCAACCGGGCCGAGGATGAACAGCGGTCTTGAATTCCGCCACTCCACGGCAGGCACCAGCCGCCGCAGCAGCAGACCGACGGAACCGGCCACCAGGATCCCGACCACCCCTGGAAGCGTCCCGGCGCCGCCGATCGCGATGCGGGCCGCCGACACCATCCCGGCGGCCAGCATGGCGGCCAGCGGTCCACCGAAGGGAGCAGCCAGCGCGACCGGCACCGCCTTCACGTCCAGATAAACGCCGGGAGAGATGGGAACAGATTGCAGCATGGCGGCCACGCCGCCGATGCCGAACAGCAGCCCCAGGCAAAGCTGCCGGATCCGGGGCCGTTCCTCCATCCGGTACAGGATCGTCCCGTAAACGAGCGTCACCAGCGCCAGCAGCCCGACACCGCCCGCGAGGGCCGTTGCGATCGTCGCCGTGGCGCTGGGTTCCTCCACCTGCCGCCCCCTTCGAACCGCCGGGTTGCCGACCTTCGGGCATCCTTCTTCGTGTGAGTACTCTAATATGCTTAGTGCGAACATCCTAGTGCGATGCACAGGGGTTTGTCGCAAATGCGGCCCATTGTCCGAGGCATTGCCGGACCGGAACCGGTTTTCGGGCGCCGGCTCTCCGCCGAAAGCCGCCGACGCGCCGCCAACAGGCCAAAGACGGCCGACGGAGCGGCCCGTATGGCGCGAAAACGGGCATCGCGCGGCTTGTCAGCCTTCCCCATCACCGACGGGACACAGCGACTCGCCTCTTTCACCGGCGGGAGCCGCCGCCACCGGGTCGAATGCCGGATCGAACGCTTCTGCCGGAATGGGACGGCCGAGGAAAGCTCCCTGCGCGAAGCCGCAACGGACCTCCGCGGCCAGGATCTGCTGCTCTCCCGTCTCGACCCCTTCGGCGATCACCGTCAGGTCCATGCTGCGGGCCAGTGCCACGATGGCGCGTACCGCCTGCTGGTTGGGAGGGTTGCGGATCATGTCCAGCAGGATGCCCTGGTCGATCTTCAGGAATTCCACCGGAAGCCGCCGCAGATGGCCGAGCGACGCATAGCCGGTGCCGAAGCCGCCGACGGAGAACGCAATGCCCAACATCCTGAGCGACTGCATGGTCCGTGTCATCTCCGCCGACGGCGCCAGCATGGCGGCCTCCGGCAGTTCCAGGATCAGCCGGTCCGGCGAGGCCCCATGACGGGCGAGGCAGCCGGTGACCTGATCGCCGAAGCCGGAATGCTTGAGCTGCAGGGTGGACACCGGCACGGTCAGCCGCAGTCCGGCGGCGCCACGGTCGTGCCAGCCCGCCAGTTGCCGGCAGCCGGCATCGAGCAGCCATGTGCCGATCTGCAGGATCAGCCCGTTCGCCTCGGCCAGATGCAGGAAGTCGGTGGGCGGCAGCAGGCCGCGGTCGGGGTGGTTCCAGCGCACCTCCGCCTGCGCGCCGGCAAGCAGGCCGCTGCCGACCTCCACCACCGGCTGAAGGAACAGCGCCAGCTGGCCCTTGGCCACCGCCTCGTGCAGCTGGTTCTCCATCCGCAGATGGTCGAGCGCGTCGGCGTCCATCGCCGGATCATAGAAGGTCCAGTTGGCCGTGCCCTGCCGCTTGGCCTGATACATGGCGACATCGGCGTTCTTCACCAGCAGTTCGGGGTCGGTCCCCTGCTCCGGCGCGAAGGTGACGCCGATGCTGGCCGAGATGTGCAGCGTCTGGCCGGCGATGTGGAAGGGTTCGCCCAGGCTTTCGAGCAAGCGGCGGGCCACCGTTTCCGCCTCCGCCCGGTCGCCGACCTGCGACAGGATGACGGTGAACTCGTCGCCGCCGATCCGGGCGATCGTCTCCGACCCGCGGACGCAAGCCGCCATCCGGTGCGCCGCCTCGCGCAGAAGCACGTCGCCGGTCTGGTGGCCCAGCGTGTCGTTGACCCATTTGAAGCGGTTCAGGTCGATGAACAGCAGCGCCATGCAGGTCCGGTCGCGCGCCGCCCGCCGCAGCGCATGGCGCAGCCGGTCATAGAACAGCGGCCGGTTGGGAAGCCCGGTCAGCGCGTCGTAATTGGCCTGATGCCGGATCGTCTCCTCCGCCCGGCGTCGCGCGGTGACGTCCTGGATGGCGGTGATCAGCCCCAGCACGAGGCCGTCGGCATCGTGGAAGGGCTCCCCGACCTCCTGAAGGTCCAGATGGTCGCCGTCGGGCCGGGCGACGCGGTATTCGATGTCGAACCGTGCGTTCTCGGCCCAGGCCCGGCGGTAGGCGTCCTGCACGTCCGGCCGCTGTTCCGGCACCACCCGGTCGAGAAGCTGCCCGACGGTGAGCGGTTCGGCCCCGCCGCCCAGGCTGATCGGTTTCAGTCCCACCGGTTCCAAGCCCACCGGTTCCAGGCCGACCAGCTCGCGGAAATTGGCCGAGACCTCCAGCAGGTCTTCAGGCAGATGGACGGTGTAGGCCAGCTTGGCGACCCGTTGCGCCTGGGCCAGCCGGGCTTCGCTGAGGCGCAGCGGCTCCTGCCGCTTCAACCGTTGCAGCACGCGCTGGAACAGGAACAGCAGGGCCAGCAGGGCCAGCGCAAAGCCGCCGGCATAGGGCGCCGTCTCGCGGACGAGGGTGCGGCCGGGCTGCTCCGGCGTCCAGGTCAGCACGCCGAACCGCTGCCCGGCGATGCTGTCCAACGGCAGGCTGACGATGTCCGCCGGTCCCGGCCCGCCGGCATCGGCCACGCGCAGATCGGCGATCCGGCGCGAACTTGCCAGCTTCGCCAGCTCCGAGTCGAGCCGGGTCATGAAGACCTGGACCGGCCGGTCGGGGTTCGGCGGCAGGGGATCGTGCCCGTTTTCGTACTCGATCACCCGCGCGCCGAAGACGAAGGGGATTTGCGCGATATGGACGATGCCGTTGACCGGCTTTCCGGCGGCGCGCGCCGCCGCCAGCACCGGCCGCAGATCGGCGGCCTCGCTGGTCGCCTTGTCCAGGTCGTCGCGCAGGGCACCGTCCTTCGACGCATAGATCAGCCCGTCTCGGCCGTTCCAGGCATAGGAGCGGTCGAGCCCCCACAGCCGCTCCGCATAGGGGCCGACATTGGCGTTGGCCCAGACGGGGTCGTAGCCGACGACCAAATGGTCGACGGCATCGTTCCACAGGCTGTATTCCTCGGCCTTCTTTCCCATCGCGGCGCCGAGGTCCGCAACCGCGTCGGCGATCTCGTCCTTCGTCCGCTCCGCCGTGGCCATATCGATCCGACGGGCCGTCTCCAGCGCCATGAACAGCACGAACGCGATGGTCAACACAACCATAGCGGCAAAAAGCAGGCCGGCCATGTTAAGACGGCGAGCATCGCCCGTGGCGTGATCGAAGTTTCCCGAGGTGGATGCAGAGATCATCGCGGCGGTTACCAACTTCCGGACAGTGCAATTATTCTATCCCGACCTCCGTTAATTTTCCGCTTATGAGAACAGTTCGCAATGCAAGCGCACCAATCTTTCGTTCATGCCCAGCTGCCCATGGCCGGCATCCTGCCAATCTTTCGGCGAGTTGCGTCGATACAGACAAACCGCAATTGAAAAAATGCGGACAGGCCGGGGCCGGCGAACCCGGAGGCCTGCGTCGAACGGCTGCGGTTCCGGCGCTCCACACCGGCCAGAGGTCATCGGACCTCATCAAGATGCGGTGGGATGATTATGACGGCTCCGCGATCCAGGTTACCCAGGAAAAGACCGGTACCCGGCTGTGGGTACCGTGTCACGCGGACCTAAAGGTCGAGTTGACGGAGTGGAAGAGAAACGCTACCTCCGTAACAATACTGGTCAACCCCGCTTCCGGAGGGCCCTGGAACAGAATAGGATTTTCCAACGCCGTACATTTGGCCATCGAAGCTCATCCGGAGCTGAAGGGTTTCGTTTTCCATGGCTTGCGCAAAGTCTCTGCCTCGCAGCTGGCACCGGCCGGCCGCTCGGCTCTGGAGACCGCAGCCATCACCATGAACAAGACACTGAAAAACCTCGAAATTTTCACACGTCAGGCGAACCGGCGACAAAGGGCGAACGCCGCCATCGGAATCGGGGGAACCACCGACGGAAAACGTAGGAAAATTGGGCAGGTAACCCGTTGGAAATATTTGTTTATTGCAGATTGAAACAAAAGTTGACTTGGGCTTCCCCGGCGTGCTGTGGCACACCACTCTCGGAATTGCCGATGGTGTGGCGCCCGCTCCGGAAGAAGCGTCGTCCATTCCGGCAGTGATGTCTTAACCTTTCCAGGCTCAAGTACGACGCCTTTTGCGACCGGTTTCCCCTCCACATCAAGGCTCGACCAGGAACACCACCATGGCCCATCGTCCGCTCGCCTGCGTGATCCTCGCCGCCGGCAAGGGCACGCGCATGAAATCCGATCTGCCCAAGGTGCTGCACCGGGTGGCCGGCCGGCCGATGGTCGGGCATGTGCTGGCCGCGGTGAAGACGCTCGACCCCGACCATGTCGTGGTCGTGGTCGGCCCCGGCATGGACAGCGTGGCCGCCGCCGTCGCCCCCTACCCCACCGCGGTCCAACATGAGCAGCGTGGCACCGCCGACGCCGTGCGCGCGGCCTTCGGCCTGCTGGAGGGCTTCACCGGCGATGTCATCGTGCTGTACGGCGACACGCCGCTGGTCACGCCGGACACGCTGCGCGCGCTGGTCCAGGCGCGCCGGCAGGCGAGCGATCCCGCGGTGGTGGTGCTGGGCATGCGGCCCGACGATCCCGGCGCCTATGGCCGGCTGATCCTGAACGCCCGCGGCGGGCTGGAGAAGATCGTCGAGTATCTCGACGCCAGCGAGGAGGAGCGTGCAGTCACCCTGTGCAACGCCGGCCTGATGGCGTTCGACGGCGCCCGCATGTTCGACCTGATCGGCAGCGTCGGCAACGACAACGCCAAGTCCGAATATTACCTGACCGACGTGGTCCAGATCGCGCGCCGCGCCGGCATGGCCTGCGCCGTGGTGGAGGCTGCCCCGGCCGAGGTGGTCGGCGTCAACTCCCGTGCCGAACTGGCCGAGGTGGAGAAGCTGCTGCAGCGCCGCCTGCGCAAGGCGGCGATGGACAATGGCGCCACGCTGATCGACCCCGACAGCACCTTCCTCAGCATCGACACCCGGCTGGGCCGCGACGTGGTGGTCGGTCCCGGCTGCTTCTTCGGCGCCGGCGTCACGGTGGGCGACCGGGTGGAGATCAAGCCCTACTGCCATCTGGAAGGCGTGCGCATCGACAGCGGCGCCGTCATCGGCCCTTACGCCCGCCTGCGTCCGGGTGCGGAGATCGGTCCGGACGTCCACATCGGCAACTTCGTCGAGGTGAAGAACGCGGTGATCGAGGCCGGGGCCAAGGCCAACCACCTGACCTACATCGGCGACGCCCGCGTCGGCGCCAAGGCCAACATCGGCGCCGGCACCATCACCTGCAATTATGATGGTTTCACCAAGAGCCGGACGGATATCGGCGCCGGGGCCTTCATCGGTTCCAACAGCGCGCTGGTCGCCCCGGTCGTCATCGGCGACGGCGCCATCGTCGGCGCCGGCAGCGTGGTGACGATGACGGTGGAGGCCGACGCCCTCGCCGTCGCCCGTGGCAGCCAGAAGCTGTACGCCGGCTGGGCAAAGCGCTTCCGCGAACGGAAGCAAAACGAGAAAGCGAAAAAGGCGTAAGGTCGGTTCGGGTCTTCTCTCCGGTCGGCATCTATTCAGGAGCATCAGGTCCATGTGCGGCATCATCGGCATCAACGGCATCCACGACGCGTCCCCCCGGCTGGTGGAAGGCCTGCGCCGGCTCGAATACCGCGGCTATGACAGCGCGGGCGTCGCCACTCTGGTGAATGGCCACATCGAGCGCCGCCGCGCCGAGGGCAAGCTGGCCAACCTGGACATGAAGCTGCGCGACCAGCCGCTGTCCGGTACGGTCGGCATCGGCCACACCCGCTGGGCGACCCATGGCGGCCCGACGGAGAACAACGCCCACCCCCACGCCACCAAGCGCGTCGCCGTCGTCCACAACGGCATCATCGAGAATTACCAGGAGCTGAAGGACGAGCTGACCGGCCACGGCTACGTCTTCGAAAGCGCCACCGACACCGAGGTGATCGTCCACCTCGTCACCTATTACCTGGACCAGCACGGCATGACGCCGGTCCAGGCGTCGGCCGCCGCCTTCAAGCGCTTCACCGGCGCCTTCGCCCTGGTGCTGATCTTCGCCGGCGAGCATGAGCTGATGGTCGGCGCACGCCACGGCACGCCGCTGGCCGTCGGCTATGGCGACGGCGAGATGTATCTGGCGTCCGACGCCTTCGCCCTGGCGCCGCTGACCAACCGCATCTGCTATCTGGAGGACGGCGACTGGGTCGAGGTCAGCCGCACCGCCGCCATCGTCCACGACGCCACCGATGCGGTGGTCGAACGGCCGGTGAAGACCACCGCGGTGTCCGGCGCCCTGATCGGCAAGGACGGCTACCGCCACTACATGCTCAAGGAAATCTATGAGCAGCCGCAGGTCATCGGCGACACGCTGAACGCCTACATCAATCCGGAAACCGGCACCTTCTCCTTGCCGGACTTCCCCTTCGATCTGGCCGGTGCGTCCAAGCTGACCATTGTCGCCTGCGGCACTGCCTATTATGCCGGTTTCGTCGCCAAATACTGGTTCGAGACGCTGGCCCGCATCCCGGTCGAGGTCGACATCGCCTCGGAGTTCCGCTATCGCGAGGCTCCGCTGCCGCCGGGCGGCATCGCCCTGTTCATCTCGCAGTCGGGCGAGACGCTGGATACGCTGGAGGCGCTACGTTACTGCAAGCGCCAGGGCCAGAAGATCCTGTCGATCGTCAATGCACCGGAAAGCACCATTGCGCGCGAATCCGACGCGGTGCTCTACACTATGGCGGGTCCGGAGATCGGCGTCGCCTCGACCAAGGCTTTCACCACCCAGCTGACCACGCTGGCCTGTCTTGCCGTCACCGTCGGCCGCGCCCGCGGCGCCATCGACCAGGAGCGGATGCAGCAGATCGCCCATGCCCTGCGCGAGGTCCCGGCCCGTGCCGCCGACGTCCTGGCCCATGACGAGCGGCTGAAGGAACTGGCGCAGGAGGTATCGGAGGCCCGCGACGTGCTGTATCTCGGCCGCGGCGCCATGTACCCGCTGGCCCTGGAAGGCGCGCTGAAGCTGAAGGAGATCAGCTACATCCACGCCGAAGGCTACGCCGCTGGCGAATTGAAGCACGGCCCCATCGCGCTGATCGACGACAATGTGCCGGTGATCGTTCTGGTCCCGTCCGACGCGCTGTTCGAGAAGGTGGTGTCGAACGTGCAGGAGGTCTGCGCCCGCTCCGGCAAGGTGTTGTTGCTGGCCGACAAGAAGGGCATCGACAAGCTGAAGGACAAGGTCCGCTGGTCGGTCGAACTCCCGGCCTGCGACCCGCTGGTGGCGCCGCTGCTGTACGCCATCCCGGTGCAGCTGCTTGCCTATCACACGGCGGTGCTGAAGGGGACTGATGTGGACCAGCCGCGGAATTTGGCAAAGAGCGTGACTGTGGAGTAAATGAAAACCTTGATAGTGCACCTCGCAATAAAAGGTGCACTATCAAACACGACATAGAACACGATTATCAAGTTTTTTCTTCACCAACTTTCCGCCTATAAACGGAAACTTCTCGTTCTATTCTTTCAATCCCGACTCTTCCAATTTCCCTAAGTTCCTTTGATAAAATATAATCGCCCCATATCTCGGATATAATCTCTTCGCAGATACCGATTGGAGAACGAACCGTATCAACCAACTCAATAAGATTGCTTTTTCCTGCACTGTGATAGCGTGGGTGAAAGACATCACATACGGAAAGAATTGCGTCATCCATTTCAAATTCAGAGTGATACTCCCGTTCATGAACATCATCCAAACTACTTTCATAGGAAAGAGCATCCTTATCACAAAATATCAATTCTACAGTATCTGAAACCATTTCCTTGAAACTCTCAACATTGAAGTAATCGTATTTACCTTCAACGAAAAATACCGTATTAATTTCCCCGCCACATGATATAATTGAACTTCCAGCTGTAAGGCCACTGGGAGAGAGGCCACTGGTAGCTATTGCTATATCCTGCTCTGATGCCCATTGAGCCAACGCATCAGGCGGCATCATTGGGGCCGCATCATTGCGCGAAGCGGTATTTGTGTATCCTTTAAGAAGACCAACAATGCCATAGACGCGGCATGCAGAAAGCCCCCCAACGGAGATTATCCCATGAAAATCGGTTGGATCACTTCCAATGTTGATACATGCACGCCCATAAATTGTCCCGTCACTATCAGATATTGGCCGCAACAGACGCGACATTTCTGAAATATCTTCACGCTCCTTTAACGTTGCTGGGACGATGTCACACAATATCCTTTCCAAAAATTCGTTTCCGTCAATCCGCAACCAATCATTGGCTGCAACGCACAAAGCGTTGGAACCATCAGATTTTGAGAAAACCAGATTGGCATCAATAGCGGGAGCCAAATGGGCCAAGAGCGTCACAGGATCGGCAAGCGTCGTATTGCGGAAGAAATCCTCGCCCCGATACAATATTCCGCCTTCTCCATCAGGCCTTTTGCTTAATAGCACCCGAACCCGCGTTCCAGTCTCCTCCATTCGCTCGCTCTCGGCCGGCGCACGCAAAATGGGCCGCATCTCGACACCGCCACGAAATTCCAGCGTCCGGGTTTGGTCGAACCCGGCGTCATAGCGCCGCGACGTCACCGTCACCCGGTCGCCCAGCATGAACACCGAATAAAAACCGATGCCAAAACGACCGGTCGCCTCCATACCGGCCGCCGCAAGACCGGGGAACTCCTCCGCAGCCATGGAGCTGCGCCAGAAAGACTTTCCGAAGTCCAACAGCGGCCCCGTCATCACGCGAGGCGACATACCGATGCCGTCATCCAGCACCTCCAGCCACGTTCCCTCGGCGGTCTCGTCGAAGCGCACGGTGATGGTGCCCCAACTCTCGGGCTTTTTTTGCAATATGCGCCGGGCGCGGATCGCATCGCAGGCGTTCTGTAACAGTTCGCGCAACGGCACGGTCGGATCATCGCCATAAAGTTGCGCCCCGCCCAAGGTGCGGACCAGCGCCGGAACGTCGGAAATCGTCACCCGCGCGTCCACCGGCTGCCACCCCTTGACCCGGACTAGTTTGGCTAGACGTTCGGGGGATCCGGCCCCCTCTACTTCCCGTGCCTGAAGACGCGGACGGCTGGTGTCGGCTAACAGGATATCGACGGCGCGCAGTTCCTCCTGAACCATACTCAGGCTTTCGTGGCACAGCCACCATGCGTCGGCGTGTTCCAAAGTGAAGCCGGCTCCGCTGGATGTGTAGGTCAGCCGGTCACTTTTGACACGCGGCTGGGCCAGCTTTGTTTGGAACGTCCAATGGCGGGCCGATTCACCGGTGGGACGGGTGATCGCCATCAGGAAACGGGGAGCGCGGTCGGAACTGAGATGGGCAGCGTCGGCCACCCGCAGCAGACCGGCGACCTTGACCGGATCGACCGTCCAGTCATCGGGCAGGCGGCGCGCGGCGTTCAACGGCTCCCCCAATTCACCTTCCAAGCGCGACACCGGCCACCAATGGCTGTGCGCGATCTGGCCGATGATCTCGCCATAGAATTCGCGCAACTCCCCGTCGTCGATCAGATATTCGTCGCCCCCCTCAGCTTTCCATCCAGCGGTGGCGATGGCCTGGGCCTGGATGGCGTGCCGCACCCGCAGCACGGCTGGCAGGGCCTGCTTCTCGATCTCCGCCTCAGCCACGCCATCGGCCTTCAGACGCGCCATCATGTCCCGCCACTGGTCGGTCAGGCGCAAGCCCTCCATGCCATTGGGATAGGCGGCGAGGCTCATCGCGGCGTCGTGCAGCAGGATTGCCCCACCCAACACGAACGCCTCCGCCGGGGTAAAATTCTTCGGGTTGAGGTAATCCTCGCCGGCTATCATCGATGCCATGCTCCAAAGGGCATCAAGATGGCTGACGTCGTGAACGGTCAGGCCAGGGATGTCTCCCGGAATCTGGGCCACGAGAACGGCCGCCTTTGCCCGCATTCCGAGGAAGGCTTCACGCAATAGCCGCCGTGCGTCGGATTGCGGATCATTCGGACGCTCCTTGAGGGAAGCGATCCACAACGGACTGTCGGGAAACGGCGGGAGCGCGGCCATGATGCAGTCTTAAAGTGGCAAAGGGTTTTCAGATTATAGCCCAGCGCAACACACATCAACCATCGGACACCGCCGTCATGGCCGAACAGGTAGCCGGCCAAACCCGAGGCATGGTCGCCACGTCCGACGGCGGCGGACACACGCCCCAGATCACGCAGGAAAAAGCTGTTCATTAGATCGGGTTCGATCGCGTCGCAATCGGTCAGCGTCAACGCAGGTGCATCGCCCGATGCACAGGCCCCCTCCCCCTCCGGCACCAGGATTTCACGTTCGGCGAGGTAGTCGGTGATGCGCGTCGCCACCCGTTCCTCGACCGCACCGAAATCGCCGAAGCGCAACTCCCCCTTGGCCGCGGCGATCTCGTTCATCGCCCACGGCACCGCCGACACGGCCGGCACGCCGAAGGGATGGCCGTCGGCGGTGACGCACAGGCAGACCAGCGACGCCTCGCCACCCCGCGGACGCTCCTCGTCATCGTCCACGCCCAGCCGTTCACGCAGTTCCTCGACCACCTTCTCCATCTCGAACAGGCCGATATGGACCTGGAAGCGCCATCGCCGGTCGCGTGTTTCGGCATAGGTGGCGCGCATCCGTTCATGCCAGGGCAGCGTCGTCTCGTCCGCCGCCGTCCAGGCGTGATCCCTGCGGTCGTTCTTCGGCGGAGCCGCCGGAGACAACGCTTCGACGGCCTGCCAGTAATCGAGGATCGTCAGCGCGGTGTTCGTACGGTCGGGCGCCATCGGCGGGAGGATTGTCGCAGAAAATCAATCTATAGCAGGCGGCGGGGCACCGATACCACCGGTTCCGGGCGAAGGGCGGGAATGCACCACCGCGTTCTGATTGATCGCAAACGCCCGGCCCCCTTGCCGGCGCCCGATCGGATGCCGACCTGCATGGCGAGCTGGCCGGCGTCCTGGGTGTCTGCGAGGACGCCGCCCGGGAAGGTCGGGATGCACATCGCCGACCTCTGCGTTCCTTGGTCCATGCCGGTTCACCGGTCGGGCGGCCTGGGCTGCTCGGTCGAGCCGCGCAGATCGCGCTTCAGGATCTTGCCGATGATCGACGTCGGCAGGGCCGATCGGAATTCGATCGTCGACGGCCGCTCGAAACGGGACAGGCGGGGAACAAGAAAGCTGTGCAGGTCCCCCGACGACAGCCCGGCGCCGGGCTTCACGACGATGAATGCCTTGACGATTTGGCCGCGCACCGGATCCGGTTCGCCGATGACGGCGACATCGCTCACCGCCGGGTGTTCGCGGATAGCCGCTTCGACGACGCGCGGATACACATGCTGCCCGCCGGCAATGATGAGATCCTTCAGCCGATCGACGATGTGGAGATAGCCGTCCTCGTCGAGAAAGCCGATGTCGCCCGTGTGGAGGTGTCCGCCGGCCATCGCCGTCGCGGTCGCATCGTCGTCGCCCCAATAGCCGGCCATGAGTTGAGGACCCCTGACACACACCTCCCCGACCCTGCCGACCGGCTGCGGCGTCGTGCCGTCTTCCACGGATACGATCTCGACGATGGTCCCCGGCAGTGGCAGCCCGGCCGAACCCGGTTTGGTGGCACCTTCGTAGGGGGTGCAGGTGACGACGGGTGAGGCCTCCGTCAGGCCGTACCCCTCGACCAGCCTGCTGCCGGTCATCGCATGGAAGCGCTCCTGCAGCAGCGGCGGCAGGCTGTCGCCGCCCGAGATGCACAGCCGCAGCGACGAGAGATCATGGAGGGCGGCGGTGGGGCAGTCGATGAGCGCCTGGAAAAGCCGGGGAACGCCGGTCATCATGGTCGGGCGTTTGTTCTGGATGGTGGCAAGAATCTCCCGCACGTCGATGCGCGGCAGCAACACCAGCTCGGCGCCGAGCGCGATGCCGAAGTTCATCACCGCGGTCATGCCGAAGACATGGAACAGCGGCAACACGGCAAGCAGGCGCTCCTGTTCCGCGGCACTTCCGGTGAGCCAGTCCCGGCACTGGCAGGCATTCACGCAGAGGCCGGCATGGGTGAGGACCGTCCCCTTGGGCAGTCCGGTGGTGCCGCCGGTGTATTGGATGACGGCCGGTGCATGCTGCGGATCGATGGCGACCGGAACACAGCGGCCGTCGTTGGCGAGCAGACTGGAAAAGGAGAGATGGCGTCCGTCTGCCGGAAAGTCCGCGATGTCCCCCCGGTGGAACAGGGGATACAGCCAGTTCTTCGGGAAGGGCAGGCTTTCCGCCAGGGAGGCGACGATGATCCGGCGCAGCCGGCCCGGCCACCCGACCGCCGACAGCGTGGTCTGGAACCTTGGCAGATCGAGCGTGATCAGGATTTCGGCGGCGGAGTCGGCGATCTGCCGCTCAAGCTCCAACTCGGCGTTCAGCGGGTTGGCGTTCACCACCGTCCCGCCGGCCTTGAGGATGGCATAGAAGGCGATGACGAAATAGGGACAGTTGGGCAGCAGAAGCATGACCCGTGTCCCCTCGCCGACACCCAGCCCCTGCAGCCCCTTGGCGGTTCTTTCGACCAGATCGAGGGTTTCACCGAAGGAATGGCGACGCCCGAGGAAATCCATGCAGGGCCGGTCCCGGTGGGTCGCGGCAGCCTCCTCGAGCAGTGCTGGCAGGGGCCGTGCCGGCGGCGGGCGACGCCAATCCAATCCGGGAGGATAGCTGCGCTCCCAGGGGTAGGTGTTCCCCTGCGCGCCCGCCGAGGCGTCGGCGATGGACCTGATCATGACGTCGGTTCCGATCACGGGTGTGCCGGACGCAGTCTATCGGACCTGCCGGGATCGCCTCTTGATGCAGGTTAACGCCGTTGCCCTGTCACCATCCCCCGAAGGATGGATGATGCAGACCGGCGTGAAATCTCAATGCGTGCCGAGAATGCGCAGCGGGGGTTTGGCAGAAGCCTTCGACCCATCTGGCACAGTCTCCGCGCCCTGTTTGCTTTCTCCATCAGGGTCTCCCTCCCCGCCCTCCGATTCAGGCAGCGGCTTCGGCAGTTCGTCCGCGGTCAGGGTTTCACGCTCCAGCAGGCTTCTTGCCCCTTGCTCCAGCACGGCGTGGTTCCTGCGCAGAATGTTGGAGGCCCTTGAGGCGGCGGCCTCGACCAGGGTGCGGACCGCCGCATCGATGCGGCTGGCCGACGCTTCACCGTAATGCCGGGGTTGCCAGAAGGCGCCCTGGGGTTGACCGAGAAGATGGCCCGGCTCGGTGTCGTAGCAGACCGCCCCCAGCGTTTCGTCCATGCCGTACCGCATCACCATGCCCCTGGCGATGTCCGTGACCTTCGCCAGATCGTCGGCTCCGCCCGTCGACACCTCGCCGAACACGATCTGCTCCGCCGCCCGGCCGGCCATCAGGACGGTCATCTTGTCTTCCAGTTCGTGGCGGCCCATCAGGAAGCGATCCTCCGTGGGACGCTGGATGGTGTAGCCGAGCGCCCCGATGCCGCGCGGGATGATCGAGACCTTCTGGACGGGATCGGTGCCCGGGATCGCCATGGCGACCAGGGCGTGTCCCATCTCGTGATGGGCGACGATGGATCGTTCGTGCAGGCTGAGAATGCGGGATTTCTTCTCCAATCCGGCGACGATCCGTTCGATGGCGGCCTCGAAATCCTCCGTCGACACGGCGTCGGCATCCCGCCTCGTGGCGATCATCGCCGCCTCGTTGACCAGATTGGCGAGGTCGGCGCCGGTGAAGCCGGGGGTCAGAGCCGCGAGGTGGGTGAGGTCCACGCCCGGGTCGAGAGGGACCCGTCTGGTGTGGATCGCCAGGATTTGCGCGCGTCCGGATTTTTCCGGCCGATCGACCAGGATCTGCCGGTCGAACCGCCCCGCGCGGAGCAGGGCCGGATCGAGGATTTCCGGGCGATTGGTTGCCGCCAGCAAAACCAGCCCGGCACTGGGGTCGAAGCCGTCCAGTTCGGCCAGAAGCTGGTTGAGCGTCTGTTCCTTCTCGTCGTGCCCGCCCAGCATCGGCATTGATCCGCGCGCACGGCCGAGCGCGTCGAGTTCGTCGATGAAGATGATGGCCGGCGTTCGCGCCCGTGCGAGCGTGAACAGGTCCCGCACCCGCGCCGCCCCGACCCCGACAAACATCTCGACGAATTCCGATCCGTTGGTCGAAATGAAGGGAACCTTGGCTTCGCCGGCGACGGCCCTGGCCAGCAGCGTCTTGCCGGTTCCAGGCGGACCCACCAGCAGAATCCCCTTGGGCACATGGACGCCCAGGCGCGAAAACTCCTGCGGATTCTGCAGGAACTCCACGACCTCCCGCAATTCCTCCTTCGCCTCGTCGACACCGGCCACATCGTCGAACCTGATGGAGACATCGGTCTCGGCGAACAGCTTGGCCTTGCTGCGGCCGATCGACAGCAGACCTCCGCCCGCCCGCATGCCGGACATCCCGGCCAGGCTCCACACTGCGAACAGGATCAGGAGCCAACCGAACCAACTGGCGATGCCCGATGCCCAGCCGGACCCGCCGATGCCGCTGAAAGGGATGTGACGGGCCGAGAGGTCGCGGGCGATGTCGGGCGCGACACGGACGGTCTCGAACGTCCGCGACCCGTTGGGCAGAGGTTCGCTCAGCGTACCGGTCAGGGTGGTTTCGCCGACCATGACCTGCTCGATCTTGCCGCGATCCAGCAGATCCTGGAACTGGCTGTAGGGTATCGTTTGCGCCTGATGAACGCCGGGGAGCGCCCACAGCAGGAACAGCCCGACCCCGATCGACAAGGCAAGGGAAAGCCACAACAGCAGGTCGGCGCCGCGGTCGCTGTCCTTCCTGTCGTCCATGACACCTCCCGCTGCGGCCGGAGCCGCCCGTATGCCTTGCCCGATACCCTGAAGGCTGCAGGGGAGTCCGCGTCCTGTCCTTTACTCAGGTTAAGGCCGGCATCGTGAAGCCGTGGATCAATGGCGGCATTCTCCCGATGCGCATGCACGGATGCCGTTCAGGGAGTCCGCCACAGGAGTTCGGACCGCCATGGCCAAACCTGCTCCTCCCCAACCAGTCCCGTCCGTCGAACCGGTGATCGAGCTGAACATCGGATTGCAGAAGCTGTGCTTTCTGATCGTCAAGGCCCGGGAATTCGACGCCAAGGTGGAACCGTCCGATCTGGATGAGGGCTCCAACCCAAGCGACGACGGCATGCGGGCGGTGCTGGAGGATTACGCCGACGATCCGACCCTGGCGGAACTGAAGGACGCCATCGACGGCCTCGACGACGACGAGGTGGTCGATGTGATCGCGCTGGTCTGGCTGGGGCGCGGCGATTTCTCGGCGGACGAATGGGCCGAGGCGCAGGCGCTGGCCCGGGAACGCCATACGGCCCATTCCGCGGATTACCTCATCGGCATCCCCAACCTGGGAGACTGCCTGGAGGAGGGTGCCGCCCAGCTCGGCTATTCCTGCGAGGAATTCGAAATCGACCGCCTTTAATACCGACTCTCCTATGAAATGACCTTCTGGAGCCAAGGCGGGAAGCAGAGGGATTTGATGCGGCCGGTTTCGGCGACGAGCGCGTTCCAGGCGTCGCAGCAAGCGTCGATGATGGCGTCCTGATCGGGAAAG
>NZ_VTTK01000043.1:0-57339 GCF_008365135.1 Azospirillum sp. Sh1 | reverse complement strand
CTCCTCCCCTGGGAATGGAAGGCAATCCGCGAGCAGACGAAAGCTGCCTGACCGCGGCACTCAGCGGATGCTTACGGTCCGACAACTGGGGGTGCAGCAGGACCGACGGCAGCTCCGCGCCGTCGCTGTCGCCGGTGGCGAGCAGCCGGGCCTTGTCCGCATCCAGGCTGGTCAGGCGCTTCTTCATCGACTCGCGGTACAACCCGTCCTCGATCGCCTTGAGGATGCCAGCGATCTTGCGCTCGGCCGCCAGTTCGCGCTCGCGCGTGCGGCGGTTGGCCTCGCTGCCGGTCTCGAAGGCGTGGAGGTAGACGCACTCGTATTTCATCGATCGCCACAGCGGTTCGATGAAGACATTGTCCATCCACCGGCCGCGCCCGTCCATCGATACCCCGATGCCGGCCGTGCCGCGCCATCGCCTCCTCGACGACCTCGATGCAGAATTCGACGTCCATGGTGTTCGACAGCCGCCAGCTCAACACCTTGCGCGTCGCCCAGTCCATCACCGCCACCAGATACAGGAAGCCCCGACGCATCGGTATCTAGCTGATGTCAGCGCACCAGACCTGGTTGGGCCGGTTGATGGTCATATCGCGCAACAAGTACGGCCAAATCTTGTGTTCGGGGTGCCGCACCGTCGTCTTCGGGCGCTGGTAGACCGCTTGCAACCCCATCCGCGCCATCAGGCAGCGGACCCGCTTGCGATTGACCTCATGGCCGTGACGGCGCAGATGCCGGGTCATCTGCCGGCTGCCGTACCAGGGCGTTTCCAGGAACTGCTCGTCGATCAGCCGCATCAGCTCCAGGTTCTCGGCCGGCTCGCCTTTGGCTGGCCCGTAGTAGCTGGACCGGCTGATGGAAACCAGCTCGCATTGTCGGGTGATCGACAGCTGCGGATGCTCCGGCTCGATCAGCTCCCGCCTCCGGCCAATGCTCATCGACCGGAGGCCTTGCGCAAAAAATCCCGCTCCACCACCAACTGTCCGATCATCGCGTGGAGCTTTTCCACCTCCCCCCGATGGCTGGTTTCGGCGGCTTCCGCCTTGCCGGAGAACACCCCAGCCATCCCCTCCATCGCCTGCTTCTTCCAAGCGTTGATCAGCGTCTGGTGCACGCCGTGCTTTGCTACCAACTGCGACACCGTCAACTCGCCTCGGATCGCCTCCAGCGCCACCTTCGCCTTGAACTCCGCAGAATACCGCTTCCGCTTCCCCGTCATCGGGGCCGTCCTTCTTCCTGGGCGAACCAAGCTTATTCGACTGTCCGGGAATGGGGATCAGCTCAGTCAACGTCAAGCCGACGCCACCGGCCATCCCGATCCATTGACGGGACATGAGCTTCCGACTATGCTTTCAACTAAACGCGTTCAGTAAACGCGTTCATAGAAAGGGAGCCATCATAATGCCCAACCGGTTCCGATGTGAGGATCAGCACGACCGCATTCGCAACAGCATCCTGAGCACCGCCAGTGAGCTGTTCGACAGTGCAGGGATCGAAGCGGTGTCAATGTGTACGCCCGAGGCACGGGTGCTGGGGTCCGGTTCGCCGCGGTCGACCTGTTTCTCGACGACGCGCGATCAGCTGCGCGCCTTGCGGCGGGCTGCGGTCAGCGAACTGCTTCACCGCATGCAGGGGATCTCGGACAGAGAACCCGATCCCGTCGTGGCTGTCCGGTCGCTTGCGCACGCCTATGTCGAATTCGCCGCAGAGAAGCCTGCCCGTTTCAAAATGCTGTTCGTTACAGGTCAAGGGGATGCGGCGTGCTTGAACCTAAGCGCAGCCGCCTACGAGATCTTCCGGGAGCGTGTAGCCGAGGTGTTCGACCACGAGCAGTTGGGGTCCGGTGACTTGGACCTGGCCGCCCAGACGCTGTGGGGGGAAATCGCAGGGAGAGCATTGCTGGCGGTATTCGTCAATGCACATGAGGGTGGATGGAGCAGCCAAGCCAATAATGCCTACGCCATTAAGGAGCCGCCTCACGGTTCCACGATGCTTGCTGGCCGCTCCGGGTTCGTTTATCAGGGCAGCGGTGGGCGGGGACTGCGTCAACTGGGCACCCGAGCATAGCGTACGTCAAAGCAAGTTTGGAATTATCATCATGCCCAGACAGCCCCAGAGCGAGGAACAGCGCGACAGTGTCCAGCGCCGCATCCTGAGTGCCGCCCAGGATCTGTTCGACGCTGCCGGGATTGAAGCCGTCTCGATGCGTGCGCTCGGTGCACGGGTGGGGCTGTCGGCTTCGGCGTTGTACGCCTATTTCCCGACCAAGCGCGATCTGCTGCGCGCCTTGTGGTGGGATGCGGTCAGCGAACTGCATCTCCGCATGCAGAACATCTCGGACAGCGAATCCGATCCCGTCGCGGCAATCCGGGCCATCGGGCGTGCCTATGCGGAGTTCGCGGCGGAAAATCCGGTACGCTTCAATGTGCTGTTCATCGTCGACCGAGGGGAGTTGGCGGAAGAACTGAAGAGCTCGGGGGTCCGCGCAGCCGCTTATGAGCTTTTCCGCCAGCGTGTCGCCGAGGCGATCGAGCGTAGGCGGCTACGTCCCGGCGATCCCGATCTGGCCGCACAGACGCTGTGGGCAGGCATCCATGGCGTGCTGACCCTCACCAACTCTTCGGCCAGCTTTCCATTTCTGCCGTCCACGCTGCTGATCGACAGCGTGATGGACGCGATCCTGGCCGGCCTGAATGCAGCCTCGACCGACGAACGGGCAGGGGGGAAAGCAGTTCGGGTGAAGGCGGTCGTCCGAAAAGTTCACGGCCCGACTCCCGACGGCCATTCGCAGCGTGCCGGGACATCGGCGGAAGAGTGAAGAGGCTTGGTGAACCGTCCGGAGGGCACACCCGGATGGATTCGGACCGGATCGGGAAATTTGACTTTTTATAATACTGTACCGTACAGTTAAATCTGTGACGGCATTGGCCTTGGGAGGATTGCCCAGGGAAAAGGGGTAACTTTTTCAGTGCGTAAGAAGACGGAAGCCAAGCGTGAGGCCATCCTTGATGCCGCGACGCTGGAATTCACCGAACGCGGCTATGAGGGCGCGTCGATGTCCGCCATCGTGGCTCGCCTCGGCGGATCGAAGCAGACGCTCTACAGCTATTTTCCATCGAAGGACGACCTGTTCGTCGAGGTGATGGTGCGGACCATTACCCAGCATGCGGCTTCTTTGCAGGCTGACATGATGGACATCGCCAATGTCGCATTGTCGCTGCGGCGGTATGGAGAGCGCTACCTGAAGGTTCGCCTCTCACCGGAAATGGTCAGTCTGGCGCGGCTGGTGTTCGGGGAATCCGGCCGGTCGGACGTCAGCCGGATGCTCCATCTGCGCGGCAAGATGAAGGTGACGAACGACGTCGGGCAGTTTCTGGCGACCGCCATGAAGGACGGGCGGCTGCACACCGCTGATCCGGACGTCGCGGCGCTGCATTACATGGCGCTGCTCGATGCGGAACTGTTCGAACCCATTGTCCTGAGGGTTCGGGAACCGGCCACCGACGAGGAGATTGCGGCGGCGGTCGACCGGGCGATGAGTGTTTTCATGGCCGCCTATGGGCCGCCGGGAAGCGGCCGGCCCTGATCCGGGTTGCGGATGGGGACGATGCCGGCAAAGCCACTGTCCCCATCCGTTTGCAGCGTGATCACGGGATCATTCCGCATTCGAACAGCTTGGTCGCCACCGGTGTCGCCACTTTGCCGATGAACTCGGCGCGAACCTGCGGGTCGCTGCGCAGCATTTTTGCAAGTTCCTGTGTCATTTCCGGCTTCGGTTCCGATTTCATCGCTGCCAATTGATCGCACGACAGAGATTGGATGCGCTCCGCGACCTTTTTCGCAACGATGTCCGACAGGGTGCGCTGCTCTTGCGGCTGGCTTTCCGACGGGCGCTGCTGGTCCGGTGGGCGTGTCTGTGCCGGACGCTGTTGCTGCAACGCCTGTAACTGCTGTTCCAAGGACGGTGGCACCCCGTTCGTGGGGAAGGTGAGGGGCGGCAGTGGCAGAACCTGCGCGATTGCGGCAGGGGCGGTCATGGCGAACGCTCCGAACGCGATGAAAAGGGCATGTTTCATCAGGCTGCTCCGGTCAGATCTTCAGAATGGGATGGGCGGGTCACATCGCGAAAAGCAGCGCGAGATGGACGGCAATGATGAGGAAAGAGGCCACGAATTCGGCAAGAAGACGAAGGGACGTCATGGCATTCACCTGATGGCAGGGGAAGGCGAGCGGCAGTCGGTCACCGGGCAGATGGCGAGGACGCTCGCATGAGGAACCGGGGCGCAATGGGCAGTGGCGAGGTCCGGCCTATCATGCAGGACGGATCCGGTCCGGCATTGTCGCTCCGGCTCTCTGAGAACGCGTTCGATAAACGCGTTCTTAAAACAAGCTAGGCCTGCCGCCGCGTGCTGTCAACGAAGGAATGGCGAAGCCCGGTCTCCTGCCGCCGGACGTCTGCCCGTCACCGGCTCTCGTCCGGACAGGGCAGCCCTTGCCCCGCCGTGACATGGCGCAGGCTGTCGCCGATCCGGTCGGCCAGACGGAGGCTGGCGACGGACAGCGCCGCGGCCGCGGCGGCGGCATCACGGCCATCCACCGGCTGCCGGCCGGCCCACCTGCAGCCTTGTACCGCGCCGTCGGGCAGGCGACGCAGGGTCCAGGAAGCGTCGATCATCGCGGCCCGGCCCGGCACCGCTTCGAAACGGTCGAGCCGGACGGCCAGCCGGAAGAGCGGCAGTGTGACCGCCGAACCGGACACCGGCGCCTGATAGGTATCCGCCGCCCTTGCGGTCTTCCACAGGCCGTCGGACAGGATTTGCCGCAACTCGTCGCCGATGGAGGACAGCCAGCGTTCGGATTCCATCACCGTCACCCGTCCCGCCTCGTCGGTGAGCACCAGATTGTTTCGCGTCAGGGCCTCCGGAACGGCGACGGGCAGGATCTCCACCAGCATCCGCGCCTGTCCCGAGGCGGGAAGGGCATCGTCCGGGCGGGACAGGGCGTGATAATGGGTCGGTGGCGACGTGCCGCAGCCGGCCGGCAGGGCGAGGCAAAGGGCCAGGAGAAGGCGGCGGGCGCAGGTGCGTGTCATCGGGTGGTTTCCTTCTTGCCCCGCAGCAGGGCTTCCGGGCTGCGGTCGAGACCATCGGTCAGTGCCTTGACGGAGCGGGTCGCATCAGCCACACCGCGCAATGCTTGGCGGATTTCCTGCAGCAGTGGCGAATCGCCGGCGATGCTTCCCTGGATGGTCGCCAGCGTCTGCCGCAGGTCGCGGATTGCCAGACGGACCTCCGGCATGGTGTCGCGGTCGGCACGCCGGGCAAGGCCGCCGAGTTGAGTCACGGTGGTTTCGGTTGCCACCATCAGGCGATGGGCGTCCTGGCCGAGCGTGTCGAGGGGAAGCGTGTCGAGCTTGCGCAGGATGTTCTGCACCTGCTGCTGCATTTCCTGCAGGTCGCCCGGAACGGTCGGCAGCTCCATCGGATTGCGGCGCGGATCGAACTGTGCCGGGGACGCTTGGGGAAAGAAATCGACGGCGACGTACAGCTGTCCGGTCAGTAGGTTGCCCGACCTCAGCTGAGCCCGCATCCCGCGCTGCACGAGATCGGCCAGCAGGGCGCGGCGACGATCCTGCGGCATGTTCTCGGGAAACGCGTCGCGGACCCGTCCCAGCCGCTGGGGATAGACGTCGATCCGCACCGAGGAGACGAAGTCGGTGCCGGCGGGGTCATATTCGACGCTGACCGATCGCACTTGTCCGATCTCCACGCCGCGGAAGTCGACGGGTGCGCCGGCGGTCAAACCACGGATGCTCTGCTGGAAATGCAGGACAAGGGATTCGGGTGCGCCATCGGGCGGTTTCAGGGCCTCGACCCTGTCGGCGGCCAGATTGAACTGCGCTCCCTCTTCGGCGGTCTGGGCCGCAGCCGACTGGGATGCAGCCGACTGGGCCGGGCCGCCGGCGTCTGGACTTTCGAAGGCGATTCCGCCCAGCAGGATGGTGGCAAGGGACTGGGTTTCCAGCTTCAGTCCCGACGCATCCATCCGCAGATCGACGCCGCTGGCATGCCAGAAGCGGCTGTTGGTGGTGACGAAGCGCTCGTAGGGTGCCTTGACGAAGATGCCCATCGTGGTGCGGCGGCCGTCCGGATCGAGGGCGAAGCTCTCCACATGGCCGACCTGGACCCGCCGGAAGAACACCGGCGACCCGATGTCGAGCGAACCGACATCGTCGGCATGCAGAACGAAGCGGCGGCCCGGCACGTCGGACGGCACCACGGGGGGCTCCTCCTCGCCGACGAAGGCGTTGCGGGCTTCATGGCCCTGGCCGGCATCGACGCCGATGTAGGCGCCCGACAGCAGGGTTCCCAGGCCGGAGATGCCCGATCCGGCCAAGCGCGGGCGCACCACCCAGAAGCGGCTGCCGGCGACCGCGAACGGGGCGGCGTCCTTGGCGAGGTCGATGGTCGCCACCACGCGCGTCCGGTCGGCGCTGAGCGTCAGTCCCGTCACGTCGCCGATGTCGACGTTCTTGTATTTCACCTTCGTCTTGCCGGGCTCGATGCCCTCGGCCGAGGCGAAGGTTACGGTGATGGTCGGACCGCGTTGCCACATGGCCTGCGCCACCAGCGACAGTCCGATCAGCGCCGCGGCGATCGGAATGATCCAGACCAGGGAAACCCTGCCGTGGCGACGGTCCCGCACCGGCGTCCGGGCGATCTCCGGTTGCGCGATGGAGGGATCGGCCACAGCCGTTTGCGTATCAGTGTTCATGACTCGATGGTCCGCTTGCATCCCACAGGAGACGGGGATCGAAGCTGGCGGCAGCCAGCATGCTGAGGACGACCACGGCGCCGAAGGCTGCGGCGCCGGGGCCGGCTTCGATGGTGGCGAGGGTGTGGAAGCGCACCATGCCGACCATCAGGGCGATCACGAAGATGTCCAGCATCGACCAGCGTCCGGCCAATTCCACCACCCGGTACAGCCGTCCCAGACCATGCGGGCCGGTGGCGCCGGGTCGGCGGACGCTGAAGGCCAGATAGGCCAGTGCCCCGAGCTTGATCAGCGGCACGAGGATGCTGACGCTGAAGATCAGCAGGGCGAGCCCCGGCGATCCGGACGTCCAGAAATAGACCACGCCGCTGATGATCGTGTCGCGCGATGACCCCAGCATGCTGGAGGTCTGCATCACCGGCAGCAGGTTGGCGGGGACATAGAGGATCGCGGCGGCGATCAGGAGGGCCCAGGTGCGGGACAGGCTGTCGGGCTTGCGCGGACGGACGGTGGCTCCGCAGCGCGGGCAGCGCTCGGCGCCGCCATTCCCAACGCTTGGCCGGCAAAGCCGCCGGCAGCATGGGCAGGCCCACAGGCCACGGGACAGTGCGATGGTCATGCCGCACCCTTCCGTCCGGCGGGCAGCTGCCACAGCCAGCGTGGATCATAGGACAGCACGGCCGCCAGCAGCACCGTTAGCGCGATGAAGGCCCACAGAGCCACCCCAGGCACCACTTGGGCCAGATGCGACAGCTTGATGAGGGAAACGAGCACCCCCAGCATCAGCACCTCGATCATGCCCCAGGGACGGACCTGCTGGATCAGCCGCAGCAGCGGCGCGAAATAGGCCGGTCGCCGACCGGCCAGCACCGCCGCAAGCAGGGCCGTCATGGCCAGCAGATCGGCCAGGGGGGCGAGCAGTCCGGTGGCGAACACCAGCGCCGCCACCAGCTGGCGATCTTCCCTCCAGAGGGCGAGGACGGCATCCAGCAGGGTGGCCCTGCTGACGCTGCCCTGCACGCGCAGTTCCAGGATGGGATAGGCATTGGCCAGCAGGAAGGCGATCAGCGCCGCCATCACCAGCGCCAGCATCTGGTCCGGCCGCCAGTATGGCGCGCTTTCCAGGATGGTGCCGCAGCGGACGCACCGCGCCTTTTCCCCAGCCCGCAGCGGCAGGAGGACGTGCAGGCGGTCGCATTCCGGACAGGCGACCAGCCGGTCCTCGTCAATCCCCGCGGCAACTCCCGCGTCAACCGGCGGCCGTCCTTCGGGGCCCGCGCTCATGACGGATGCTTTCCGTCGCGGCCGTAGCCGGCCAGGAAGGCGCCGACGGCCCGTCCGACGGCCGCGACGATTTCGTCTTCCGCCGCCGGCTCGCGGACGCGCAATACCACCGGTTCGAACAGCTCGGCGTCGAGCAGAGCCAGAAAATGCAGCGCCGCGACGGCGGGATCGGCGACACGCAGGCGTCCCATCTCCATGACCGCCGTCAGGAAGCGACCGATGTCATCCGCCACCCTCATCTTCGCGCGGGGATGAAGCAACCGGCTGACTTCGGAACGGCCGGCCTCGGCGAATACCATGCGTGTCAGGCTCACCATGTCCGGCGAGAGCCGGACCTTCAGGTAATGCTCCCCATGCCGCCGCAGCGATCCGCGGATGTCCGCCGTGTCCGCGAAATTCTCCGGCGGAGTGGCCACATGCCGGTCGATGATGCGGGCCATCACCTCGACGAACAGCTCGTCCTTGGACGGAAAATACCGGTAGAGCGTCTGTTTGGATGCGCCCAGTCGTCCAACGATGGCCGAGATCGAGGCGCCCTCATATCCGCGTTCGGTGAATTCCAGCATGGCGGCGTCGAGAATGGCGTCGCGCTTGGCTTCGGTCTTCCTGCGCATAGGGTTCCCTGTTCCTGAACTGTCCGGTCAGGCGCGTCGCCCGGCCTCGACCATGATTGCGGCCAATGTTAGACCGTACCGTACGGTTTGACAAAAGTTTTCGACCCGCCGCCCGGCCAAGCCGAAGGGCGTCGTGCCGTCGCCCTTTGCGGATCATCGCGTCGTGCACAGTGATCGGGCTGACGGCCTGCCGGCTGTCGGTTAGGGCTGGGCGATCTTTAATGGACCGTTCGGTACGATTTCATTTGACGCCCGCCTCGCAAAATCATACCGTACGGTACGGTAAATGATGAGCCCGGCGCCGGACAGCACCTGCTGCGACGCCGCCGGAGCGGCATTTCCTTCGTCAAACCAAGCTGGAACAGGATGCGCCCGGAGTCCGCATGTGCCGGACATCCAAGCGCCTCCGCACGCGGTCATGGAATTGGAGACGATCATGCGGGAACATCCTACGCAGCCCCAAACACTCGCCGCCGATCCAGTGCAATCGCTTTGGCAGCAGGCCCTGCGCCCGCTGCAGGATGCCGTCGACTATGCGTGCTCCGATCCCGTCGCTCGGAGCGAAGCGTTCGAGGCTGTGAGGCAGGTTGTCGACGCCGACGAATGCGACAGCGCGGAGAGGCGTCACCGTCTTGCCCGGCTTGAGGCGCTGTTCAGCGGCCAACGCAACGGCCCCGCCAAGGCGGCCTGAAGGCGGGAGGGGTCGGGATGAGCACCGAAACCACTCCGCTTCCGACGAAGCCCGACCGCAGGATTGCCCGCATTCTGGCCGCGTCCGGGCAGCTGTTCCTGGAGCTTGGCTTTGCGGCGACCTCCATGAGCCTGGTGGCGCAGCGCGCGGGCCTATCGAAGACGACGCTCTATACCCGGTTTTCCTCGAAGGAGGAGCTGTTCGTGGCGACGATCCAGGCTGCCTGCGAAAGGTATGGAGCAGATTTCATAACGGACGACATGGCCGACCTGCCCCTGGAAGAGGCGCTTTACCGGGTCGGCCGGCGTCTCGTCGACCTGATGTGGTCGCCGGAGACCATTATGATCCGCCGGTCGGCGCTGAGCGAGGCGTCGCGCATACCGCCGGCGGGGCATCTGTATTTCCAGGCCGGACCGCAACGGATGGTTTCCGCCCTGACCGCTCTGTTCACGGCAATCGCCCATCGGGGTGGCATCGGCATCGCCGATCCGGACTTCATCGCCAGACAGTTCCTGGCAGCGCTTTCAGGCGGCTTCCATTCCGTCCTGGAATTGGACATGGCGGCTTCCCCGTCCGGAGAGCAGCGCGATGATTTCACACGCAAGGCGGTGACCCTGTTCATTCAGGGGCTCCGCAAACGCACGACCTGAACCTGCGACCACCGGGCCGACGCCGCTTGCGATCCGGTGACCGCGAAATCTCCTCCGAACCCGATATCCCGATCGGACATGCGCTCCCCACTTCGTCTCCCCACTGCGGTGCTTGCTGACCGCATTGCGAGCGGACTGCGACATTTTCCAAGTCAGGAAGCAAAGACGATGCATATATCCAGAATCGCAGCGGTCAGCGTCATAGCCGCCACCCTCGCGGGATGTCAGGAACAGGCGCCGCCCGAACCCGCCATTCGGCCCGTCCGCGCGATCACTGTCGAACGCAATGTGCAGGGCGCCCCGGTCACGCTGACCGGGCAGGTGCGGGCGCAGGATCAGGCCAACCTGTCCTTCCGCCTGGATGGACGGCTGCTGGAGCGGCGCGTCAATGTCGGCGATCACGTCCAACCGGGGCAGGTCGTCGGCAAGCTCGATCCGCAGATTCAACAGAACTCCCTGCGTCAGGCGCAGGCCGGTCTGTCGGCGGCCCAGGCGCAGCTGACCCAGGCACGCAACGCTTTCCGGCGCCAGCAGGAGCTGCTGAAGAACGGCTGGACGACCAGCGCCAATTTCGATCAGGCGCAACAGGCACTCGATTCCGCCGAGGCGCAGGTCAGCTCGTCCCGGGCCCAGCTGCGCAATGCCGAGGAGATGCTGAGCTACACCGACCTGCAGGCCGACACCGCCGGGACCGTCACCGCGACCGGTGCCGAACCCGGTGAAGTCCTGCGGGCGGGGCAGATGGTGGTTCAGGTCGCCCGCCAGGGCGGCCGCGATGCGGTGTTCGACGTGCCGTCCCAGCTCATTCGCACCGCGCCGCGCGACCCGGTCGTCGCGGTGTCGCTGGCCGACGATCCGTCGGCGACCGCGACGGGCCGCGTCCGCGAAGTCGCGCCGCAGGCCGATCCCACCACCCGGACCTTCCAGGTCAAGGTCGGCCTGATCGATCCGCCGGACGCCATGCGGCTGGGTGCCACCGTGGCCGGCCGTATCCAGCTGAGTCCGCCGGAGGGTGTCGACGTTCCGGCCAGCGCGCTCACCGAATTGAACGGCCGCCCGGCCGTCTGGATCTTCGACCGGAAGAGCCAGACCGTTTCCCTGCGCAGCGTCGAAATCTCGCAACACGAGCCGACCAGCGTGGTGATCTCGCAGGGGCTGGCGGCCGGCGAGGTGGTCGTCACTGCCGGTGCCCAGGTGTTGCGTCCGGGGCAGAAGGTCCATCTGCTGGGGGGTGAGCCGTGAAAAACCTCAATCTGTCGGAATGGGCGATCGGGCATCGTTCCCTCATCGCCTTCTTCATGCTGGTGCTCGCCGTCGCCGGCATCGGCGCCTACACCCGGCTCGGCCGCAACGAAGACCCGACCTTCACCATCAAGACGATGGTCGTCCAGGCGCAATGGCCGGGGGCGACCATCAACGACACGCTGAAGCAGGTCACCGAGCGGCTGGAGCGCAAGCTGCAGGAAACGCCCGGCCTCGATTATCTGCGCAGCTACACGACCGCCGGGCAGTCGACGATCTTCGTCAACCTGAAGGGCTCGACCCCCGCCGCCAAGGTGCCCGACATCTGGTATCAGGTGCGCAAGAAGATCGGCGACATCCGCGGCACCTTGCCCCAGGGCATCGTCGGACCGGGCTTCAACGACGAGTTCGGCGACACCTACGGCATCGTCTACGGCTTCACCGCCAACGGATTTTCGCATCGCGAGCTGAAGGACTATGTCGACGATGTGCGGTCGCGGCTGCTCCAGGTCCCGGATGTTTCCAAGATCGACGTGCTCGGCGCCCAGGACGAACGCATCTATGTGGAGTTCTCGACCGAACAGCTCGCCGGGATGGGCATCGACCGCTCGGCGCTCATCAGTGCCCTCCAGGCGCAGAACGCCGTCACGCCCGCCGGCGTGATACAGACCGGCGACGAGAAGATCATGCTCCGCGTCAGCGGCGCCTTCCGGTCCGAACAGGATGTTCTTGCCGTCAACTTCGTCGCCAACAACCGGATCATCCGGCTCGGCGACATCGCGCATGTGACCCGCGGCCCGGCCGATCCTCCGCAGCCGGTCTTCCGCGTCAACGGCCAGGAGGCCATCGGCCTTGCCATCGCCATGCGTGACGGTGGCGATGTCCTGGCACTGGGGCACAACATCGAACATGCGATGGCCGAGATCGTGAAGGATCTGCCGGTCGGCATCGAGGCGACGCTGGTGGCCGAACAGCCCGCCACCGTCGAGCATGCGGTCGACGAGTTCATGGAGGCGTTGTGGGAGGCCATCGCCATCGTCCTGGCGGTCAGTTTCATCAGCCTCGGCACGCGGGCGGGCACGGTGGTGGCATGCTCCATCCCGCTGGTGCTGGCCATCGTCTTCGTGGCGATGGAAATTCTCGGGATCGATCTTCAGCGCGTGTCGCTGGGCGCCCTCATCATCGCCCTCGGCCTGCTGGTCGACGACGCGATGATCACGGTGGAGACCATGGTCACCCGGCTGGAACGGGGTGACAGCAAGGAGAAGGCCGCCACCTTCGCCTACACCTCGACGGCCTTTCCGATGCTGACCGGCACGCTGGTCACCGTGGCCGGATTCGTGCCCATCGGCTTCGCCCGCAGTGCGGCGGGTGAATATACCTTCTCGATCTTCGCCGTCGTCGCCATCGCCCTGATCGCCTCCTGGTTCGTCGCCGTCCTCTTCTCGCCGCTGCTGGGCGTCTGGATCCTGAAGAAGCCGAAGAAGCACCATGACGAGGAGGGCGGTCCGCTCATGCGCGCCTTCCGGCGCCTGCTGGAACTGGCGATGCGGGCACGCTGGGTGACGATTGCGCTGACGCTGGCGATCTTCGCGCTGGGCATGTACGGCGAGCGCTTCGTTCCGCAACAGTTCTTTCCGTCCTCCGACCGGCCCGAGCTGCTGGTGGACCTGAAGCTGCCGCAGAACGCCTCGATCGAAGCGACACGGGATGTGTCGGCCCGGCTGGACGGCATCCTGTCCAAGGACCCCGATGTGGAGCGTTGGAGCACCTATGTCGGCCGTGGCGCCGTCCGCTTCTACCTGCCGCTCGACGTCCAGCTTCCCAACGATTTCTTCTCCCAGGCGGTGGTCGTCACCAAGGGCGCGGCCGTGCGCGATCACGTGAAGGCGCGGCTGGAGCAGGCGCTGGAAGCGCAGTTCCCGAACGTCGTCGGGCGCGTCTATCCACTGGAGCTGGGACCGCCCGTGGGCTGGCCGCTGCAGTATCGGGTGAGCGGTCCCGATCCAGAGAAGGTGCGCGGGATCGCGTTGCAGGTCGCCGGGATCATGGCCTCCGACGGCGCCGTCCAGAAGGTGAACTACAACTGGTTCGAACCGGCCCGCACCATCCAGATCCGCGTCGACCAGGATCAGGCCCGGCTGCTGGGGCTTAGCTCACAGGAACTCGCCCAGACGCTGAATGCCGTGGTCACCGGCGTGACCGTCACGCAGATGCGCGACGACATCTATCTCGTCGATGTGCTGACGCGGGCTTCTGCCGAACAGCGCGTGTCGCTGGCGACGATCCGGACGCTTCCCGTCCCGCTGCCCAGCGGCAAGACCGTGCCGCTGAGCCAGCTCGCCTCCATCGAGTATGGGCAGGAACTGCCGTTCATCTGGCGCCGTGACCGTAAGCCGACGCTGACGGTCCAGGCCGATGTCGCGGCAGGCACCCAGCCTGCCACGGTGGTGAGTACGCTGGCGCCGAAGTTCGCCGAGCTGAACGCCTCCCTGCTGGACGGCTACCATGTGGATGTCGGCGGGACCGTGGAGGAGAGCGCCAAGTCGCAGGCGTCGGTGATCGCCGTGGTGCCGGTGATGCTGCTTCTGATGCTGACGATCCTGATGATCCAGCTCCAGAGCTTCAACCGGCTGTTCCTGGTGCTCAGCGTCGCGCCGCTGGGGGTGATCGGCGTGGTCGCGGCGTTGCTCGCCTCGGGCAAGCCGCTCGGCTTCGTCGCGATCCTCGGCGTGCTGGCGCTGGTCGGCATGATCGCGCGCAACTCGGTCATCCTGATCGACCAGATCGAGGTCGAAAAGGCGCACGGGCATCATCCCTGGAATGCGGTGGTCATCGCGGCCACACACCGCTTCCGCCCGATCCTGCTCACTGCTGCGGCTGCGATCCTCGGCATGATCCCGATCGCGCCGACGGTCTTCTGGGGGCCGATGGCCTACGCGATCATCGGCGGGCTGGCGGTCGCGACGCTGCTGACCCTGGTGTTCCTGCCGGCGCTGTACGTCGCCTGGTTCCGGATCGAACGGCCGAGGCCGGACGCGTTCCCTCCACAGGCCGGCAACCAAGAGCCGCATCGGGAAGAATCCGCTCTGCTCGAAGGGTGAACCCAGGCAGGCCCCCTTTTGAAACACCGGCGCGGGCCGGCACCGCATCCGAATGCGGCACTGATACCATCCCGTGCCGGTCCATCTTCAACGTCAGGCAACGGTCATGGACATTTTTCCGGCTTACTGGTCCCACGGGCAATTGGTGGCCAACGGCATCATCCTGCTGCACCTGCTCGGCTCCCTTCTGACGGGCGCGCTGCTGGGCTATGAACGATCCTATCAGGGACGGGCGGCCGGCATGCGGACCTACGGTCTGGTCTGCATGGGCTCGACGGCTCTGACCGTGATCGTCGCCTACCCGCACCTGTGGTATGGCGGCGCCGCGGTGGGCTGGAACGGTGCGGCGGACCCGACCCGCGTTATTCAGGGGATCGTCACCGGCCTCGGCTTCCTCGGAGCGGGAGTCATCATGCGGGAAAGCCATTCCATCAGGGGATTGTCCACCGCCTCCTCCATCTGGACGACCGCTGCCATCGGCATCACGATCGGTGTCGGCTTCTACGTGGCCGCGCTTGCCGCCACCGCCCTGACCATACTGGCGATGGTCGGCCTGCGGCGGCTGGAGCCGATCCTGCCGCACCGGACTGTGACGCACCTGACCGTGGTCTTCACGCGCGACAAGGCGCCGCCGGCCGAGAGTATCCAGGTTCTGGCGCGGGAGCGCGGCTTCGAGGTCGTGGACTGGGGATACCACCTCATGAACGGCGCCGGCCAGATCGAGTACAAGCTGGCGCTGAAGACCAGCGGGACGCCGGACACCTCGCGGATGGTCACGGAGCTGTCCGCGACCGACGGCGTGATGGAGCTCCACATGACGCCGTCGCGGATATGACCGGCGTCCGCTGGGGCCGGCCTCCGCCGGGGCCGCCAAGCCTGAACCGGTTCAGTCGTCGGAGGAGTCGAGGGTGATCGCTGGCAGGCGGCGGCTGACCAGGGAAGCGATCTCCTCTTCCGTCAGGCCGAGCATGCGCAGGGCGGTTGCGGTGATCCGTTCCGGTGCCCCGGCGGCCGGCAGGTCGCCGTCCTGCAATGCGATGACCAGGAACAGCATGGCGCCGCCCACCGCATAGGGGACCGTGCCGGAATCGGCGATGCGGAGCCGCCCTGTCTCTTCCGCCTTGCGGATGTCCCGGAACAGCCGGGGGAACAGGCCGGCCTTGTTGAAGCCGGGGATCGAGCTGATCCGCAGAAGGAACTTCGCCCATTGCGGCTTGGCGATCAGGAGGCTGATGAACAGCCGCAGGGCGGCGGCCAGTGCTTCGCGCGGATCCGGAAATTGCGCCACCGTGCCGTCGATCTGCGATCCGATGCGTTCCAGCATCTCGTCGATGGCGGCGGCGAGGATTTCCTCCTTCGAGGAGAAGTGGTTGTAGAAGGAGCCGAAGCCGACATCGGCCGTTTCGGTGATGTCGTTGATGGTGGCCGCGTCCGCCCCCTTTTCGGCGATGACCGCAAGGGCCGCGTCGACCAGCCGTCCGCGCGTCCTTTCCCGCTTCCGGCTCATGCGGTTCGGGCGGTCCTTTTCGGCAGACGCCACCATTCGTACTTCTCCGTTCACACCGGGGCAGGGCGCAGGGAAATTTGCGCAGGGAAGTTGCCCCAATCCACAGCCGATTTCAAACGGGCAATCGGCGGCGGACGCCGCCGGCCACCCGTTCGTCCTGGCTGTGGGTGCGCCGTCAGGCCGATGGCTGGAGGCGGTAAGGGAAGGGGAAACGGCCCATGACGGCCTTCGCCCGCTCCTCCTGCGCCATATCGGCCAGCCCGACCAGAATGGACTGGCCGCGCTCGGCGGTTTCCGTCACCCGGACTTCGGCGTTGGGGATACCGGCCTCCAGCAGCGCGTCGGCGATCGCGCTTTCCGTCTCCAGTCGTTTCAGTGGAACCTTGAAGATCTTGCCGACGGAGGTCACCGGGATTTCGTCGATGATGCGGATGAGCTTCGGGATGGCGGCCCGCTCCCCGATCCTCTCCTTGGCGAAGGCCATCAGCTCGTCCGCCGTGGTGTTGCCGCCCGGCTTCAACTGGACATAAGCGACGGGCAATTCCCCGGCATAGGCGTCGGGCCGGCCGACTGCGGCGGCGAGCTGCACGTCGGGGTGCCGATACAGGACCTCCTCGATGGTCGCGGGATCCAGGTTGTGGCCGCCGCGGATGATCAGTTCCTTCTTCCGGCCGACCAGCCAGAAATAGCCCTCCGGATCCCGGCGTCCGAGATCCCCGGTGTTCATCCAGCGCCGGCCGTCACCGCAATCAACCCACAGCCCCTCATTGTGCACCATATGCCGGTAGCCAGCGAAGACATTGGGCCCGCACAGCAGAAGCGCGCCGACTTCGTCGTCCAGGCAATCGCGTTGATAGACACCATTGTCGTCAAGCACGGCGGCCTTCATCAGCTGACCCGGCAGGCGCAACCCGATGGAGCCGATGCGGCTGTCTCCGCCGATGGGATTGAGGGTGCTGACGCAAACCGCTTCGGTCAGCCCGTAGCCTTCCAGGATCTTCAGGCCGGTGCGATCCTGGAAGGTGCGGAACAGGTCCACCGGCATGGGGGCCGCTCCGCAGATGCCGTATTCCAGCGATCCGATGTCGCGCCCCTCGACCGGCACCCGCATCAGCGCGGCATAGAGGGTCGGCACGGCGCTGAAGAGGTTGATGCGGAAATGCTCCACGATCTCCCAGAAACGAGCCACCACCCCATCGCCGCGGTAGCCCTGGGGAGTTCCCAGGACGACATGGGCACCCCGTCCGAAGGTCAGCAGGCCGGTCACGAACACGCCATTCACATGGAACAGCGGCAGTCCGCAGAACAGGGTCTTGCCCGGCCCGACGGCGTCGCCGAGAAAGCGCCCGACGGCGTAGGCGTTCGCGACCTCGTTGCCGTGCCGGCGCATAGCGATCTTCGGCAGCCCCGTGGTTCCGCCGGTGCAGAAGAAGGAGGAACAGTCGTTGCGCCCGATCACACGGCCGTTGACCAGCACATCGTCCCGCTGCCGGTCGACCAGTTCGCGGAAGTCATGGATGGCGATGCGGGGCGGGAGCTTGCCGTGCAGGCCGTCCGATCCTTCTTGCGCCTCGACCGCCGACGCTTTGGGGCGGCGCCCGGCCGTTCCCGGCAGATGATCGGCAAGATCGACCAGCACCACATGTTCCAGGCTTTCCACCCCGTCCAGCACGGGGTGGAGACGGCTCCACAGGTCGGTTCCCGGAAAGGGGGCCAGCGTCACCAGGACCTTTGTCCGGACCGCCACCAGCAGGGCCGCCAGGGCGGACGGCTCCAGCAGCGGGTTGAAGGCGGCCGCGATGCCCGCCGCCTGGGCGCCCCACAGGGTGAAATGGGTTTCCGGCAGGTTGGGCAGGATGTAGGACACCACGTCGTCCTTTCCGACCCCCAGCGTGTGGAAGGCATTCGCCGTCTGGGTGATGCGGCGCAGCAGGTCGCGGTGGCTCAGCACCTCCGCCTCCTGCAGGGCGTCGGCGCGGAGGAAGAAGGTCAGCGCCGGGGCGTCGGGATCGATCGCCGCCCCCTGCCGGATGAGGTCGTAGGTGCTTTCCGGAAGGTCGTCGGGCCAGCCTTCGGCTTCGATCCTGAGAATGTCGTCTTGCGTCGCGACCGGCATCAGGGTGTGTCCTTCACGATGACGTTGCGCTGAACGCCGAGGTCGATGTCGCCGGAGGGGCTGGCGATGCGTGCCTCAACCACGTCGCCCACCTTCAGATACTGGCTGCGCTTGGCCTGAATCTTGAGGAACAGCTTCCATTTGACGGCCTCCGGCAGCAGGGAGACGAGCCGCACACGCGCCGGCGAGGGGACGCTGAGGGCGCAGCCGGCCGGCGTGCCGGTGGCGATCAGGTCGCCCGCGGACAGATCCTGCAGACCGGCGAATTCGGTCAGCGTCTCGGCCGGCCCGAAGACGAGGTTGGCCGTCGTGTCGCTCTGGCGCACCTGGCCGTTCACGGTCAGGGTGAGCCGGAGATTCTTGATCTTCGCGATGTCGCCCGGCTCCAGCAGGCAGAGGACCGGTCCGACCGGGCCGAAGGTCCGGTAGCTCTTGCCCTTGTAGAACTGCATCTGCGGGATCTGGATGTCGCGGGCCGAGTAGTCGTTCACGATGACCAGCCCGGCGACATAATCGCCGAGATTGGCGTCGGTGACCGTGACGGCCGCCGTGACGTCGCGCTTGAGGACGATGCCGAGTTCGATTTCGTAATCGAGGAAACGCACATGGCGCGGCATGACCACGGGCGAGTCCGCCGGCACGATGCAGCTCGGCGCCTTGGTGAAGAACATGTTGAAGGTCTTCGCGTCGGGATCCATCCCCGACTCGATCATGTGCTGGCGGTAATTCGCACCCTGGCACAGGAACTGCTGGTTCCGGGTCACCGGCGACAGGATCGTCACGTCGGTGACGCCGATCTCGCCGCCCCGCAGCTGGGCCAGGGTGGCGACGGGGTTGCCGGTGACGAAGGCGTTCGTCGTCGGGAAGTCGCCGGGGATCGGGGTGATCTGCCGATCGCGGAGCACGCCCCATCCGATGCAGCCCCGGTACTCGTAGCGTATGGCGTTGACGGCCATGGAATGCCTCTGATGCCTGAGGTCGGAAATACTGGACGGAGCGCCGGCCCCTGTCCGTCGTTACGGTGATCGTCAGGTCAGCTTCAGAAGCTGGATGAGCTTCCTGAAGGTGAGATCCGGGCTGTGCCGCAGGTTATGCAGGACCTGCGCCAGCGCCTTCGGGCCGAGGTCCGGCTTGGTGAAGCTCTTCGGCATGTCGGCGCCCCATTGGGCCATGGCCTTGCGGTCGATCGGCAGAATGCCGGCCGGCTTCTCGCTGGTGAACATGTCGCCGTCGCAATAATGCTCGTGATGGGCTCCCCACGGATCCCGCCAATAGTCGAAGACCTGGCTGCCGAGAAGATGGCGGCCGATGCCCCACGCATGGGTCCAGCCGGCATTGGCGAGCACCCGCTGCCCCATGCCGACCGCGTCCAGATCGACCACTTCGAAGGCGCTGTGCCCGTGCTGCGTGGTGACGTGCTGCACCATGGCGATGGTGTGGTGATCGGCCGGCCTGTCGCCGAGATCGAGGCGGAAGAAGTTCGCGGCCGGAGAGCCGTCCGGGAAGACGAAGATGTCGCTGGGGATCAGCCCGAGATGCTGCGTGTACCAGGCGCTCGTCGCCTGGTAATCGACCACCTCCAGCAGGGTGTGTCCCAGCTTCACCACCTCCGGCGGAGCGAGCGGCGGGCGCTGGGTGTCGTCGACTCGCGGAGTGTGGTCGGGCGTGTTGAAGGCCAGCGGCGCACGGTGCTCCAGCGGCTCGGCAGCGGCTTGGCCGCAGACGGCGTCGACCCGGAAGCCCGACGGGTCGGTCAGACGGACGCGCTGGCCGCCGCCCGGCCAGTCGACCGTCTCGATCTGGGAAGCGCCGGGAAGCCGGGCGAGTTTCCGCAGATCGTCGGGAGACGCGACGGTGAAGCCCAGCCCGACGAATCGGGGCCGGTCCGCGCGCGTGACGACATAGCAATAGGGAGCCTTGCCGGTGCCACGCAGGAACAGGCGGTCGGCATCGCGGATGACGACCCGCAAGCCGAAGTCGGTCAGGAACCGTTCCGCCAGATCGAGGTCCGGACGCTCGAACATCACATAGGCGAGCGTCCTGGCCTTCGTGGTCGGTGACGGGTGGCGCGCCGGCTGCGGGGTGGTCAGGACGGGCGGCTTTCCCGCGCTGCCCGATCGGCCGTCAGCCCTGGGGTCTGCCGCCGCGGACCTGAAGGCAAGTTCGTGTTCTGCCATGGGTGCATCTCCTCCGCTTCACATGTTTGTTGATATAATCATCAAAACTGATGATATTGTCAATAAGAGGGAAGTTTGACGTGGAGCGGCCCGGGCAGGGGATGGGGCGAAGCTTCCAGACGACCGGCCAACGAGGTAGTTGACAAAACAATCAGTTCTGAGAACAGTATCAGAAAACGGGATCGGCGATGGTGCCGGGGGCGTCGCGGCAGCCGGTCGCCGGAGGCCGGAATCGTCCGAGCGGCCGTGCCATGGCCGGGCATCGCTCACCGCCTGAGCGATGCCATTCCCGAGCACCCGACCCTCCGGTGCGTTCAACACCCCGATCAGGATCGCGCATGAAAAGACAGTTTCTTAAGACCATCCTGTTCGCCCTCCCGACGGTGCTCACCCTCACGGCCAAGCGGACTCCCGCTTTTCGCGCCCGGCTGAGGCAACGCAACCTGGTCGTGCTGATCGGCCTGCAGGACGGCAGCCTCAGGCGGTCGATCGAGTTCCGCGACGGACGGGTCCTGCGCCCGGCGGCCGGGACGCGGCCCGACATTCGCATGCTGTTCAAGGATGTCGAGACGGCGTTGAAGTTCCTGTCGCCCAATCCCGACCAGGGCGAGATCATCCATGCCGCCAAGACATTCAAGGTCGTGACCGAGGGGCGCGACGACCTCGTGGTCTGGTTCGCCCAGACCATGAACATGATGGCGACCGCCGGCCTGACGATGGGAACCCCCATGCCCGACGGCAGCCGGCGCTACACCAGCTGCACCAACGGCGGCCCGGTCTTCGTCCATGTCAAGGACGGCCGGATCCTGCGCGTGACGCCGCTGGAGATGGACCGCAACGACCCGCCCACCTGGGAGGTCGAGGCCCGCGGACGGCGCTTCAGTCCGCCGCGCCGCGCCCTGGTCGCTCCGCACGCGCTTTCCCTGAAGTCGCTGGTCTATTCGGACAAGCGCATCCTGTATCCGATGAAGCGCGTCGATTTCGATCCGGACGGCGAGCGCAATCCGCAGACCCGTGGAAAGTCCGGCTATGTGCGCATCGGCTGGGACGAAGCCCTGGATATCGTCGCCAAGGAGATCAACCGGCAGAAGCGCGTGCATGGGCCGGGATCGATCGCCTTCCCGATGTCGTCCCATCACCAGTGGGGCAACATCGGCTATTACCTCAGCTCGCTGACGCGCTTCGCCAACCTGATCGGCTTCACCCGCGTCGCCGCCAATCCCGACAGCTGGGAAGGCTGGTACTGGGGCGCCATGCACCATTTCGGCAATTCCATGCGGATCGGCATTCCGGCCGGCTATGGCGGCGTGGAGGACTGTCTCAAGGAAGCCGAGATGATCGTCTTCTGGTCGAGCGATCCCGAAAGCACCACCGGCGTCTATTCCGGATTCGAGGGCACGCAGCGTCGGCTGTGGGCGAAGGAATTGGGCGTGCGATTCGTGCACATCGACCCCCATCTGAACCCCACGGCACAGCTGCTCGGCGGCCGCTGGATTCCGATCCGCCCGCAGACCGATCCGGCGCTGGCCCAGGCGATCATGCATGTCTGGGTGACCGAGGGGCTGTACGACCAGGAATACGTCGCGACCCGGACCACCGGTTTCGAGGAATGGAAGGCCTATCTGCTGGGCGAGACGGACGGCGTGCCCAAGACGCCGGAATGGCAGGAGGCGGAAACCGGGGTTCCGGCGAAGGACGTCCGGGCGCTCGCCCGCATGTGGGGCAACAAGAAGGTCTATCTGTCGGTCGGCGCCATCGGCGTCGGGTTCGGCGGCGCCTGCCGCGGTGCCGCCGGGATCCAGTGGGCGCGCTGCATGGTCATGATGATGGCCATGCAGGGGTGGGGAAAGCCGGGCGTCAATTTCGGCTGTGCGCAGATCGGCTCGCCGGTCGATCTCCACTTCTATTTCCCCGGCTATGCCGACGGCGGCATCTCCGGCGATCTGATGTGGACCGGCAACGCGGTCAGCAACTACCAGCGCATGCCGCACATCCTGACCCTGAACCCGGTCAAGCAGCTGGTTCCCAAGCAGCAGCTGCCGGATGCGATCGTTGATGGCCATGCCACCGGCTACATTTGGGATGGCATGTCGCAGGAGGCGCAGTTCACGCCCTTCACCTACCCGATGCCGGGCTATTCGTGCATCCACATGCTCTACCGCTATGGCGGGTCGGCCTTCAGCACGGTCGCGAAGTCCGGCCGCTGGATGGACGCCTACCGCCACGACAGCATCGAGTTCGTGGTGAACCAGTCGATCTGGATGGAGGGCGAGGCCCAGTTCGCCGACATCATCCTGCCGGCCTGCACCTCGCTGGAACGCTGGGACATCGGAGAATGGTCCAATTCCGGCGGCTATGCCCACCATGGCGTCGGCTGCGTCAATCACCGCGTCATCACCCTGCAGCACAAATGCATCGAGCCGCTCGGCGAGTCGCGGTCGGACTACGACATCTTCACGGGCATCCTCAGCCGGCTTGGACTGGGGGCGGTGTTCACCGAAGGCTGCGGTGAACTGGACTGGGTCAAGCGCGTCTTCGACTCCTCGGACCTGCCCGGCCGCATCTCCTGGCGCGAGTTCTGCCGCAAGGGCTATTACGTCGTGCCCGCCGAGAAACCGGAACTGCGCCAGCCCGTGGACATGCGCTGGTTCGCGGAAGGGCGCCGCAAGGACGTGCCGGAACCCCACCCGCTGCCGTCCCAGTTCGCCGAGAGCTTCGGCATGGGCGTGCAGACGCCGAGCGGCAAGATCGAATTCGTGCCGGAGCTTTTGAAGCGGCACAACGCGGACAATCCCGAACGTCCTCCCCTGAACCGTTACATCCCCTCGTGGGAAGGGCCGCGCAGTGGCGAGCTGTTCGAGCGGTATCCGCTGCAGATGATCGCCACCCACAGCCGCTACAGCTTCCACACCGGCAGCGACGGCAAGAACAGCACGACGAACCGGATCCCCGACCATCGGGTCCGGGTGGCGGGACATGATTTCTGGCTGCTGCGGCTCAGCCGGCAGGACGCCGCGGCCCGCGGCATCGCCCACCACGATCTGGTCAAGGTCTTCAACGACCGCGGTGCGGTCATCTGTGCGGCGGACGTCTCGCCCCTCGTGGTCCCCGGGGTGGTCAAGTCCTACGAGTCCAGCGCGGAGTTCCAACTGGTCGAGGTGAATGGCGAGCAGGTCGAGATCGGCGGCTGCATGAACATGCTCACTCCCGACCGGCCGCAGAGCCGGGGGACGAGCGCCATGAGCCCCAACTCCTGCCTCGTCCAGGTGGAGAAGTGGCAGGGCGTCGCCGCGTTCGAACCTGCCCGTGCCGCGTGAGGAAACCCGTGATGAGCAAGTGGAACCTGATCGTAAGCGTCGGGCGCTGCGAGAACTGCAACAACTGCGTTCTTGCTGAGCGCGACGAACATGAGGGCAACGACTTTCCCGGATATGCGGCTCCCGCGGATGCGGCAGCCGACGGCACGATCCGCATCCTGCGCCGGGTCCAGGGCAGCGCCCCCATGGTGGACGTCACCTATCTGCCGGTGATGTGCAACCATTGCGACGACGCGCCCTGCGTCAGGGCCGGCGGCGGCGCCGTCCGCAAGCGCCCGGACGGCATCGTCATCATCGATCCGGAAAAGGCCCGCGGACGCCGGGACATCGTCGCGTCCTGCCCGTACAAGGCCATCGTCTGGAACGAGGAGCGGCAGCTGCCGCAGACCTGGATCTTCGACGCCCATCTGATCGACCAGGGGTGGGACCGGCCGCGTTGCCAGCTGGTCTGCCCGACGGATGTCTTCGAAGCGGTGAAGCTCGACGACCGCGAGATGGCGGCACGGGCGGAGCGCGAGGGGCTTCAGGTCCTGAAGCCGCAATTGGGGACGCGGCCGCGGGTCTGGTACCGCGGGCTGGAGCGCTGGCAGACCTGTTTCATCGGCGGCAGCGTCTGCGCACGGCTCGACGGACTGATGACCTGCATCGCCGAAGCCGAGGTGTCGCTCTTTCAGGACGGCCGGCTGCTGGCGACGACGCTCAGCGACGGCTTCGGCGATTTCCGGTTCGACCGGCTGATGCCCAGCAGCGGCGAGTACAGGGTTGCCGTCCGCCACCGCTTCGGACGGGCGGAGCGCAGCTGCCGCCTGGGAGAGAGCGTCAATCTCGGCGAGATGATCCTGACCGCGGAAAAGGAATTGGTCGACGTCTGAGCCGTCCGTCCAGCCGGCCGGAGGCGGGGCTCCGCGCCTGTCGATCCGCCGGCGTCAAAGTCAACAAAGCTGAAATTCGGGAGGGGCACATGATGAGGAGATGGATTCCGATAGCCGCCACGGCCGCCTTGATGACGGTGGTCGTGACTGCCGCGGGACGCACACACGCCGCCGGCTTCCAACTGCGCGAACAAAGCTCGGAAGGGCTCGGCAACGCGCATGCGGGCAGCGCGGCGAAAGCCTACAATCTCAGCACCATTTGGTACAATCCAGCGGGCATGACCCGGCTGAGCGGCAACCAGACCGGCACCTCGATCACCGGGGTCCTGCCCAAGGTCAAATTTTCCGGACAGAACACCGGGGCCGGCTATTCGGGCACGGTCAGCGGCGGCGATGGCGGCAATGTCGCCGAGCCGGCGGCTCTCGGTGCGGCCTATGCGTTGTGGGATTACGACCGCGACCTGAAGTTCGGCGTTGCCGTGACGGTGCCCTTCGGCCTGCGCACCAACTACGACGACAACTGGATCGGGCGCTACCATGCGCTGGAAACGGGGGTCACCAACATCAGCGTCACCCCGTCATTCGGCTACCGCGTCACCGACGCCCTGTCGGTGGGCGGCGGCGTGGAGATTTCCTACTTCAAGGCCAAGCTGAGCAATGCCATCAATTTCGGGGGCATGGGCATTCCCGGCGCCACCGACGGCCACTTCAAGGGGACTGCCGACAACATCGGATTCGGCGGGGATATCGGCTTGCTGTACGAGTTCTCGCCGACCACCCGCATCGGCCTGAATTACCGCTCCAAGATCAAGCACAAGCTGAACGGCGACGCGACGTTCGAGAATGTTCCGTCCTTCCTGGCGGCCAACCCGATGTTCGCCAACGACAGTCTGAGTGCAAAGCTGGTCACCCCCGATTACGCGACCTTCGGCGTCTATCACGAGCTGACGCCGCAATGGGCTGTGATGGGCGACATCCAGTGGACCAACTGGTCGACCTTTCGTCAGCTGCGCTTGAGCTATGGCAACGGTCGTCCAGACAGTGTTGTGGATGAAAACTGGAAGGACAGCTGGTACTTCGCGCTCGGGGCGACCTACAAGCTTGATGAACGCAACAGGTTTCAGGGTGGCATTGCCTATGACATGAGCACCACCGACAATGCCCACCGCAATGCCCGCCTTCCGGATCAGGCGCGCGTCTGGCTGACCGGCGGCTATAGCTACGACATGGGCGAGGGAAATCAACTCAACATCGGCTACGCCCATCTTTTCGCGAGCGGCGGTTCTTCGATCCGCGAAGTGGGCAGCGTCGAATCCGCCAGTGGCACTCTGACTGGCTCATACAAGAGCCACGTCGACATTCTCAGCGCAAGTTTCGTGCTGCATTTTTGACGGACATGATCCTGCCAAGTTCTAAAGTGCCCGTGGTCAAGGCGTAGCGGACCCGCTGCATCTGCATGAAACGCCGCCGCTCAGCGCGGCAGCCGGTGGCGCAGCACCCCGTCCAGCGACAGACTTCCCGGTCCGTGCACCACGATCGCCAGAAGCAGAAACATCCAATAAAAATGCTCGACGGAATCATAGCTTGGGTTGGCGGCACCCAGCACAAACTGGATCACCAGCGCCATGCCGAGCAGCGGCAGCGCCGCCAGTCGGCTGAACAGCCCAATCACCAGAAGCACCGGCATGCCCAATTCGAACATGGTGCCGAGCGTGGCCGCCACCTCGGGCGGCAGCAGAGGCACTTTGTACTCATCGGCGAATAGTAGAACAGTGGTGTCCCAGTCCTGAATCTTGGTCAGGCCAGAGGTGAAGAACACCTTGGCCATCCACAGCCGCATGCCGAGTTGCAGCACCGGTGCGCCCCAGGCGTTCAGCCGGCTGGTAACGACGTCCACCATGTCAATGATGGGGGCGAGCGAAGTGTGACGCGGACGCACGGGCGTCGTAGCGGCGAGATTGGTCATTTCTCATTCCTCCAGAGGAAAGTAAAAAGCGGTGAATGTTCCCAGTTGCAGGTGGGCTAGAAGGGCAGCCTGCAGATCGAGGCCGGGATCGGTTCCGGCCGCCGCGGTGGCGGCGTGCCCAAGGTCCGCGCCTGCCGACAGGGCGAGCAGCAGAGTGAACTCGCCGCGGCCGATAGCCACAGCGTACACCTCGGCCAAGGGGCGGACGATCAGCACCTGTTCGCCGCCCGGCGGCGGGTCTATGGGCAACGGGCCGGGCGGCGGCTCGTCATGGCGCAACGCCTTCCACAGGTCGAGGACAGGGTGTGCCACGGTGAGCAGGTGCGCCGACGGGTGCAGCGTGAAGCGCAGCTCCGGGTAGCGTTGCTGGGGCACGGCGCGGAGATCCGCCGGGTCGAGCATCGGCGCGTCGGCGGCAAAGAAGGCGGCGTTCCACGCCCATTCGAAACGAGCCAATTCGGCCGCCTCCGGCATCTCGTCCAAGTGGTCCGGGAAGCGGTCGCCGAAGGCGAGGAGCTGCGGGACGTGTGGCGGATGCCGGCGGACGTAACCCGCCGCGGCGCGGCGGAACACCGCGCGGCCGAGCAGGCGTGCCGTTGCCGGGAAGGCCGCTTCCAGCGCCTCCACCAGCGAGCCGACGACGTTGTTCGCATGGACCGCGAACCGCACCGGGGCGGGGATGGCATCGCCCGGGATTCCGGGTGGCGGAGCGGGGTGGGCCGACAGGAGCTGCCGGCGCATGGCCGCTTGCAGGTCACGCAGCATGGCGCATCTCCAGCAGGTGGTCGGCGCGCGCGGCTTCGGCCATCAGCACGGCAAGCTCCGGCACCCGCGTGTCCCACTCCACCAGCACCGGGCGCGGGCCGATGCGCTCCAGGGTGGACGCCAGCAGCGCCCATACGGCGTCGGCCACCACGTCGCCGTGGTCGTCGATGAGCAGCGTGCCGATTCCCGTCTCGTGCACGGCGTGGCCGGCGACATGGATTTCTCCCACCGCCTGGGCGGGGACGTGCGCCAGGTATGCGGCCGCATCGAAGCCGAGGTTGCCGGCGCTGACATACACGTTGTTGACGTCCAGCAGCAGGCCGCAGCCGGTGCGCGCGGCGAGTTCGGCCAGGAACTCCCATTCGGGGATGGTGGACTGTTCGAAGTCCAGGTAGCGCGAGGGGTTCTCCACCAGGATCCGCCGGCCCAGCGTCTCCTGCGTGCGCTCGACGTTCCGGCGAACGAGGTCCAGCGCCTCTTCGGTGTAGGGCAGCGGCAGCAAGTCGTTGAGGTAGGTACCGCCGGTGACGCTCCAGGCCAGATGGTCGGAGACGAGGTCCGGCTCCAGGCGGTCATACAGGGTGGCCAGCCGGCCAAGGTGCTCGGAGTCGACCCCCTCGGCGGAACCGAGGGAGAGGCCGACCCCATGGCAGCTCAGCGGGTAGTCCCGGCGGATCGCCTCCAGGGCGTGCAGCCGGGGACCGCCGGCCGCCAGATAGGTCTCGCTGTGCACCTCGATCCACGCCACGCGCGGGCGGGAGGTGAGGAACTCCGCGACGTGGCGGTGCCGCAGTCCGATTCCCGCCTGGGAGGGCACGGGGAAGGACACGCTGGCGGCATGGATCGCGGGAATCGGGGTGGACATGGGAGACGTCTCCGGCGGCCGGCGGAACGGGTTGGGATCAGCCCTTCTTGGTCATGTCCTTGGGCGTGCCGATGCCGTTGAACGCTTCGGTCTTGCCGCCGATCTCCTTGCAGACGCCGGCCTTGACCGCGCGCCACTCGCCGCCGTCATAGTCCTTGCTGGACTGGCCGGCGCAGGAATGGGTGCCGGCGGCGTTGGCGCAGCTGTTCTGCCCAGCCTTGGAGACGCCGTAGCACTTCTCCAGCCCCGAGGCCTCGGCCGCGGCGGCGCTGTGCAGGGGGATCAGCGCAGCCATCGACAGGGCGCCGGCCAGCGCGGCGGCAACGGTCATCGTCGTGTTCATCTTGGCGGTCATGGTTTCACTCCTCATGTGGGGCCTTCCGTTGTTGGAGGCGTCCGGTGAAGATCAAAGTATTTGTTGGGCAGCCTCGACGGAAATGCCTGATGAGTATTTGTTGCATAGCCGCCGGCTATGGACGGATCACGTTCCGTCCGCGCCCTATCACAATGATGTGAAAGGTTGTTTACCGGCCTCCCCCAACTGAGCACCGGCATCGATGGCGTCACAGTGTATGATCGGTCACGAAAGGGGGTCCGATCATGGAGATGCACCAGATCCGTTACTTCCTGGCCGTCGCCGAAACGCTGAACTTCACGCGCGCGGCGGAGCAGTGCAACGTCACCCAACCCTCGCTGACCCGCGCCATCCAGAAGCTGGAAGAGGAAATGGGCGGCCTGCTGTTCAGCCGCGAGCACCACAACACCCACCTGACCGAGCTGGGCCGGCTGGTGCTGCCGCACCTGGATTCCATCTACACGACCAACTCGGCCGTACTGGCGGAGGCCAAGCAGTACCGCAGCATGGAGCGGGCACCCCTCAAGCTCGGTGTCATGTGCACGATCAGCCCCGGCCGCCTCGTCGGCTTCTTCGAGCAGTTGCGTGCCCGCATCCCCATGCTCGATCTGCAAATCCAGGACCTGCCGGCCAAGCCGCTGGTGGAGGCGCTGGTGAGCGGCGACCTGGACGTGGCGCTGGTGGCGCTGCCGTCGTTTCCCGAGCGCTGCACCGCGCGACCCCTGTTCACCGAGCGGTATCTGATCGCCTGCCCGCGCGGTCACCGCTTCGAGAGCATGAACGCCATTCCTCTGCCTGAATTGGACGGCGAGGACTACCTCCAGCGCGTGCACTGCGAATTCCGCTATCATTTCGAAGCGTTGAACGTGCCGAAGCGGCACGCCGTGAACATCCGCTATCACAGCGAGCGGGAGGACTGGGTACAGGCGATGATCGCCGCCGGCATGGGCTGTGCGGTGATGCCGGAGAACATGGCGACGCTGCCGGGCGTGGTGACGCGCGCCATCATCGAGCCGGAAGTGACGCGTACCATCCACTTGGTCACCGTTGCCGGGCGCCGCTTCACGCCGGTGGAGCAGGTCGCCATCCGCATGGCCCAGACCTACCACTGGGATGCCGCCGAACCGACGCGCACGTCGATGAGATGGGAGGATGTCGCCGTGGTGGAGTGAACAGAAAATCCTCCCCCAGCGGGACCGGGGGAGGGCTTGAATGACCTATACCGTGACTTCCGCCACGCTCTTCGCCTTCCAGTACTCGGGCACCTCCCGCCGATATCGCCGCATCACCAGATTGGCGAGCAGGCCGGTCCAGCCGGTCTGGTGTGCCGCCCCCAGGCCCTGGCCGGTGTCGGCGTGGAAGTATTCGTAGAACAGCAGCAGATCGCGCCAGTGCGGGTCGTCGTGGAAGACCGGTTGCGCACGGTAGACCGGCCGCCGGCCCTCGTCATCGGGGCGGTAAATGGACACCAGCCGGTCCGACACCAGCGTGGCGATCTCCTTCAGCGTCAGCCGTCGTCCGCCCAGGCACGGCACCGGCACGGTGAAATCATCGCCGAGGAAGCGGTGGAACTTCTCCAGTCCCTGGATCAGCGTGTAGTTCACCGGCATCCACACCGGCCCGCGCCAGTTGGAGTTGCCGCCGAACAGGCCCGAGGTGGACTCGCCCGGCACGTACTCGATCAACGCCTGCCCGACGCCCGGCAGGTCGCCCAGGTGGCGGTGCTCGGCGTGGATGCGGCTGACGCTGCGCACTCCGTAGTCCGACAGGAACTGCCCCTGATCGAGCAGGCGCTGGAGGATGCGCGGCAGCATGGTGTGATCGACCAACGCCAGCAGATGCTCGCCCCGCGCGTTCTCCCAGTCCGGGCAGGCGCAGACGGTGCTGTCCTGGAACTTGCCGCCCCGGTGCCGGGTCAGCAGGGCGCGGAAGCGCGGCACGCATTCCAGGAGGCGGCGGTCGATCACTTCGGTGGCGAAAAGAGGGATCAGGCCGACCATGGAGTAGACGTTGACGCGACTGACCTTGCCGTCCGGGCAGACGATCAGGTCCTTGAAGAAGCCGTCCTCGTCGTCCCACAGCGACACCGCACCCGGCACATGGCCGCCGATGGTGTTGGCGACCGACAGGAACTGGCTGTAGATCTGGATCGCGATGTCCTCGTAGTCGTGGTCCTCCCGCGCCAGTTCCAGCGCCATCACCACCATGTTGAGCGCGAACATCGCCATCCAGCCGGTGGCGTCGGCCTGCTTCAGGCTGTAGCCCGGCGGCAGTGGCTGTGAGCGGTCGAACACCGAGATGTTGTCGAGGCCGAGGAAGCCGCCCTCGAACACGTTGTGGCCGTCCGTGTCCTTGCGGTTGATCCACCAGGCATAGTTCAGCAGCAGCTTATGGAAGACGCGGTGCAGGAAATGCGTGTCGCCCTCGCCGCGCTGCACGCGCTCGGCCCGGAAGACCTTCAGCGCCGCCATGGCATGCACCGGCGGGTTGACGTCGCCGAACGCCCACTCGTAGGCGGGAATCTGGCCGTTGGGGTGCAGGAAGCGCTCGCTCAACAGCACCTCGACCTGGTCCTTGGCGAAATCTACGTCCGTCAGCGCCAGCGCCGCGCAGTGGTAGGCGAGGTCCCAGGCGGCGAACCATGGGTATTCCCAGGCGTCGGGCATGGAGATGACGTCGGAGGACTTCAGATGCTTCCAGGAGCGGTTGCGCCCTGACTTGTGGCTCTCGGGCGGGGAAATCTGGTCGCCGCCCAGCCAGCGCTCCACGTCGTAGTGGAAGAACTGCTTCGACCAGATCATGCCGGCCTGCGCCTGACGCAGGATGCGCGCATCCTCCGCGTCGGCGTCGGGAGCCAAGTCGCGGTAGAAGGCGTCGGCCTCGGCCAGTCGCGTGTCGAGGACGCGCCGCGTGCTGGCGAAGGGCCGGGCGAGCGGCTCACCGGACAGCACGAGGTTCACCGAGGCGGCGCCGCCGGCCGGCACCTCCAGCACGGTCCACGCCGCCGCCTTGGTGCCCTCGCCGGCCGGGTTGACGGCCGCCTCGTCGCCGTCGACCACACGGCGGTGGAAGGCGTCCTTGACGTAGGGCGTGGGGTTGGGCACGCCCCACAGGCGTTCGGCGTTGCTGTCGTTCTCGGTGAACAGCAGCTCGGCCGCTTGGGCGCCATACAGGCGGTAGTCGCCCAAGCCGGGATGCGTGGCGCGGACCGCCCAGGCAGCCCCTTCCGGTGCCATGTCGCGTGCGAGGCTCGGGCGCTGCGTTCCGTCGCCCCACGCCCAGGTGTTGCGGAACCACAGGGTGGGAAGCAGGTGCAGGGTCGCGGCCTCGGGGCCGCGGTTGGATGCGGTGACGTGGATGTGGATCTCCCGCGGGCCGGCCTTGGCGTAGGTCACCTCCACGTCCCAAATGCGGCTGTCGTCGAACACCCCGGTATCAGCCAGACCGAACGGCGGGTCGGTGCGACCGCGCGCGCGGTTCTCCGCCACCAGCCGTTCGTAGGGATAGGCCGCCTGCGGGTATTTGTAGAGCGCGCGCAGGTGCGCGTGGCTGGGCGTGGCGTCGAGGTAGAAGTAGTATTCCTTCACGTCCTCGCCGCGATTGCCCTCGTTGCCGGTCAGGCCGAAGGCGCGCTCCTTGAGGATCGGGTCCCGGCCGTTCCACAGCGCAAGCGCAAAGCACAGACGCTGCTCCGCGTCGCAGATCCCGGCTAAGCCGTCCTCGCTCCAGCGATAGGCGCGCGAGCGCGCCTGATCGTGGCTGAAATCCTCCCACGCCGTGCCGTGCGCGCTGTAGTCCTCGCGCACCGTGCCCCAGGCCCGCTCGGACAGGTAGGGGCCCCAGAGGCGCCAGTCCTCGGTGCCGGCCCGCTGGGCCTCCAGGCGTCGGCGTTCGGCGTTCAGGGTGTTGGTGGTCATGGGATCGTTCCTCCTTGGATCAGGTTCGTTTGGCTTGTTCGAGCCGCCACCACGCTTCGAGCACGCAGGCGACCGACCATGCTTGTGCCGGGGCTCCGCGCGGGGCGTGTGGCGGGGCGCCTTCGAAGATCTCGCTGACTTGGCCGAGCGCGGCGTCGGTCAAATGGTCGGCGATGGGGGCCAGCAGGCGTTGCGCCGCCGCGGCGTCGCCGGTCACCCGGAACGCGGCCAGCGCGTAAGGGCCAAGCAGCCATCCCCACACCGGGCCCTGGTGGTAGCCGCCGTCGCGCTCCAGGACGCCGCCGCGATAGCCGGGGCGGTAGTCGGGATGACCGGGCGACAGCGAACGCAGGCCATAGCTGGTCAGCAGTTCCCGTCGGCACTCATCGACGACGCGGGCCTGTGTCGCGCGGCCGAGCGGGCTGTGCGGCAGGCTGACGGCGAAGATCTGGTTGGGGCGGATGGTCGGGTCATCACCGGCTAGGCCGTCGATCACGTCGAACAGGCCTCCCCTGGGGCGCAGGAAGCGCTCGAACGACCTGCGCACGCGCTCCGCGGTGGCGCGATAAGCGTCCGCGGGCTTGCCCAGGCGCTCCGCGAACCCCGCCATGACGGAGAGCGCGTTGAACCACAGCGCGTTGATCTCCACCGGTTTGCCGTGGCGGGGTGTCACCACCCAGTCGCCGATCTTGGCGTCCATCCAGGTGAGCTGAAGGCCCGGTTCCCCGGCGCGCAGCAGGCCGTCCGCCGGGTCCTCGCCGATGCCGTAGCGCGTGCCGCGCCGATGCCAGTCGATGATCTCCGCCAGGACGGGCAGGGCGGTCTCCAGCGCCGCGTCGTCGCCGGTGGCATCCACGTAGGCGCGCCACGCCTCGACGTACCAGAGCGCGGCGTCCACGGTGTTGTAGTCGGCGTGTTCGCCGGCACCGGGGAAGACATTGGGCAGCATGCCCCGGTCCACGAAGCGGGCGAAGGTCTCCAGGATGCGGCGGGCGCTGCCGGCGCGGCCGGTCGCCAGCGTCAGACCAGGCAGGGCGATCATGGTGTCGCGTCCCCAGTCGCCGAACCACGGGTAGCCGGCAATGACCGACTGCCCGTCCGGCACGCCGGGCAGCGGACGGGCGAACAGGTAGCTGTCGGCCGCCAGCACCAGCCGGTGCACCCAATCCGGCGCGTCGGCCAGCTCAGGCACGGTGGCGGAGGCCAAATCGAGCACCGCCGCCTCCGCACCCAGACGGCGCGCCAGCGCTGCCGGCAGATCGGTGGACGTATCCTCTTCAAGGCTGCCGACGATGCCGACCCAGGCGCCGGGCGTCAGGTCCAGCAACGCCTCGCCGACGCAGAGATGGTGATCGTCGGCCGGTAGGCCGCGTTCCGCCTCCATGGGCAGGGCGAAGTCGGCGTGCCAGTCATGGCGTGGCTCGATCCGCCCGCCGACCGCGGTGAGGTGGAGGGTGAAGGCGGGATCGACGACACGCAGGCCATGCCTGTCCACCGCCTCCACCACCGGGCGGAAGCCGCTGCGGTCGACGGTGCCGTGGTGGTCGCGGCCGTTTGCCAGCAGCGACACCCTCAGCCGCCAGGGCTCGCCGTCCGGGTCGAGGCGCCACGCGGCGTAGACCGTGTTGGCGCCCTGCTCCAGCCAGACGCGCGCCTCGATGCGGCGGCCGGCGACGGCGTAGGTCCACACTGGGACGCGGCCGTCAAGCTCGAAGCTCTCCAGGTTCGCGTGGCCGGCCGGGGCGATGGTGCCGCTGCTCCAGCGGTTGGTGAACAGCGGGATCTCGTGCCCGTCGGCCAGCAGCGTGGCGTCGGCCTTGGCAAACACCAGCCGCCGGCCGAGCGGCGGCTCCACCGGCGCCACCAGCAGGCCGTGATAGCGCCGGGTCAGGCTGCAAGCGAGGGTGCCGGCGGCGTAGGCGCCCAGTCCATTGGCGAGCCACCACTCCCGCCGCTCGGCCTGGGCGAGGTCGCCGCACACGGCACGTCCGAAGCGGATGGGCATCGGGTCATTGTCCCCGAGGCCGGAAACGGACTCCTCTTCGCGGATGATCGCGATGGTCATCGGATGGTCTCCCTTCAGGAGGCGGTTTCAAGAGCGCGGGGGCGCGCCGGCTCGGGCGTTTTCGGGGGCGTGGACGGGCCGGTGATCAGGCGGGTGCCCTGGCGCAGCGTCAGGTAGGCCCAGAACCATTCCAGCGCGACGCCGATGCGGTTGCGCATGCCCGAGAGGAACAACACGTGCACCGCGCCCCACAGCCACCAGGCGGCCGCTCCCGTCAGGCGCAGCCGGCCGAAGTCGGCGACCGCCGCTTTGCGCCCGATGGTCGCCAGACTGCCGGCGTGGCGGTAGCGGAACGGGGCCGGGGCCGTCCGTCCGGCGATGCGCGCGGCGATCACCGCGGCGACGTGGATGCCGCCCTGCTTGGCCGCCGGGGCGAGGCCGGGGACCGGCTGACCGTCCCAGCCGTCGGACGCTGCGGTGTCGCCTATCGCGAAGACGTTCGGCAGACCGGTGACCGAGAGGTCCGGCCCGACCTTGACCCGGCCCGCGCTGTCGGCGGGCGCGCCCAGCCATTGTGCGGCCGGTGAGGCCATGACACCGGCCGCCCAGAACACGGTGCGCGCCGGGATGCGCCGGCCGGACACCGTGACGCCTTGAGCGTCCACCGTCTCCACGCGGCTGCCGGTCATGACGCGCACCCCAAGCGATTCCAGGGACGCTGCGGCGCTGGCCGACAGCGGTTCGGGGAAGGTGGGCAGGACGCGGGAGCCGGATTGAACCAGCAGGATCTGCGCCTCGGCCGGATCGATGGCGCGGAACTCGCCGGCCAGCCCGTGGCGGGCCAACTCGGCGATGGCGCCGGCCAACTCGACGCCGGTCGGGCCGCCGCCGACGATCACGAAGGTCAGGTGGGCGCGGCGCAGCTCGGGATCAGTGGCGTTCTCCGCCTCCTCGAAGGCGAGCAGCAGGCGGCGACGGATTTCGGTGGCGTCCTCGACCTTCTTCAGGCCGGGAGCGAAAGGCTCCCACTCCTCGCGGCCGAAATAGCCGTGACGGGCGCCTGTCGCGAGCACGAGTTGATCGTAGGGCACGCGGCGACCGTCCTCCAGCAGGACGGACTGCTCCGAGGAGTCCACTCCGGACACGTCGCCCAGCAGGACGCGGGCGTTGGGCTGGTCGCGCAGCAGGCTGCGGATCGGAGTGGCGATGTCGGCCGGCGACAGGCCGGCGGTCGCCACCTGATAAAGCAGTGGCTGAAACAGGTGGTGGTTGCGCCGGTCGATCAACGTGACGCGGCACGCCGTCCGCGCCAGTCCGCGCACCGCCGCCAGCCCCCCGAAGCCGCCACCGACCACGACCACGCGCGGCGCGTCCTCCGGCAGTGCGGGAGCCATGCCGGCCAGCCGCGGGAAACGGCTGCGCACGATCCCGGCGATGACGCGGTCCAGCGACAGCGGGCCGGGGCCGCGGGCGACGATGAGGCCCAGCAGCATCAGCCAGTAGAGGTGGTCGACGTGGTGCAGGTAGGTGGCGTCGATGACCAGCGTCATGCCGATCAACGGCAATGCGGCGAGGCGTGTCCCCAGCCCAATCACCAGCAGCACCGGGCATATCAGCTCGAACGCGGTGGAGGCGGCCGCGGCCAGTTCCGGCGGCAGCAGCGGCACCGAATACTCGGATCGGAACAGCAGGACCGTCGTCTCGAAATCGGTGATCTTCGTCAGGCCGGAGCGAAAGAACACCCCGGCGATCCAGTACCGGACGAGAAGCTGCGCCAATGGCCCGGCGTACCGCGTCAACCCTGCCAGCAACCGCGCCCCGCTCTGCGCGAAGGGCAGGGCGCTGCCCGGCAGCCCGCGCGCCAGGCGCCGGTCGAGCGACAGCGGCCCGGCACCCAGGACGACGTACCAGACCAGCAGCACGGCCTGGAACAGGTGCTGGTCGAGCGCCAGATAGGCATACTGCGTGATCAGCGACAGGGCCAGCAGCGGCAGCGCCGCGGCGCGGGTGGCGAGGCCGAGCGCGAGCAGCGGCGGACCGATCAGCTCGACCGCCGCGCCGAGCACGGCGGCGGTCACCGGGTCGAGCCAGGACACCGGGTATTCGGTGCGGGCGAGGAACAGCGCCTGTTCCCAGTCGTGCAGCTTGACGACGCCCGATACCCAGAAGGTCTGGGCCAGCCACAGGCGGATGAGCAGGTCGAACACCGGCCACGCCGCCCGCTGGGCGAGGCGCAGCAGGTCGAGCGCGCGCTCGGCGCGATGCAGGGTTCGGTCAATCATGCCGCACCCACCGTCGCCCCGAGGCGCTCGATCAGGTGGTCGCCGACGCGGAGCGCGTTGGCGAGGATGGTCAGCGTCGGGTTCACCGCCGCGCTGGAAGGGAAGACGCTGGCGTCCACCACGTACAGATTGTCCACCTCGTGCGCCTTGCAGTTCACGTCGAGCGCCGAGCTTTTCGGGTCGTGGCCGAAGCGGATGGTGCCGTTCTGGTGGCCGGTGCCGGCGATTGCGATGCGCTTGCCGAAATAGACCTCGCGCGGGATCAGCGTGCGCTCGCAGCCGATGCGGCCCAGGAGGCCCTTCAGTTTGGCGACCAGCCGTTCGTGCGCTTCGACGTTGTTCGGCGTGTAGCGCAGGGTGATGCGGCCGTCACGGCCGACCTCCACCCGGTTGTCGGGATCGGGCAGATCTTCCGATGTCAGCCAGAAGTCAAGCGCGCGGGTCGCCAGCGTGTCGGCGGCGAAGCCCGGCAGCAGTCCGCCGCTCTCGGCCGCGAACATGGCGGCGTCGGTCTTGCCGAGCATTTGGATATGGCCCAGCGGATAGTCCCAGTCGTCCGCGCCGAAGTAGAAGTCATTGATCCCGAGCGTCTTCTGGAAGCGCGTCGGATTGGGGCGGCGCGACACGGCGACGAGGGCAGAGTTCAGGTGGCACATGTAATGCCGCCCGACCACGCCCGAGCCGTTGGCGAGGCCGCCCGGATGCTGGTCGCTGGCCGAGCGCAGCAGCAGGGCCGCCGAGTTGATGGCGCCGCACGACACGACGACGAGGTCTCCGCGGTAGGTCTCCTCGACGCCGTTGCGCCGCACCACCACGCCGGTGACGGCGCGGCCCGAGGGGCCGGTCTCCAGCCGTTCCGCGTATGCGCCGGTGAGCAGCGTGACGTTGGGATGCTCGACCGCCGGAGCGACGCAGGTGACGTGCGCGTCCGCCTTGGCTTGCACAAGACAGGGGAAACCGTCGCAGGTGGGACAGCGCACGCACGCGCTGCGATGCGGCTGCGCCTCGTCCAGGCGGATACCGACGGGCAGCGGGAACGGCCGGTGGCCGGCGCGCGTCAGGTCGTCGGATAGTTCCTGGATGCGGGGCTCGTGGCTGACCGGCGGGTAGGGGTATGGATCGGCGCAGGGTGGCTCGGTCGGGTCGCTCCCGCGCTGGCCGTGCACGCTGTAGAGCCGCTCGGCCCTGAGGTAGTAGGGCGCCAGGTCGGCGTAGCTGATCGGCCAGGGCGGCGACACGCCGCCCCTGTGGTGCAGCGTGCCGAAATCCCGCTCGCGCAGGCGCAGCAGAACGGCGCCGTAAAACTTGGTGTTGCCGCCGACGCAGTAGTGGATGCCGGGATGGAAGGGGCGACCGTCCTTGTCGAACCAGGTCTCGTCCGCCTTGTACTTGCCGTCCACCATGACGGCCTTGGAATCCCAGTTGTCGCGCTCACGCGGCAGATAGTCGCCGCGTTCCAGCAGCAGGATGCGCTTGCCGGTCGGCGCCAGATGGTGGGCCAGCGTGCCGCCGCCCGCTCCGGTGCCGACGATGATGACGTCGTAGCGTTCAGTGGACATGGATGTCCTCCATGGAGTGGGCCTGCGCGTCCACATGGCCATCCTGGCCGCCCACATGGCGGCCAGGATGGCCGCAGAAGATGCAGGGTTGCCGCGGGTCGTGGTCGAGCTTGGCGCAGGCGGCAGGGCGCCCCGTCCGCCGGTGCGTTTCGGCGGCCAGCAGCATCCCCAGGGGTGGTGCGAAGGCGTAGATCCAGGCTTGCGTCCACACGCCGCCGGCGACCGCGGAGGCCAGCGTGCGAGCCGGGTTGATGCTCATGCCCGACAACGGTGCCGCGGCGGTGATGAACAGCGCCACCAAAGCCCCGGCGCACAGCCCGGTCAATCGCATCCAGCGGGCGTTGCCGGAGGTGACCAGCACCGTCAGCATCAGCACGAAAGCCATCGCTGCTTCAACGGCGAAGGCCGCTGCCGGACCGGCAGGGCCGGGCACCGTGGCGATGGCGGAGAGTGGCGGCAGCGTGAACCGCTCGCCCAGCAACCCCGCCACCAGCAGCGCGCCGGTGATGCCGCCCAGGCACTGAAAGGCCACGTAGAAGGCAGCGTCGACCGTCGTGATCTTGCCCAGACGCAGGAAGGTCAGCGTGACGGCCGGATTGATGTGCGCTCCCGACCGCCGGCCCATGGGGGAGTGAATGATCGCCACCGCCGTCAGGCCCATGGCGGCCCCCATCAGCGCACGCCGGCCAAAGGCGGACGGCAGCGCGTGGCGGACCGGCGAGGCGGGGTGCTCCAGCAGCGTGGCGACGAGGCCGGCGGACAGCATGAAGAGACCGAGCCCGATCGCCTCCATGAGGTACTCCGGCCAGTGCGCGCGAAGGGTGTCCGGCATCGCTCAGCCTCCGGACTCGAAGCCGGGGTAGAGCGTCATGCCGCCGTCCACGAACAGCGTCGTGCCGGTGATGTAGTCGGCGGCGTCCGACGCCAGCCATGCCGCCGCCGCCGCGATGTCCTCCGGCTCGCCGATGCGCTTGTAGGGGATGAGCTTCAGGAGCGACGCGTAGGCTTCCGGCGTCTCCCAGGCCTCGCGGTTGATCGGCGTGCGGATGGCGCCGGGAGCGATGCCGACGACGCGGATGCGGTCGGCTGCCAACTCCTGTGCCAGGGTCTTCATCATCAGCATGACGCCGCCCTTCGAGGCCGCGTAGTTGACGTGCCCGGCCCAGGGGATGACCTCGTGCACCGAGCTGACGCAGACGATCTTGCCGAGCGCGCGCGAGACCTCCCGGCGTGGCCCGCGCCGCTTGAACTCGCGCACGGCTGCGCGGGCGCAGAGAAACTGGCCGGTGAGGTTCACGCCGATCACCCGGTTCCACTGCTCCAGCGTCATCGCCTCGACCGGCGCGTCCTGTTGCAGGCCGGCGTTGTTGACCAGGATATCCAGCGTGCCGAATGCGGTGATGGTGTGGGCGAACATCGCCTCGACCTCGTCCTCGCGCGAAACATCGGCCCTCACCGTGACGGCGCGCACGCCGAGGTCGCGGAATTCGGCCGCGGCGGCCTCGGCGGCGGCCTCCCCACGGGTATAGTTGAGCGCGACGTCGGCGCCGGCCTCCGCCAGGGCACGTGCTATTGCGCGTCCGATTCCCGAACTGGCCCCGGTCACCAAGGCCCGCTGACCGTACAGTGGACGCGCGTCTCCTTTCGCCGGCCCGTGCCCGGGCCGCCCGAAATCGCCTTCCATGACTGACCTCCTGTATGAACGGTGGCGCGCGGCCCGGATGTCACGGGGCGGTTCGCGCCGTCTTTCGCATCTCGGAGCCTAAGTGGCCCGGCATGCGGTTGTGAAATGCCCGGTGCCTTTGGTCTCCATAGCGGCCGGCTATGGCATGCGCTCAGGGCAGGAAGTTGACGACGGGCGCCACCGCCACGACGACGAGGATGAGGGTCGCGGCCCGCCGCTCGACCGGGGACCAGCGTGACCAGTCGCGCAGGAAGCTGCGCAGGGTCTGTCGCAGGCCGAGGGTATGCGTGGTGGACGGTTCGGTGCGTGCGTCGGCATCGCTCATGGCATCCTCCTTTGAATGACCGGCCCCTGGTTTGCCGGTGATCCGATGCCGTTCATGCTAGAGTTGGGCGGGCGGTCTTGTTAAATGGCAAGAATTCATCGCGTCGATGCCGGGTGGCTATGGTGCGGCAGCGATGTCCAGGCACGGCGGCTATCGTATCGATGGCATCAATCGATTTCACTCCGTCGTTCTTCCGGGCCTATCGTTCAGTCATATTCGCGCAAACATTTGTTTTGTCGTCTTCTGCGAAGAGCGTCCCGGTGCAGCTTGCGGAGACCAAGTACATCGCCCGGGCGGATTCGCTGTACGGCCTTCGTTCGGGGAAGAATGCCAGGGAGTTCCTTGACGTGGCGCGCAGCCGGCTGCGGCTGTCGATCATGCCCTGGGAGATACAGTTGACCTCAGGGATCAGGGACCAACGCCGCTCGCCGCACTGATCATCGGCATGTGCGAAGATCGGGGAGGCTTGCCCGTCGCCTGGCGAGCCTCTTTTCGGCATTTTCAGCAAGGAGATGTCGCTTCAGACCGAGATGGCTGGCAGCCGCAATTCTCGGTGGCTTCGCGCCCCCGCAACCAAATCAGCGAAAAGCCCGCCTCCATCCGAAGCGCGGGCATTTTGCTGTTCAGAAATCCTTCCTCCCCGACCGCGACGTCCGGCCGCAAACGCATTGCATGGTTTCAAGTGAAACGATATGGTTGGCCCAACCGATCAATGACGGCCGCGCCACCTCGAGGGTTGGGGGCGCCGGCCGCGCCTGTGGAGAAACCGGATGTCCAAGAACTTCGCTTCGCACGCCGACCTGGACGAGAAGACCGTCAGCTTCGACAAGCTGTCGGACAACGCCTACGCCTACACCGCGGAGGGCGATCCCAACACCGGCATCGTCATCGGCGACGATGCGGTGATGGTGATCGACACCCAGGCGACGCCGGTGATGGCGCAGGACGTCATCCGCCGCATCCGCGAGGTCACCGACAAGCCGATCCGCCATGTCGTGCTGTCGCATTACCATGCGGTGCGCGTTCTGGGCGCGTCGGGCTACGCGCCGGAGCAGATCATCGCCAGCGAGGACACCCGCGACCTGATCGTCGAGCGCGGCGAGGCCGACATGGCGAGCGAGATCGGCCGCTTCCCCCGCCTGTTCCGCGCCGTCGAATCGGTCCCCGGCCTCACTTGGCCGACCATCACCTTCCGCGGCCACATGACGATGTGGCTGGGGTCGCTGGAGGTGCAGTTGCTGCAACTCGGCCGTGGCCACAGCAAGGGCGACACCGTGGTGTGGCTGCCGCAGCAGAAAATCCTGTTCTCCGGCGACCTCGTCGAATATGGCGCCACCCCCTATTGCGGCGACGCCTATTTCACCAACTGGCCGGCGACGCTCGACGCTATCGCCGCGCTGAAGCCGGAGAAGCTGGTGCCCGGCCGCGGCGCCGCCCTGACCACGGCGGAGCAGGTGCAGGAGGGGCTGCGCGGCACCCGCGCCTTCACCAGCGAATTGTTCGAGCTGGTCAAGCAGGGGGTCGCGGCGGGGAAGGACCTGCGGGCGATCTACAAGGACACCTATGCCGCGCTGAAGCCGAAGTTCGGCCACTGGGTGATCTTCGACCATTGCATGCCGTTCAACGTCACCCGCGCCTATGACGAGGCGACCGGCCACGTCGATCCCCGCATCTGGACCGCCGAGCGCGACATGGAGATGTGGCGCCAGCTGGAGGGCTGACGCCACCGCTCCCGATCAGGCGGTAACGATCAGGCGGACATGGCGCTTGCGGCCGGCCGACAGCGTGGCCGGTGCGGTGAGCGTCGCCGCCACGTCCGTCACCGGCTGGCCGTCCAGGCGGGCGCCACCTTCACGGATCAGGCGTCTCGCCGCCCCTTTGGAGGCCGACAGGCCGGCTGCCACCAGCGCATCGACCAGCGGCACGCCGCCGGTCCCCTCTGTAAGCCGCAGCGTGACCTCCGGCAGACCGTCGCCGTCGGGGGCGAAGGGGCTGCCGGCGGCCGATGCCGCCCGTTCGGCTTCCGGAGATTCATGGCACAGGCGGGTGGCCTCCGTCGCCAGGATGATTTTCGCCTCGTTGATCTCGGCGCCTTCCAGCCGCTCCAGCCGGGCGATCTCGTCCAGCGGCAGTTCTGTGAACAGGCGCAGGAAGCGGCCGACATCGGCATCCTCGGTGTTGCGCCAGAACTGCCAGAAATCGAAGGGGCGCAGCGCATCCGCGTTCAACCACACCGCACCGCCGGCGGTCTTGCCCATCTTGGTGCCCGACGCGGTGGTCAGCAGCGGCGTGGTCAGGCCGAACAGCTCGCGCCGGTCGACCCGGCGGGCCAGCTCGATGCCGTTGACGATGTTGCCCCACTGGTCCGATCCGCCCATCTGCAACAGGCAGCCGTGACGGCGCGACAGCTCCAGGAAATCATAGGCCTGGAGGATCATGTAGTTGAATTCCAGGAAGGTCAGCGGCTGTTCGCGCTCCATCCGCTGGCGCACCGACTCGAAGCTCAGCATGCGGTTGATGGTGAAATGGCGGCCGACGTCGCGCAGGAACGGCACGTAATCCAGCCCGTCCAGCCAGTCGGCGTTGTCCACCATGATGGCGTCGGCGGCGCCGTCCCCGAAAGTCAGGTACTGGCCGAAGACGCCGCGCAGGCCGGCGGCATTGGCGGCGATCTGCGCGTCGTCCAGCATGGGGCGCATGGTGTCGCGGAAGCTGGGATCGCCGATCCGGGTGGTGCCGCCGCCGATCAGGACGATGGGGCGGTTGCCGGTGCGCTGAAGCCAGCGCAGCGCCATGATCGACAGCAGGTGCCCGACATGCAGGCTGGCCGCCGTGGCGTCGAAGCCGACATAGGCGGTCAACACCCCGTCCGGCGCCGTGGCGGCAAGGCCCGACAGGTCATCGGCCGGGTCGCTGCATTGGTGGAGGAAACCGCGCTCGCGCAGGATGCGCAGGAAGTCGGCGGCACTGGAGTTGGTCGGCATCAGGACGTCTCTACGGTTGGCCGGGCCGTCCGGAGACTGTCTCTATATGGGGAGAGAACCATGGCCGCCGGACTTGCGACGGCATGGTTTCGGGTATGACCGATCGACGCCGCGCTATGTGAGCGGCGGATAATACATCGGGGAGGTGAGGGCGATGCGGTCGGTCATGGCGCTTTCCCTACACCGGTATGCCGGTAAGGTCCAGTCTCACTTCCGTCCCAGCAGCTGGCGGCGGGCGAGCGCGCGGTGCAGTTGCATGCGCTGGGACACGGTGCGCAGGCGGGTGCTGCGGGCGCCGGGGGCGAACAGCCCGTCCAGGTTCTGTCCGAACATCTCCCAGCTGCGCAGCGGGCCGGTGTCGATGTGCAGGAAATGCGAGCGCGGATACCAGCCGACGCCGCCGCGCTTGAGGTCCAGCGCGCTGCGGTGCGCGTCGGGCAGTCCCGACGACAGGGTGACGTCCAGGGCGCGGCCCAGCAGATGCTGGCTGTGCTCCGCCACGCCCAGGCTGCGGGCGGCCAGCATCGCGTTGGTTTCCGGCGTGCGGAAGGCGGACAGAACGGTGGCCTTGGACTGGCCCACCGCCTCCAGGATGTCGGCCAGGAAGTCGAGCGTCCCGACGTCGACCGGTCCTTCCTTGTTGGCGCGGTGGTCGCGCAGGAACTTGGCGAGGTCGGCCATCGCGTCCGGCAGCGGACCGTCGGCGTCGCGATAGGGGCCGTCGAAGGTCTCGCCGGTGTTCTGGTTCCTCAGGCTGAGACGGCGCGGCGCGGCGGGGGCGGCCATCGCACGGTCGGAGATCAGAACCAGCGCTCCGCACCCGATCAACAGGCTGCGGCGCTTCAGGGAGAGGGGCGAGGAGGACATGCGGTCGGTCGATTCCTTCGGCGGGGCACCGTCAGGTCAACAAAATGGCGACCGATTCGCAAATGCAAAGTGGCGGCGCATGGCGCGGCTGCATGGGAAGCGGGAGAAGGGGAAGCGGGAGAGCCGGGCTTTCACAGCAGGCGTTGCGCCTTGAAGCTGGTGTGGCGACCGCCCTTGCCGATCACCAGATGGTCGTGGACGACGAGGCCGATGGCGTTGCCGGCGCGGACGATCTCCTTGGTCATCTCGATATCGGCGCGGCTGGGGGTGGGGTCGCCGGAGGGGTGGTTGTGGACCAGGATCACGGCGGCGGCCGACAGCTCCAGCGCCCGCTTCACCACCTCGCGCGGGTAGACGGGGGTGTGGTCGATGGTGCCGCGCTGCTGCACCTCGTCGGCGATCAGCTTGTTCTTGCGGTCGAGGAACAGCAAACGGAACTGTTCCGTCGGTTCATGCGCCATGGCGGCGGCGCAATAGTCGATCAGCGCCTGCCAGGAGGCGAGCACCGGCCGGTCGATCACCCGCTGCTGCAGGGCGCGCAGGGCCGCCGCCCCGACGATGCGCACGGTGGCGACGGCGTTGTCGGTGCCGAGCGACACGCCCTCCGCCTTCAGGCCGCGCAGCCGTTCGGGCGGGGCGTTGACCACCCCCCACAGGTCGCCGAAGGTCTGGATCAGCAGCTTGGCCAGCGGCTTCACGTCGCGCCGTGGACTGGCGGCGAACAGCACCATCTCCAGCAGCTCGTAATCCTCCAGCGCGTCGGCGCCGCGGTCGAGGAAGCGGCGGCGCAGGCGGTTGCGGTGGTCGAGATAATGGGGGTCGCCATCCTCCGCCCCGTCCTCCGTCCCGCCGTCCGGAGCGGGGAGCAGGGAGCCGGCGGTATCGGCGGCGGCATCGATCTGGGACGACAGCAGGTCCGGGAGGGGCAGGAGGCCGGCGGTCAGGCCGCCATCGTCCATCTGCGCGCCGCCGTCCCTGCCCGCCATTCCGCGGCTACTCCGGCCGCGTCCTCCCGAAGCTTGTCCTGCCGTCCTGCGTCCTGCCATCGGTCATCGCCATGCATATGTATGGGGACGACTATAGCGTCTGATCGCGCGAGCGCACAGGGGTCGCGCTCGCGCGGGTGGAGAAAGCCGTCGAGCGCCCCAGGCTCAGTCGGCCCTGGTTCAGTCGGCAAGGCCCGGCTGTTCGCTGCCCCGGCCGGGCAACATGCGGGCCAGGACGCCGTCGCGGCGGACGAAGTGGTGCCACAACGCCGCCGCCGCATGGACAGCGGCGAGCGCCAGGATCAGGTTGGCGCCAAGCTCGTGGATCTCCTTCACCGAGCGGCCGAGCGTGCGGTCGGCCTCGACCGGGGAGGGGATGGTGAACAGGCCGAAGAAGGACAGCGTGTCGCCGCGCAGCCAGGTCAGCACCACCCCGACCAGCGGGATGCCCAGCATCAGGAGATACAGCCCGAGATGGACGGCCTGGGAGGCGCCGCGTTCGACCGGCGTCATCTCCGGCGGCAAAGCGGGCGTGCCGCGGGTGAAGCGCAGCCTGATCCGCGCCAGCACCAGCCCCAGCAGCAACAGGCCGAAGGAGATGTGCAGCCACCAGATGGTGGCGCGCATCGGATGCCCGCGTTCATAGAAATCCTCGCCGAAGGTCAGCAGATAGACGCCGACGATCAGAAGGGCGATCAGCCAGTGCAGGGTTTTCTGGGTTGCGCTGTAGGTGTTGGGCATCGGACGGACTCCGGTGGAAAGGCGGCGTTGATCGCGTCGCCGTTCAAGCGGTGATGTTCAGGGTGCGGCCACGGTTGGGGTCGGCCGGCAGGCTGGGGGCGGAGCCACGCGACTCGGCAGCCTTGGCGGCGGCGCTCTCGGTCGTGTCGTTGTCCCGGTCGCCGTCGCTGTCGATCCCGGCGGGGGCCGGCATGGACGCCGGGCGGCTCTGCAGCGGCGACGGCATCGACGGCAGGGAGGCGGAGGACGTGGCGGACAGCATCGGCGGTCATCCTGGCAAGAGTGGTGGGGCAAGAGTGGTGGGTGCCGGCACCGGTCACGCCGGCGCGGCCCGAGGAGGGACATTCCCCACCGGTCTATCCTGCCAAGCTTACATGTGGCTTACGGGGCGCCGGAGACAGCGGGGATCGGGCGTCCTGCGTCGGTTCGCCGCTGCATAGGCGGAAAGTGCAGGGTGAAGCTGGCTCCGCCGCCGGGGGTGTCCCCGACCGAGACGCTGCCGCCATGCGCCGCCATCGTGCGGGCGACGATTGACAGGCCCAATCCGGCACCTTTGGAGCCTTCGGCGCGGTCGCGGCCGCCCTGCCAGAAGCGTTCGAAAACATGGGCGCGCATGTCCGGCGGAATGCCGGGGCCGCGGTCGATCACCCGCAGCACCGGCGCACCCGTGGCCGATACCGCCAGTTCCACGCTGACCGTGCTGCCGGCGGGAGCGTGGCAGACGGCGTTTTCCACCAGATTGCGCAGGGCGCGGAACAGCGGATCATGGGCGCCGCGCACCGGCAGCGGCCGGTCGTCGCCGACCACCTCGATCAGGCGCCCCTGCCCGAGCGCCAGCGGGGCGAGGTGGGCCGAGACCTCCACCGCCAGCCGGGCCAGATCGACCGTCTCGTCGGGGGCGATGCGCAGGGCGTCCAGCCGGGCCAGGTCGAGCAGCTGGTCCACCAGCCGGGCCATGCCGGCGACATCCTCGCGAATCGGGGCGCCGGGTGTGCTGATCAGCGCCAGATGGGCGTCCAGCACCGCCAGCGGCGTGCGCAGCTCGTGCGCGGCGTCGGCGATGAAGCCGCGCTGCGCCTCGTATCCGGCCTCCAGCCGGTCCAGCGCCTGGTTGACGGCGCGGACCAGCGGCAGGACCTCGCGCGGCATGTCCTGTTCCGGCAGTCGTTCCGATACGCTGTCCGGTCCAATCTCGGCGGCACGGGCCGAGGCGCGGCGCAGGGGGCGCAGGCCGCGATGGATGATGACGAGGTTGACCAGGATCAGCACCAGGGCGAAGGGCAGCCAGATCCAGCCGAAATGCTCGACGAACTCCTCCAGCAGCCATTCGATGTGCAGTTCCTCCTCGCCGGAGGCCACCTGGATCCAGTAGGGCTGGCCGCCGACGGTGATGCGGTGGCTGAGCCCGTAGAGCGGCGGTTCTCCATTCTGCGCCGGCACGCGGAAGACGTTGTGCGGCTGGTCGGTGGCGTTGGGGTCGAGCGGGCCGTCCACCCCGTCGGAGCCGAGCAGCAGCCGGCCGTCCCCGTCGACCACGGCGAAGGAGGCGGCATTCACCCGCAGCATCGCCCGGACCGACTCGGGCAGGTCGGTGTTCAGCCGGCCATCCTTATTCTGGTCGTCGGGGCCGCGGACCGCCTTCTCGATCACGCGGGCGACGCCGGACAGGGTCCGCTGGCGCATGCGGTCGTGGGTGCCCTTGAATTCGACATAGAGCAGCAGCGCCGTGGTGGCGACAGCCAGCAGCGTGACCAGCACCAGCCAGCGGGCAATGGCCGCCAGCAGGGACGGCGGGCGGCCTGCCTTCGCGCCGCCGCTCATTTCCCGGTCTCCCCGCCCCCGTTCTGCCCATCGGCCTCCGCCGGGGTATCGGTCAGGATATAGCCGATGCCGCGCAGGGTCTGGACGCCGGCCGTCGCACCGGCGGCCTGCAGCCGCTTGCGCAGCCGGTGGATCAGCACCTCGACCGCGTTCGACCCGACCTCGTCGCCGAAGCCGTAGAGGCCGTTTTCCAGCGCCGCCTTCGACACCACCCGGCCGGCGCGGCGCAGCAGCAGCTCCAGCGCGTCCAGCTCGCGCCGGCTGAGGTCCAGCGGCCGGCCGGCGACGGTCGCCAGCCGGGCGGCCGAATCGAAGGCGACATTGCCCTGCTGCAGCACCATGCCCAGCGCCGCCCCCGGCCGGCGCAGCAGGGCGCGGATGCGGGCCACCAGCTCCTCCAGCGCGAAGGGCTTCAGCAGATAGTCGTCGGCACCCAGGTTCAGGCCCCTGACCCGGTCGTCCACCCCATCGCGGGCGGTCAGGATCAGCACGGGGGTGGTGTCGGCCCGCGCCCGCAGCGCCGACAGCAGGGTCAACCCGTCGGCATCGGGCAGGCCGAGGTCGAGCAGGACCGCGTCGAAACTGGCGACCGCCAGGGCGGCCGACGCATCCTCCGCGCTATGGACGAGGTCGACGGCGAATCCGGCCTTGCGCAGCCCCTCGGCGGTCAGGGACGCCAGCCGGCGGTTGTCTTCGATCAGCAGCAGCCGCAAGGGGAGGTTCCGGAGCCGTGGGCGGGGTGCGGTGGCCGCGACTCTCCGCCTTTTGCCCGGCGACTGCAAGCGAGGCGGGATGGGGGCAGGGCGGGTTCAGATTTTGCGAGTCGAGGCTGTTATCGGCCGTCATCCCCGCGAAGGCGGGGAACCAGGCGGCTCCGTGCCTAAGATTCTGAATTGGCTGGATTTCCGCCTTCGCGGGAATGACGGCCGAGAGACGTCAGCGGGACTCGATACAAGCTCATAAACTCTCACCTCAGCCAGGGTGCGGTGGCCCACAGTTCGCGCAGGGCCTTGGTCGATCTGGTCAGTTCGGCGGCGTACTGGTCGGGAGGCAGCAGGCGAAGCTGCTGATACAGATCCTTCATTCTGGCCTGGAAGTCCGGATCCTTGGCTGCGCCGGCCAGCGCATCGATCAGCTTTGCCCGCACGTCGGGCGGCAGGCCCCGCGGGGCGGCGATGCCGCGCAGCGACGACATCAGCGTGGGGAAGCCCTGCTCCGCGAAGGTGGGAATGTCCGGCACCTGCTCCTGCCGCCGCTCGGTCATCACGCCCAGGATGCGGATACGGTCCTTCTTCTTGTACTCCATCGCCTCGCCGACATTCACGGCGCTCAGCATGATCTTCTTGTTGGCCAGTGCCACCTCGTTGGCGGCGGAGCCCTGGAAGGGCACATGGGTGAAGGTCACGCCGGCCTGACGCTGGAACATCAGCATCGCGAGATGGTCGTCGGACCCGATGCCGGTGGTGCCGACCGTCACGCTGTCGGGGTTGTGCCTGGCGAAGGCGGCGACGTCGGCCAGCGAGCGGAACGGGCTGTCCTGATGGACGGCGAAGGCGCCGGGATCGTCCACCAGATTGTAGAGCGGGTCGAGCCGGTCCAGCGAATAGCGGGCCTGGCGTTCGATCGGGATGGCGTTGACGTTGGGCGAGTTGATGGCGCCGATGGTGTAGCCGTCGGGAGCAGCGTCGGCGATGGCGGCGAAACCGATCTCGCCGCCGGCGCCGGGCTTGTTCACCACCTCGATCCGGGCGCCGTTGCCCAGATGCCGTTCGAGAAAGGGCACCAGCGCACGGACCAGCAGGTCGGTGCCGCCGCCCGTGCCGAATGCGACGATCATCGTGACCGGCCTCTCCGGATAGGCCGCCCGGGCATGCGTCGCCGACAGGAACAGAGCGCCGGCCACGGATGCCAGGGTCAGAGCTTTCCAGAACGTCATGGTCCCCCCTTCGACGATGCGCTGCGCAGGCGGGCCGGAGGCGGCTTACCGGGCGGCAAGGAGCGGCATCCGGGCCGATTCGGCACAAAACCGCAGCCATTCCGGCGGGTTCGCTGTAATCGCGCATGGCGACCGTCCGGCTGCCGCGGAATATCTGGGATTGTTCCTAATTCAGCAAGAACAATCCTTCAATGCTGAAGCATATGGTTTCGCATCATCGCGTCAATACACCGCAGAAGTTCGGGTATGATTGATGACAGGGACGGGATCGCCCAAATATGTACTGTAGATATGTCGCGCAAGTCAGAAGACTTTGCTTTGCCGATCCTGGCGACGGGAAGTCCAGAATCGTCGGCGGACAGTCGTCTTCCACCGCCCAGCCGCCGACGACCCTTAACGCAGAGTTGCAGGCACCCGATATGCTTTGGCGCCTTGCGGCCGGGGTTTTTCCCTTTATTCGAGAGGGCGATGAAATCTTTATCGGCCTGTGATGTGCGGCGCATTCATCGGTACTCGCGGCTGTCGCGACGGATGGGCGGGCGGCGGCGGAATGGGCGGCGGCAGGCCGATGAAAGAGACGGCATTTCGGGCCGTTCCCGAGCGTTGACAGTTGGTGGGCACCGCACTATGGTGCGCGCCTTCAATCGAGCCGCCGAGCGTTCAGGAACAGCATCATGAAAATCGTCAACTCCCTGAAGTCGATGAAGACGCGCCATAAGGCCTGCCGCGTGATCCGCCGCAAGGGCCGCGTCTACGTCATTAACAAGCAGAACCCCCGCTTCAAGGCCCGCCAGGGCTGATCGATCCGCAAGGGTCGATCGACTGCGAGGCCGGGCATCGCGCCCAGCCTCTCCGTCATCGGGTGTTTACGCAAGAGCCGCGCCTTCGGGTGCGGCTCTTGCGTTTTGGGCCTCCGGAATCGGGGCATCGGAATCGGGCCCTCCGGAATCGGGAACGCCATCGTCTTGTATTAGGATCGCGGCGGATGGTACGTGTGGCGGACGAGTTCGCCGCAACGGGATAAGGACCGCCCGCCATGAAGATGCCGGTGCCGGACAGCGGGATCATCGCCCGCCGCCGGGAGATCGTGGAGGCGCTGCGCGCCATCGTTCCCGGCGAAGGCGTGATCGTCGACGAGAACGAACTGCGCGCCTATGAATGCGACGGCCTGACCGCCTTTCGCCAGCTGCCGATGGTCGCCGTTCTGCCCAGCACGGTGGAGCAGGTGTCGCAGGTCCTGAAGGCCTGCAAGGCGATGGGGGTGAAGGTGGTGCCGCGCGGCGCCGGCACCTCGCTGTCCGGCGGCGCCCTGCCGCTGGCCGACGGCGTGCTGCTGGGGATGGGCAAGTTCAAGCGCATCCTCGACATCGACTATGCCAACCGCTGCGTCACCGTGCAGCCGGGGGTGACCAATCTCGGCATCTCCAACGCGGTCGCGCACGAGGGCTTCTATTATGCCCCCGATCCGTCCAGCCAGATCGCCTGCACCATCGGCGGCAACATCGCCGAGAATTCCGGCGGCGTTCACTGCCTGAAATACGGGCTGACCACCAACAATGTGCTGGGACTGGAGATGGTGCTGATCGACGGCACCATCATCCGGCTGGGCGGCAAGCATCTGGACGCCGGCGGCTATGACCTGATGGGAATCATCACCGGGTCGGAAGGGCTGCTGGGCGTGGTGACCGAGGTCACGGTGCGCATCCTGAAGAAGCCGGCGACCGCCCGCGCGGTTCTGCTGGGCTTCCCGACCAGCGAGCAGGGCGGCGACTGCGTGGCCGCCATCATCGCCGCCGGCATCATCCCCGGCGGCATGGAGATGATGGACCGCCCCGCCATCCACGCGGCGGAGGCCTTCGTCCATGCCGGCTATCCGCTGGATGTCGAGGCGCTGCTGATCGTCGAGCTGGACGGCCCGGCGGCGGAGGTCGACCACCTGATCGACCGGGTGGAGGCCATCGCCCGCGACAAGGGCGCCTGCTACGCCCGCGTGTCCAAGAGCGAGGAGGAGCGGCTGGCCTTCTGGGCCGGGCGCAAGGCGGCCTTCCCGGCGGTGGGGCGGATCAGCCCCGATTACTACTGCATGGACGGCACCATCCCGCGCAAGGCGCTGCCGCTGGTGCTGCAACGGATGCAGGAGATGTCGGACCGCTGCGGCCTGCGCGTCGCCAACGTCTTTCATGCCGGCGACGGCAACCTGCACCCGCTGATCCTCTACGATGCCAACAAGCCGGGCGAGTTGGAGGCGGCGGAGGAGTTCGGCAACGACATCCTGCGCCTGTGCGTCGAGGTCGGCGGCGTGCTGACCGGCGAGCATGGCGTGGGCGTCGAGAAGCGCGACCTGATGACCGACCAGTTCGACGAGGCCGATCTGCAGCAGCAACAGCGGCTGAAATGCGCCTTCGACCCCGACGGCCTGCTGAACCCCGGCAAGGTCTTCCCCACGCTGCACCGCTGTGCCGAGCTTGGCCGGCTGCATGTCCATCAGGGGGAGCTGCGCTTCCCCGACATTCCGCGCTTCTGAGGGGCCGCTGTTCGCCATGACCATCACCACCTTGAAGCCGGAAACCGCCGCGCAGGTGACCGACGCGGTGCGCTGGGCGCTGTCGGCCGGCGAACCGCTGGAGATCCTCGGCATCGGCAGCCGCCGCGGACTGGGCCGCCCGGTGCAGGCCGGCCACGCGCTCGACCTGTCCGGCCTGTCGGGCGTCATCGCCTATGAGCCGGAGGAACTGGTGCTGACCGCGCTGGCCGGCACGCCGATGGACCTGATCCGCGCCATGCTGGCCGACCGTGGGCAGCATCTGGCCTTCGAGCCTCCCGAAGGAGGAACCTTGGGCGGGCTGGTCGCCAGCGGGCTTGCCGGGCCTCGCCGCATCTCCGCCGGATCGGCCCGCGACCACACGCTGGGCATCGCCGGGGTCAGTGGCCGGGCCGAGGCCTACAAGGGTGGCGGCAAGGTGGTGAAGAACGTCACCGGCTATGACGTCCCGAAGCTGATGGCGGGCTCCTTCGGCACGCTGACCGCGCTGACCGAGATCACGGTGAAGGTTCTGCCGGCGCCGGAGGATACCGCGACTCTGCTGCTGTTCGGGCTGGATGACGCGGCGGCGGTGGCAATGCTCGACCGCGCGCTGCGCAGCCCCTACGAGGTGTCGGGCGCCGCCCATCTGCCGGCGGGGACCGCCGCGCGGTCGGGGGTGGCCGACGTGGCGGGAGCGGGCGGGGCGGTGACGCTGGTGCGTCTGGAGGGCTTCGGCCCGTCGGTCGCAGCGCGCGTCACCATGCTGCGCGAGGAGTTGCGGGCCGACGCCGTGCTGGGCCGCGACGAGTCGCTGGCGCTTTGGCGCGAGGTGAGGGATGGGGCGGGGTTGGGGGAGGGCGCCGGTGGCGACACCCACCTCTGGAAACTCTCCGTTCCCCCCTCCACCGGCCCCTCCACCGTCGAGACCATCCGCCGGACTCTCGACGTCGAGGTCTTCTATGATTGGGGCGGCGGGCTGGTCTGGCTGACCGCACCGCCCGACTCGGCGGCAACCATCCGCGCCGCTCTCTCCGCCGGCGGCCATGCCACGCTGGTGCGGGCGCCGGAGGCGGTGCGCGCCGCAACCGATGTGTTCCAGCCCTTGCCCGACCCGCTGATGGCGCTCAGCCGCCGGGTCAAGGAGAGCTTCGACCCCAAGGGCATCCTCAACCCCGGCCGCATGTATGCGGGGCTGTAACGGGAAGACCGATCTCGATGCAAACGAACTTCTCGCTGGCCCAGCTGGCCGATGCCGCGATCCGCGAATCGGACCAGATCCTGCGCAAATGCGTGCATTGCGGCTTCTGCACGGCGACCTGTCCGACCTACACCATCCTGGGTGACGAGCTGGACAGCCCGCGCGGCCGCATTTACCAGATCAAGGACATGCTGGAGAAGGGCGGCCCGCCGCCCGACACCACGGTCAAGCACATCGACCGCTGCCTGTCCTGCCTGTCCTGCATGACGACCTGCCCGTCGGGCGTCCATTACATGCATCTGGTCGATCACGCCCGCGCCCATATCGAGGCGACGCACAGCCGCCCGCCGGCCGACCGTGCGGTGCGCGACCTGCTGGCGCGGGTGCTGCCGAATCCTCGGCTCTTCCGGATGGCCCTGTTGGGCGCCTCGCTCGGCAGGCCGTTCCGCGTCATGCTGCCGAAACGGCTGTCCGCCATGCTGTCGCTGACCCCGGCCAGCGTCCCGGCGCCGAGCTACAGCGACCGGCCGGGCGTCCATCCGGCGGAAGGGCCGCGCAAGAAGCGCGTGGCGCTGCTGATCGGCTGCGCCCAGCAGGTGCTGGCGCCGCAGATCAACGAGGCGACCATCCGCCTGCTGACCCGCCACGGGGTCGAGGTGGTGGTGTCCAAGGGCGCCGACTGCTGCGGCGCCTTGACGCACCACATGGGCAAGGAGGACCTCGCCCACGCCGCCGCGAAGAAAACCATCGACGCCTGGACGAAGGAGATCGACGGCGAAGGGCTCGATGCCATCGTCATCAACGCGTCCGGCTGCGGCACCAGCGTCAAGGACTACGGCCACATGTTCCGCGAGGACTCCGCCTATGCCGCCAAGGCGGCGCGGGTGGCGTCGCTGGCTCGGGATGTCACCGAACTGATGGACGAGATCGGGCTGGCGCGCCCGGTGGTGGAGACGGGACAGGCGGTCGCCTACCATTCCGCCTGTTCGATGCAGCACGGCCAGCGCATCAAGGAGCCGCCGCGGGCCCTGCTGCGCGCCGCCGGATTCCTGGTGAAGGAGATTCCCGACGCCCATCTCTGCTGCGGGTCGGCCGGCACCTACAACATGCTGCAGCCCGAACTGGCGGGGGAGCTGCGCGACCGCAAGATCGCCGCCATCGAAAGCACGCAGGCCCAGGCGGTGGCGGCCGGCAATCTCGGCTGCATCACCCAGATCGCATCGGGCACCGGCCTGCCGGTGGTCCATACGGTGGAATTGCTGGACTGGGCGACCGGCGGCCCGATGCCCGACGCGCTGGCCGGCCGCGCCGCCTTCCGGCAGGGCGGGGCGCGGGCGGCCTGACCGGCGGGGCAAGGGGCGAGGCAGGGGAGGCGGTGGCGTAGGCGGTGCCGGGGGGTTCCGTACCCCCACAATTCTGTGTTTATCTGCGTTCATCTGTGTCAGAAAATCCGCCCGCTTCTCCGCCCATCCTCCCAGCCCCGCCCCGTTCAGGTCATCACCTTGTCCTTGCCACCCACGGAAAACGTCCCGATGAGCGCCGCCTACGGAATCACCCAACGCCTGTCGGCCTGGGGCGTTCACATCTTCACGGCCAGCGGCGCCGTGCTGGGATTGCTCGGTCTGCTGGCGGCAGCGGCGGGCGACGCCAAGCTGTGCCTGATGTGGCTGGGCATCGCGCTGGTCGTCGATGGGGTCGATGGCACGCTGGCCCGCCGGGTCTCGGTCAAGCAGGTGCTGCCGGGCATCGACGGGTCGGCGCTGGACCTCGTCATCGACTACCTGACCTATGTCGTGGTGCCGGCGGTGTTCATGCACCGCTTCGGGCTGCTGCCGGAAGGGCTGATCAGCATCGCGCTGGCCGCCTGGATCCTGCTGACCGCGCTCTATTGCTTCGCCAATGTCGGGATGAAGAGCGGCGACAATTATTTCGTCGGCTTCCCGGCGATCTGGAACGTGGTGGCGCTCTATTTCTGGCTGCTCGACCTCAGCCCCTGGTTCAACGCGGCGGTGGTGGTGGTGCTGGGGCTGCTGACCTTCACCACGGTCAAGTTCCTGCATCCCTTCCGCGTCAAGGCGCTGATGCCGCTGAACATCGCGGTCACCACGGTCTGGCTGCTCTGCTGCATCGCGCTGGTGGTGATATGGCCGGCGCGACCGGGCTGGCTGTTCGGCCTGTGGCTGGCGACCTCGGTCTATTACGCCGCGGTCTGCGCCTGGCGGACTCTGCGCGGTCCCTGACGAAGGCCTAAAGGGAGTCGCGGGGGAACCGGGACGGCCGGCGGACGTTGCACTTGCGCAGTCCGGCATCCGATCCAGCGAAGGGTTCCCGTTTTGGCCGAAGGCTCCACCAAGGTCGTGCTCGCAGCGCTCGGCGGCAACCTGATGATCGCGCTGACCAAGTTCGTCGCCAGCGCGATGACCGGCAGCGCCGCCATGTTCAGCGAGGCGATCCATTCCGCCGTCGACAGCGGCAACCAGCTTCTGCTGCTCTACGGCATCCGCCGCGCCCGCCGTCCGCCGACGCCGCAGCATCCCTTCGGCCATGGGCGCGAGGTGTATTTCTGGTCCTTCGTGGTCGCCGTGCTGCTGTTCGGCATCGGCGCCGGCCTGTCCGTCTATGACGGCTGGCACGCCCTGTCCAGCCCGGAGCCGGTGGAAAGCCCCTGGGTGAATTTCGCCGTGCTGGGCTTCGCCGTGCTGTTCGAAGGCATTTCCTGGTTCGTCGCGCTGCGCGAATTCCGCCGCACCCAGAACGGCGTCGGCATCCTGTCGGCGCTCCACCGGTCGAAGAACCCGTCGGTCTTCGTCGTGCTGCTGGAGGACACCGCGGCGCTGGTCGGCCTGTTGATTGCCGGCATCGGCCTGTATCTGGGCGAAGTGACCGGCGATCCCATCTACGACGCCTATGCGTCCATCGCCATCGGCGTCGTGCTGGCCATCGTCGCCGCGCTGCTGGCCTACGAGTCGAAAGGGCTGCTGATCGGCGAGTCGGCCGACAGCCGCATCGTCGACGGCATCCGCCGCATCGTCGGCGAGGAGGCGCGGGTGAAGCGCCCGCTCGACGTGCTGACCATGCATATGGGGCCGGACGACGTGCTGCTGAACCTGTCGGTGGAGTTCCAGGACAGCCTGAACGCCCGCGAGGTCGAGGACGCCGTCTGCACCCTGGAAAGCCGCATCCGCAAGCAATACCCGATCATCCGCCGCATCTTCGTGGAGGCCGAGTCGCTGCGCGCCCGCCGCGGCCGTCAGGAGAGTGACGGAACCGCCCCGGTGGTCCAGGGGGGGCAGGGGCTTCCCGCCGAGTGATGGCGACGGCGCACCCGATCCGCATCGGCACCGCCGGCTGGAGCATCCCCAAGCTCTCGGCCCCGGCATTCCCGGTCGAGGGCACACATCTGGAACGCACCGCCCGCGTCATGCCGATGACGGAGGTGAACAGCAGCTTCTACCGCCCGCACAAGCCGGAGACCTGGGCGCGCTGGGCGGCCTCCACCCCGCTCGGCTTCCGTTTCGCGGTGAAGCTGCCCAAGGCGATCAGCCACGAGGCCCGTCTCGTCGGCGCGGAGGCGGCGCTGGACCGCTTCCTGGCGGAGGCGGGAATGCTGGGCGACCGTTTCGGTCCGCTTCTGGTGCAGCTGCCCCCCAGCCTGCGGTTCGACCGTGGGATAGCGGAGGATTTCTTCGCGTTGCTGCGCGCCCGCTTCGACGGCGACGTGGTGTGCGAACCGCGCCACGCCTCCTGGTTCACCGACGCGGCCGAAGCTTTGCTGGTCGCCCACCGGGTCGCCCGCGTCGCCGCCGATCCCGCCCCGGTGGCGGGCGCCGGCGAGCCGGGCGGCTGGGAGGGCTTGCGCTATTGGCGGCTGCACGGGTCGCCGGTGATCTACCGCTCCGCCTACGAACCGGCGGTGCTGGACGCGCTGGCCGGGAGGTTGTCGGCGGAGGCGGCGCTGCGGCCGGTCTGGTGCGTCTTCGACAACACCGCCGACTTCCACGCCGTCGACGACGCGCTGGCGACGATGGCGCGGCTGGCGGCACACTCCCCCTGAGCTCCCAAGAGTTTATGGACTTTTATCGGCCGTCATTCCCGCCTTCGCGCACTGCTGTCCGGGATTTTTGAATGGATTGGAGCTGCACGGCAGACACAGCCAGTGTTTTGGCCCAAAATCGCAGTCGCCAAACATAGATTTTGAGGTCTGCCGTGCC
>NZ_VTTK01000042.1:0-59478 GCF_008365135.1 Azospirillum sp. Sh1 | reverse complement strand
GGGATGCATTTCGGAATGTAAATCCAAATGCAGGACCAAGCGCCGGGCTTCCCGCGACTCCACGCCACGCGTCCCCCCCCCCCCCCCCCCCCCCCCCCCCCCCCGGGGGGGGGGGGGGGGGGGGGGGGGGTTGCATTGCGTGCCTCTCCCAAAGCTCCTGTCGCGCTCCCCCCCCACCCTAACCCTCTCCCCGGGGGGGAGAGGGGATTGGAAACGCGTTGGAGTGTCCCCTGATGGACATCCGCCAGCGCCTGCTCGCCGCCTTCGACCTTGAGCACAAGGACCATCTCGCCGCGATCCGCAACGCGCTCCGCGATGCGGAGGCGACGGGCGACGCGCCCGATCTCGTCGACATCCACCGGCGCGCCCACAGCCTGAAGGGCGCCGCCCGCGCCGTCGACCTGCCGGAGGTGGAGGCGATCTCCCACCGGCTGGAAGCCGCCTTCATCGCCGTGCAGAAGGGCGAGATCCCGCTCGACGCCGCCAATGTCGGCGTGTTCCGCCGCGCGCTCGACGCCATCGAGGATCTGGTCGCCTGGTCGCTCCAGGGCGGCGGGGAGGTGGAGACGGCCGGCGTGCTCGCCGACCTCGACGCGCTGGCCGCCGGCGGCCATGGCCGCTCTCCGGCCCCCGCTCCCGCTCCGGCATCCCCCGTCCGCACAGCCGGGACCCGGCCTCCCCGCCAGCGCGAGCGCACCGTCGACGCCGATTCCGCCGCCCTGGTCCGCATCGCCGCCCAGGGGCTGGAGCGTTTGTCGGAAACCGCCTCGGCCCTGCTGCCGGAGGTGGAGGCGCAGGCGGGGCTCGGCGAGCAGCTCCGCGCGATGCGGCAGGAATGGCGGGCGCTCGACCGCGCATGGCGTCATCTGCGCGTGCAGCTCGGCCGCGGCGCCCGGCTGGACACCCGGCCGGAGGATGGCGCCGACGCGCTGGACGGCCGCGGCGCGCTGCCCGCCCTGATGGCTTTCGAACGGCGCTTCCGCGCGCTCGGCGGTGCGCTCGACAGCGCGCACCGCAGCCATGACCGGCTGCTGTGGTCGATGCGGCGCTGGGGCGGCGGCTTCCAGCAGGACATGCGGCGCCTGCGCATGCTGCCGGCGGAAAACCAGCTGAGCGGCCTCGGCCGCATGGTCCGCGACATCAGCCGGGCCGAGGGCAAGGAGGTCGAAGTCGACGTCCGCGGCCTGGAGGTGGAGGCCGACCGCAACGTGCTGCAGCGGCTGAAGGACCCCATCCTCCACATCGCCCGCAACGCCATCAGCCACGGCATCGAAACGCCGGCGGAACGGCTGGCGCTGGGCAAGCGGCCGGCGGCGCGCGTCACCATCGCCGCGTCGGTGGAGGGGGCGCGCCTGCACCTGCGCATCGAGGATGACGGCCGCGGGCTGGACCGCGCGGCGATCCTGCGCAAGGCGGCCGAACGCGGCCTGATCGACGCCGACGAGCTGTCGTCCGGTGAGGAGATGCCGCTGGAGCGGCTGACCGAGTTCCTGTTCCATCCCGGCTTCTCCACCGCGTCGCGCACCACCGAACTGGCCGGGCGCGGCATGGGACTCCCCATCGCCCGGCGGGAGGTGGAGCGGCTGCAGGGCAACCTGACCATCGCCGACCGGCCGGAGGGCGGCACCGCCGTCACCATCGAGGTGCCGCTGAGCCTGCTCAGCCAGCGTCTGGTCTTCGTCGCCGTGCAGGACCAGATCCTGGCGATCCCGTCCGCCGACGTGGTCCGGCTGCGCAATGCCACGGCCGAATCGCTGTTCTCCGGCGTCGGCACCCCAATGATCCGCATCGGCGAGGAGGAGACGCCCGTCACCTCGCTGGCCGCCCTGCTGGGCATGGAGGCGCCGGTGGTGCCCACCGCCGAACGCTCGCTGGCCCTGGTGGTCGTCCGCGCGGCCGACCGGCGGCTGGCGTTGGCGGTCGACCGCTTCGTCGCGACGCGCGAGACGGTGGTGACAGCGGCTGAGGAGACCGGGCTCGACAGCGGCCGCTATCTCGGCACCGTGCTGATGGACGATGGCGGGCCGGCGCTGGTGCTGAACATCTCCGGCCTGATGCCGCTGCCCGGCAGCGTCCTGCCGCCCCCGGCACGCCCGGCGGAAGAGGTTACCCCTGCCCGGGCGCATATCCTGGTCGTCGATGACAGCATCACCACCCGCACGCTGGAAAAGAGCATCCTCGAAGCCCATGGTTATCGGGTGACGCTGTGCGTGGACGGGCGCGAGGCCCTGGAGCGCCTTTCCGAAGGGATGGAGGTTGGCCTGATCATTAGCGACGTCGAGATGCCCCGGATGGACGGTTTCGCCCTGCTGCAGGCGGTGAAGGCCGATAAGCGGCTGGAGGAGATCCCGGTGATCCTCGTCACCTCGCGCGCCAGCGACGAGGACCGCGAGCGCGGCCTGCGGCTGGGGGCGGACGCCTACATCGTCAAGACGCGGTTCGACCAGAACGAGCTTCTGGCCGGCATCCGGCGGCTGCTGTGAGCGGGGCGGCGCACTCCGGACCTCCCGCCGTCGGAAGCCCCACCGTCGGACACCGTCGTATCCGCGTGCTGGTGGTGGAGGACAGTCCGGTCATCCAGCAGCTGCTCAGCCACGTCATCGGCGCCGACCCGCGGCTGGAAGTGGCGGGCATCGCCTCCAGCGGCGAGCAGGCGCTGCGCATGATCGAGAAGAACGCCCCCGACGTGGTGTCTCTCGACATCCGCCTGCCGGGCATCGACGGCTTCGAGGTGACCAGCCGCATCATGCGGCAGACCCCGCTGCCGATCGTCGTGGTGGCGTCCGACGTGCGCGATCTCGACATCCCGATGCGGGCGCTGCAGGCCGGCGCGCTGGCGGTGGTGGAGAAGCCGGGCAGCATGGCGCGCGCCGACTACCAGACGGTGGCGCACCATCTCTGCACCCAGCTGGTCATCATGAGCCAGGTGAAGGTCATCCGCCACCGCATCACCGCGCGGGGCGCGCGTTCTTACAGCGCCCCCGGCGAAACCCCATCCCCGGACGGCCGCCTGCCCGAGGCGGCGGTGACGGCCGACGGCCGCGTCCGCCGTTTCCGTGGGCTTGGCCTCGTCGCCTCCACCGGCGGGCCGGCGGCGCTGTCGAAAGTCCTGAAGGAGCTGCCGGCCGGCTTTCCGCTGCCGGTCTTCGTGGTCCAGCATATGGGCGCCCCCTTCATGGAGGGCTTCGCCAACTGGCTGGGCACCGTCTCCCCGCTGCCGGTGCAACTGGGCGAGGCGGGGGTGAAGCCGCGGCCCGGCACGGTCTATGTGGCGCCGGGCGACCGGCACATGCTGGTGGACAACGGCGCCATCGGCCTGTCCGGCGACCCGGCGGTGTGCGGCCAGCGTCCGTCGGGCGAGGTGCTGTTCCAGTCGATGGCGCGCGCCTATGGCGCCTCCGGCATCGGCGTGCTGCTGACCGGCATGGGTGAGGATGGAGCGAGGGGGCTGGTGGACATGCATCGGGTGGGGGCCTACACCATAGCCGAACACGCCTCCACGGCGGTGATCCACAGCATGCCGGGCACCGCCGTGCGCCTGGGCGGCGCGGTGGAGGAACTGCCTCTCGACCGGGTGGCCGGACGGCTGCTGCAACTGACCTCCGACGAGAAGATGGCGCCATGAACGGACTCCGCAGCCTGGTGGTCATGGGTTCCCAGACCCAGGGGCTTCTGATGAAGCTTCTGCTGGAGGAACGCGGCGTCGAGACCGTCTGCGTCGAAGGCGTGGAGCCGGCCCTGGCCGAGATCGCCGGCAATTCGCAGGATCTGCTGATCGTCGAGGGCGACCTTGCCGGCCCCACCGGCCTTGCCGACCTGCGCGCGCGCAGCGATGCCGCCGTCATGGTGCTCGGCCGCGGCGACGGCGAGCACGATCCCTCCGACCCCAAGGCGCTGGTGGAGGAGGCCTGCGCGCTGTTGGAGCGGCGCAGCGCCCCGCCGACCGTGCCGGAGATCTTCCGCCGCGCCCGCATCCTGATCGTCGACGACAGCGCGACCTATCGCGAGTTCCTGCGCGCCGAGCTGGAGCTGGAGGGCTGCACCGTCACCGCCGCCCGCAACGCCGACGAGGCGGTGACGGCGCTGGCCGGCGGCGGGCTCGACTGCGTCATCCTCGACCTCGTGATGCCGGGGACCAGCGGCACCCAGCTCTGCGAGAGATTCGACAGGTTCCGGCGCCAGCGCGGCCTGTTCTTCCAAATCGTCATCCTGACCAGCCAGGATGACGAGGAACAGCTGATGATCAGCCTGAACGCCGGCGCAGACGATTTCGTCGGCAAGGCGCAGGAGATGGATGTCCTGAAGACCCGGCTGATGGCGCTTCTGCGCCGCAAATACTTCGTGGAGGACCATCTGATGCGGTTGCCGCGGCTTGCACCTTCCGCATAGGAAGGGAGTAGAGCCATCGTGTGATTTCGGAAGCCGGCTTGTCCGTTTATTCTCTGCGGGCTTTTCGAAACTGTCCGACGGTCCGACCGGTGCCGGTGCTCAACACGATGGCGATCAGCCTTCAGCCGTTCCACGACACCCCGATCTCCAGCGACACCGATGTGAGAGACTCCAAGGCGATGCACCGATCTGCGGCCACCCCAATGTCCCCGACCGATCTGCGCTATCGCGAGTGTCTCGACAACGCGCGGCGCGTCTGCGCGGCCGGGACGGTGCCGACCATGCTCGTGATCGGCGGGCCGGAGATGGCCGCCGTCCGCTGCAACGAGGCGCTTGCCTCTCTGCTGAACCACCCGCGCGCCGCCATCCGCGACGAGAGCGGGCCGACCCTGCTGCCCGGCGGCTGGGCGGCGGTGGCCGACGCGCTGCGCCCGCTCTACCGGGCGAAAGGCACTGACGGTCCGGCGCCGCCGCCCGACGGCGCCCCGCTGCAGTTGCCGACCGAGCCGCCGCTGAGCCTGCACGCCACGCCGCTGCTGGTCGACGGCCGCGTGGTTGGGGTGCTGGCGACGGCGACGCTGGACGGCGCCATCGCGCAGCTGGCGGAAACCATGCGGGCGGAGGTGGCGCGCACCACGGCGGCGCGCTCCCGCTTCCTGGCATCCGCCAGCCACGACCTGCGCCAGCCCTTCCAGGCGATGCGCCTGTTCCTCGACGCCCTGACCACCCAGGTGGAGGGCAACGCGCGGGCGACCCGCACCGCCGGCATGCTGGCCAACGCGATGACGGCGGGCGAGCAGCTGCTGAACGCCCTGCTCGACATTTCGACGCTGGACGCCGGCACGGTGGAGGCCGACCTGCAGCCGGTGTCGCTCGACGCGATGCTGCAGTCGCTGGCCGAGGAATTCCGTCCCCAGGCGGAAGAGAAGGGCCTGCGCCTGCGCGTCCATCTGCCTTGCCGGGCGGTCACCCGCAGCGACCCGGTCCTGCTTGGCCGCATCGTCCGCAACCTGCTGGCCAACGCCATCCGCTACACCCAGCGCGGCGGCATCCTGCTGGGATTGCGCAAGCGCGACGGGCAATGGCGGATCGAGGTGTGGGACACCGGCTTCGGCATTCCGCAGGACAAGCTGGACGTCATCTTCGACGAGTTCCACCAGCTGACCAACCCGGCCCGCGACCCGACGCGCGGCCTCGGCCTCGGCCTCGCCATCGTACGGCGCCTGTCGGTTCTGCTGAGCGCGCCCGTCGACGTGCGGTCGCGTTCCGGCCGCGGCTCGGTCTTCGCCGTTACCGTCGACCGCCTGGAGGGGGAGGAGGCGCTCGCCGACACCCCGTCCGCGACGGCCTCGGCCGACCAGGGGGCGGCGGTGCCGTTGGACGGCATGCGCATCCTGGTGGTGGACGACGACAGCATGGTCCTGTCCGGCCTGCTGCTGACCCTGGAAAGCTGGGGCTGCGCCTTCGTCTCCGCATCCAACATGCGCGAGGTGTTCGCCGCCGTCGATGGCTTGGAAGGCCCGCCCGACGCCATCCTGACCGACCTGCGCCTGCCGGGAAAGGTCTCCGGCTTCGACGTGATCGACCGCGTGCGCAAGCTGTTCAAGGCCGACATCCCCGCGGTTGTCCTCACCGGCGAGACCGCGCCCGAATCCCTGCTGGAAGGCCAGCGCCGCGGCTGCGCCTTCCTGCACAAGCCGCTCCACCCCGGCGACCTGCGCCGCGTGCTGGAGGAGGTGCGGCGGGACGGGACGGCCGGATTGGCCCATTAGTCCCCTCTCCCCCCCGGGGAGAGGGTTAGGGTGAGGGGGAAGCGCAGCGAGGATTCTTGGGAAAGGCACTCGGTGCCCCCCCCCCCCCCCCCCCCCCCCCCCCCCCCGGGGGGGGGGGGGGTCCCCCCCCCCCCCGCCCGCCGCGGGGGGGGGGGGGGGGGGGGGGGGGGGGGCGGGCGGCCGGTTTGCCCCCTTCCCCCCCCCCCCCCGGGGGGGGAGGGGGTGGGGGGGGGGGGGAAGCGCAGCGAGGATTCTTGGGAAAGGCACTCGGTGCCTCCCCCTCACCCCGACCCTCTCCCCGGGGGGGAGAGGGTGCATCTCCGATCACCCTCGGCGGGCCTGGATCAGCCGCATAGACGACCGCACCTTCCCGGTCGGCAATGTTCGAAAGCGACCCTGCCATGCCGCGCTTGCGCTCGAATACCGAAGCACGGCAGGCGACGATGTCGACCGCCCGGTGATAGGTCCTACGGGCTTCGTACTTGCTTTGCCAGGACAGCCGTTCCGGCGGCGTATCGTCCTCGACGATCACGAACAGGTCGTAATCGCTGTCGTCTCCGGCATCGCCCCGGGCTTGCGATCCGAACAGGATCACCTTCCGCGGCTGGAAATGGGCGATGACCGGGCGAAGCAGTTCGTCCGGCACCGTCGGCGCGGGAAGATGGCTGTCTCGGTCGATGCCCTGCATACCGTCCCCTCTTAAGCGATGACAGTCTAGCAGGCCCGCACCGCTCCGCTCAATCCCGCCTATCAATCCCGCGGCGGGCTCTGCAGGTACAGCACCAGCAGCCGCACCAGGCTTTCCAGCGCGTTCGCATGGATGCGCTCATAGCCGTGCGAGGCGTCGATGCCGAAGCAGACCAGCGCCGTGCGGATGTCGTTGCCGGCCTCGATGGCCGATGCGCTGTCGCAGCGGTAATAGCGGAAGACGTCGCGCTGGTGCGGGATGTTCTGCGCCTTGCACAACGTCAATAGGGAGTGGGTCAGCGCCATGTCGAACGGGCCGGTGCTGTCGGCCATGGCGATGGTGACGCCATATTCGCTGCTGTTCTGGCCGGGGGCGGTGGTGCCGTTGTCGATGGTCACCATCTCCGCCACGTCCTGATGCAGGATTGAGGACGCGCCCGACCCGACCTCTTCGGAGATCGTGAACAGCAGGTGGCAGTCCACCGGCAGGGCGGCCCCGGCATCGACCACCGCCTTCGCCGCGCCCAGCATCACCGCCACCCCCGCCTTGTCGTCGAGATGGCGCGAGACGATGAAGCCGTTCTCCAGGAATTCCGGCTGCGGGTCGATGGCGACGATGTCGCCGATGTTGAAGCCGTGCGCCTCAAGCTCCGCCCGGTTGCGGCAGGGGGCGTCGACGCGCAACTCGACCTGCTGCCAATTCACCGGCTGGGTGTCGACCTCCTTGTTGAAGGTGTGGCCCGACGCCTTCAGCGGCAGGATGGTGCCGCGCCACGGGCCGCGGTCGGTCAGCACAGTGCAGCGCGCCCCCTCGGCGAAGCGCGACGACCAGTGGCCGATCGGCACCAGCTCCATCCGGCCATTGTCCTTCAGCATCTTTACCTGGGCGCCCAGCGTGTCGACATGGGCGACCAGCGCCCGGTCGGGACTGGCCCGCACGCCCTTCAGGTCGGCGCGGATGGCGCCGCGCCGCGTCAGCTCGTAATGGATGCCCATCCGCTCCAGCTCGGCACAGCACAGCCGCACCACGTCGGTGGTGTAGCCGGTCGGGCTGGGCGTGGTCAGCAGCCGGTAGAGGATGTCGGTGACATAGCCCATATCGATGGGCAGCGGCACGGCCATGGTTGAGTTTTCCTCCTGCTGAAACTTCTCCCGCCTTGCTGAGGATCCCCTCTCCCCCCCGGGGAGAGGGTTAGGGTGAGGGGGACGCGTGGCGTGGATTCTCGTGAAGCCACGCAGTGCATCCCCCTCACCCTCCCCACTTCGTGGGGCCCCTCCCTCTCCCCGGGGGAGAGAGGGCGAATTCGCTACAGCACCCCCCGCGTCTGGGGAAACAGCAGGTCGACGAAACGTTCCGCCGTCGGCTGCGGTTCGTGGTTGGCGAGGCCCGGCCGCTCGTTCGCCTCGATGAACACGTAGCCCGGCCGGTCGGGCGACTCCACCAGCAAATCGAACCCCACAACCGGGATGTCCAGCGCGCGGGCGGCCACCGTCGCCACCTCCACCAATTCCGGGTGCAGGCTGTCGGTCACGTCGTGGATCGTGCCGCCGGTGTGCAGGTTCGCCGTCTTGCGCACCGGCAGCACCTCGCCGGCCGTCAGCACGTCGTCCAGGCTCTTGCTGGCGGCGGCGAGGCAGCGCTCGGTCTCCGCGTCCATCGGAATGTGGCTTTCGCCGCCGGTGGCGGCGGCGCGGCGGCGGCTCTGCGCCTCGATCAGTTCGCGCACCGTGTGGCTGCCGTCGCCGGTGACCTCGGCCGGCCGGCGCACCGCGGCGGCCACCACCTTCTTGTCGATGATGATGATCCGCAGGTCCCGCCCCTCGCAGAACTGCTCCAGCAGCACCGTGTCGCAATGCTGGCGGGCCGACGCGACGGCGCGCTCCATAGTCTCGGCGTCCCGCACATCCACGGTGATGCCGCGTCCCTGCTCGCCGCGCGCCGGCTTGACCACGATGCGGCCATGCGTCGCCAGGAAGGCGGCGTTCTCCTCCGCATCCCCCGCCACCGCCTGGGCCGGCACCTTCAGCATGGCGCGTTCCAGCACGCGGCGCGTCACCGCCTTGTCGTCACAGCGGCTCATCGCGACGGCGCTGGTCAGTTCGCTCAGCGATTCGCGGCAGACCACGCTGCGGCCGCCCCAGGTCAGGCAGAAGTAACCGGCCTCGGCATCCAGCACATCGACGCCGATACCGCGCCGCCGCGCCTCGTTGACGATGATGGTGGCATAGGGGTTCAACTGCTCGCCCGGCTGCGGGCCGGTGAACAGCCGCTCGTTGATCGGGTTCCTGGTCTTCAGCGCGAAGGCCGGAATCCGGCGGAAGTTCAGCTTCTCATAGAGCGCGATGGCGTTCTCGTTGTCATGCAGCACCGACAGATCGAGGAAGGCCCGCCCGCGCGCCTGGACATGCTCCGCCACCGTGCGGACCAGCGTCTCGCCGATCCCCGGAAACGACGCCTGCGGATCGACCGCCAGGCACCACAGCGAACTGCCGTTCTCCGGATCGCCATAGGCATGGGCGTGATCGACCGCCGTCACCGATCCGATCACCTCGCCGGTGGCATCGTCGCAGGCGACGAAATGGGTCAGCACCCGGCTGTTGCGCGACGCCACCAGGAAGGAGGAGGAAACCGGGACCATCCGCCGCCGGGCATAGATGCGCTGCACCCCCTCGGCATCCTCGCGCGTGCGCAGCCGGCGGACGCTGTAGCCCTTCGGCCGACGCCGCGACGGGCGATAGTCGGTCAGCCACAGGCGGAAGGTGTGGGAGGGGTCGAGGAACAGCTCCTGCGGGGCGCGCGACAGGGCGACATGCGGGTCCTGCAGATAGAACACGATGTCGCGGGTGCCGGGCGTCTCCTGCCGCAACGTCTCGATCATGCGGTCGAGATCGTCGAAGGTGTGGGCGAAGATCAGCCGGCCCCACCCGCAATCCACCACCACGTCGGCGCGCGGCGCGTCGGCCTCAGTTTCTCCCGCCGGCGGACGGCCGGTATAGCGCCGGGTGTGGCGCAGGGTGGCGCTGGCGGCGCGTTCCAGCCGGTGCGGTTTCACGCGGGCGTAGCTCATGGGTTCCCCCTGGTCGTCGGATGCGGCTCCCCGCAGTGGCAACATCCGGGGGCGCGGATCGGTCCCGCGCCCGGACGTGCCGGCAGAGCGTCTGTCGTTTTGAGGCGCCTGCTTACAGGCCCTGTTCCTGGAACCAGAATTCCAGCAGAGCCACCTGCCACAGCTTCGACCCGCGCAGCGGCGTGATGTGGCTTTCCGGATCGGCCAGCAGCCGGTCGAGATACTCGCGCCGGAACAGGCTGCGTTCGCGCGCCGCCGGGGCGTTCAGCACGTCCCGCACCCGCTCCAGGAAGGGGCCGCGCAGGTATTTCAGCGCCGGCACCGGGAAATAGCCCTTGGGCCGGTCGATCACCGCGGCAGGCACCACGCGCCGCGCCGCTTCCTTCAGGACGTATTTGCCGCCCTCCGGCAGCTTCATCTCCGCCGGGATGCGGGCGGCCAGCTCGACCAGTTCGTGGTCGAGGAAGGGCACGCGCGCTTCCAGCCCGGCGGCCATCGTCATGTTGTCGACCCGCTTCACCGGGTCGTCCACCAGCATGACGGTGGTGTCGAGCCGCAGCGCCTTGTCCACCGGCCGGTCGGCGCCGGGCATGGCGAAGCGCTGCTCCAGCCAGCGGCGGGAATGGTCCTCGCCGACCAGCCGCGGGTCCAGCGCCTCCGCCATCTCCGCCTGATCGCGGTCGAAGAAGACGCGGGCGTAATCGCTGACGGCGTCCTTGCTCGCCAGCAGCGGCGGATACCAGTGATAGCCGCCGAACACCTCGTCGGCGCCCTGGCCCGACTGCACGACCTTCACCTGCTTCGCCACCTCCTGCGACAGCAGGAAGAAGCCGATGTTGTCATGGCTGACCATCGGCTCCGACATCGCGCGGACGCAGTCGGTCAGCTCCGGCAGGGCGCGGGCGCTGTCGACGAAGATGCGGTGGTGATCGGTGCCGAAATGCTTGGCGACGATGTCGGAATACTGGAACTCGTCGCCGCGCTCGTCGCCCACCGTCTCGAAGCCGATGGAGAAGGTCTTCAGTCCGCTCTGCCCGTTCTCGGCCAGCAGCGCGGTGATCAGCGAGCTGTCCAGCCCGCCCGACAGCAGCACGCCCACCGGAACGTCGGCGACCAGCCGGCGGCGCACCGCGCGGGTCAGCGTCTCCAGCACCAGTTCGCGCCAGTCGGCGAAATCGCGGCCCTCGTCGCCGGACTGCGGCCCGAAGGTCAGCGACCAATAGGTGTTCTCGCGCCGGCTGCCGTCCGGCTCCACGATCATGACCGTGGCGGGGGGCAGCTTCCGCACGCCCTTCAGGATCGTGTAGGGCGCCGGGACGACGGCGTGGAAGCTCATGTAATGGTGCAGCGCCACCGGATCGACGTCGGTGTCGATCCCGCCCGATGCCACCAGGGCGGGCAGGGTGGAGGCGAAGCGCAGGCCGCCCGGAATGTCCGCCAAGTACAGCGGCTTGATGCCCAGCCGGTCGCGGCCCAGCACCACCCGGCCGCTGTCGCGCTCAAAGATGGCGAAGGCGAACATGCCGTTCAGGCGCTTGACGAAATCCGGACCCCAGGCGTGATAGGCCTTGATCAGAACCTCGGTGTCGCCCTCCGAGAAGAAGCGGTAGCCGAACCCGACCAGCTCTTCCCGCAGTTCCCGGTGATTGTAGATGCAGCCGTTGAAGACGATGGCGAGCCCCAGGGCCGCATCCACCATCGGCTGCTGCGATGCCTCGCTGAGATCGATGATCTTCAGCCGGCGATGTCCTAAGGCGACGCGCCCATGGGCGAACAGGCCGTGGCCGTCCGGCCCGCGCGGCGCCAGCTTGTCGCACATGGCCTGGACCGCCACCGTGCTGGCCGCCTCGCCGGCCTTGAAACGAATTTCACCACTCAGTCCGCACATCGGCTGTCGAGCCTCCTCGTTGGTTCAGGACGAAGGGGCGCTCGACCCGCAAGAAGGGCCAAACACCGGGGGCGCCGGCTGCGGAATGCGGCCGCCACCCGTTGCGAGCGATAGACGATGCTCCGATCGTAAAATCGTTGCCGGCACCCGCGCGCCATAACGGCCCACACCGCCCGAGGTTCCATGTCGAAGACCGTCGGGCATCATCGCTCGCAGCCGGCCGCACAATGGCCGGGACTGCTTAGATAGGGATGGAGTTCCAATTTTGCCACCGATCGGGGACGGCGGACTTCTCCGCTCTCACCAGCCTATGGCACGCACCACTTCCGGGGTGAAGCAGTGTCTCGGATTGATGAAACGTCTCTCGGCCGTCATTCCCGCGAAGGCGGGAATCCAGCTATTCCGCGCTGTTCTCTGGCGGGAAGCCTGGATCCCCGCCTTCGCGGGGATGATGCAAAGTTCATTTTCTCCAATTGCTTATCGGTCGCTGTAGCGCCGCTCAAGCGTTGACGTCCCCACAGAGAGGGAGCCATTTCCTACAGCCCGAAAAAGCCCCGCAACCGCGCCAGCAGCGCCTGCGATTCCACCGGCGGCGGCGGGGTGGCGCCCTGCTGGCGCTTAGACTGGCTGACGTTGCGGGTCTGGCGCTCGGCCATCAGTTCGGCCAGCCGTTCCGCCAGTTCCGGACGGCGTCTCAGCACCGGGTCGAGATGGCCGCGCGACAGCTCGAACACCACGGCATCGGTGCAGGCGACGACCGAGGCGCTGCGCGGCTGCCCGGTCAGCAGCGACATCTCGCCGAACAGGTCGCCCGGCCGCAGCCGCGTCAGATGGACCACGCCGGGGTGCGGAGCGTCCTCCGCATCGGAGAGGGCGGGGGCGGCGATCTGGACGTCGAACACCCCCTCGGCGATGACGAACAGCGATTCGCCGGCATCGCCCTGGCGGACGGCGGCGCTTCCGGCGGGAATGTGGAACTGCCGCATCGCCTGGGCCAGCGCGTCCACCTCCTTGTCGTCGAAGGCGTCGAACAGTTCCAACTGGCGCAGCAGCCCGCGCCGCAGCAGACCGCTGTCGGGCGGCCCCGGCTGGCGCCGGCGGACCTCCTGCTTGGGGCGGGCCGGCTCGATCCCGGCGTGGGCGAGGTTGGACAGCACCGCCGTCAGCACGGCATCGCGCACCAGCGACACCCGGCCGCCGTCGTCGGTCCAGAAGCGCGCCAGATAGGACACGCCGTTGGGCGTCACCGCCTCGACGATCACGTCCGGCCGCGGGGTGGGCAGCACGCCGTCGGCGCAGAGCAGGCCCGACAGCAGGATGCGCTTGGCGCGCTCCACCGGCACCTCCTGGTCCAGCAGGATCGGCACGGTGGCGCGGAAGGCCGGGTTGGGGCGGCTGTAATTGACGAAGCGGCTGCCGGCGACGATGCCGTTCGGCACGACGATGGCGGTGCCGTCGCTGGCGATCAGGCGGGTGGCGCGCCAGTTGATCTCGTCCACCCGTCCCGCGACGCCGGGCGACAGCTCCAGCCAGTCGCCCAGCCGGTAGGGATGCTCGATGTTCAGGGCGATGCCGGCGAAGATGTCGGCGATCATGTTGCGCAGCGCGAAGCCCAGCACGGCGATGGCGACGCCCGACGTCGCCAGCAGCCCCGTCACCGGCTGTTCCAGCACGAAGGCCAGGATCGCCAGCACCGCGACGCCATAGACGAAGAAGCGCAGCAGGTCGGCCAGCAGCCGCGGGATGCGCGGCGGCCGGCCGCCGTTGCCAGCCGCCAGCATGTCGATCACCCGCGCCCCGCCCCAGGCGGCGACCAGCCACGCGGCCGACGCGACGGCGATGTCGAACCCGCCGCTCAACGGCGGCCCGACGAAGGACTCCAGATGGCTGTGCAGCCAGGGCTTGACGGCGACCAGCGCAGCCAGAAGGGCCAGGACCAGGGCAGGGGCGGACAGACGCCGCAAGGCGTTCATCGACGGGCTTCTCCTCGGCGGCCGGCCATCCTCGGCCGGGCGAGGGGCGACGATGGCACGAGCAAGCGCCGTCCCGTCAAGCGGTCAATTCAATCAGCGGCTTGACGGTTCAGACGCCCGCCGGACCCGACAAGGCCCGTGGGTATCCCATCACGAAGCCGCCGATCACCGGATCGGACCCCGCGACCATGCCGGCGAAGGCATAGGCGCGGCACAGCACCGCCAGCGCGGTTTCGGCATCGCCGCTCTTGCGCCGGAAGGCATCGCCGTCGCGCAGGTCGGCGAACTCCCCCTGCCAGAAGGACGGATCGTCCAGCGGGCCGAAATTCATCGCCCAGAAGCCGAAGGACCGTCCTGTCCGTTCCCACCGCCCCAGCACCGCCATGTTGCAGTGCCGCTCGTCATGCGAGATGCGGTCGAAGAGTTCGTTCACCGCCTTCGGCTCGCCTTCCAGGACCTGAAGAAACGTCCCCTCATGTTCGATAAGGAAGCCGGTGATGTCCAGACGTCGATTCTTTGCGGAGCTTCGTACACAAATGTCCGCCAAAGCCGAAAAAGGCAGCAGAGAGACCGCATCACTCCGATATAGCAGAGTCAGCATGGCGCTCCTCCCATTTTTGTTTATAAAAATGGCGAGGCAACGGGGGCGTAGTAACCCTTTCTTTCGTAGAGTCGGTGTCGCAGCCGCCGGGCATATCCCGAACCGGATGGGTCTCGGCGGCAGGTGCCGTCAGCGGTCGAGCAATCCGTGCCGCCGGTGCCAGTCCTCCAGCGATTCCTCCGGATAACGGGTGAAATGCACGTCGTTCGGACCCGTCGGCACCTCCACCCACGGCGCCTTGAAGTCCAGCATGATGTGGACCCGCTCCGGCGGCGTCGGCAGCGGCGTGTCGATGGCCGACGCGAAGGGATGGACCAGCTCCGGCCAGGCCGGATCCTCCGCCCACAGCGCCGTGCCGCAGTGTTTGCAGAAATGCCGGTGAGACGGGCCGAGGTGGGTCTGTCCCGGATGGTCGGGGTCCTCCATCGGCGCCCGCCACATCGCCACCGCGTCGCGCCCCTCGACCTCCAGCGTGTCGGCGTCGCCGCCCAGATTGATGGCGTATCCGCCGCCGCCGGCGCTCTTGCGGCAGATGGTGCAGTAGCAGCGCATGTAGGGCACCGGCGTCGGCGAGTTCAGCGTGAAGTGGACGGCGCCGCAGCGGCAGGAACCGGAAAGCTTCATGGCAGTGGTCTCCGCGGAATGGGTGCGTTCTCCCGTCCCGGGAGAGGGAGGGGACCCTCCGAAGGTGGGGAGGGTGAGGGGGAATCCAAGAATTCCGAACCGCATGGTTCCTTGCATCACCTCTCACCCTTCGCTCTCCCGGGGCGGGAGAGGGGATTCAGCACTCAACCCACCTCCGCCTCCCGGCAGAACACCACTCCACACTCCGCCAACCTGTGCCGCGCCTTCTCCAGCGATCCGTTCAGATCGATGGCGCGGCAGCCATCCTCGACCACCACCGCCGCGAATCCGCAGCGCACCGCGTCCATGGCCGAATAGGCGACGCAGTAATCCGTCGCCAGCCCGGCCAGCACCACGCGCGCGATCCCGCGCTCGCGCAGATAGCCCGCCAGCCCGGTTGCCGTGCTGCGGTCGTTCTCGTAGAAGGCCGAATAGCTGTCGATCGCCGTCCGGAACCCCTTGCGCAGCACCAGCTCGGCCCGCGTGGTGTCCAACTCCGGATGGAACTCCGCCCCCGGCGTCCCCTGCACGCAATGGTCCGGCCACAGCGTCTGCGGCCCATAGGGAAATTCGACCTCGGAAAAGGCCGCGCCGCCGGGATGGGCGCTGGCGAAGGAGCGGTGGCCGGCCGGGTGCCAGTCCTGCGTCAGGACCACCGTGCCGAACCGCCGCGCCAGCCGGTTCGCCACCGGCACCACCGCGTCCCCATCCGCCACCGCCAGAGCGCCGCCGGGGCAGAAATCACTCTGGATGTCGATCAGGACCAGCGCGTCGGCCGGCTGCGGAATGAGGGCGGGCATCGGTTGTGTCCATCCGGCGAATGAAAACGGTCGCCTGGAGTGTAGGCACATCCGCCGGTCGGTTCCACCGCCCTCTCCCCGGTTCGGGAGAGGGCAACAAACAAGCGCTCCCGCCGGGCGGCGGCAGCGATACGCATCATCCCATGATGTTTTCGTCCGCCATGCGGCGCGGCATGTCAGTTTGATGCTGGCGGTCCTGCTTCGGCGCCTTGGTGACGCTGAAGCCGATGCCCGACAGCAGAAGGACGCCCAGCGAGGCGACGGTGACGATGTTGCAAAGCATAGTGACTGACCCTTTCCCTAACCTCTTTCGGCCACCCGCCTGTGAGCGGCCGGACCCTTATTCCGCGGTCTTCCCGGCAATAGACGCCGGGCGCCGCTTCTTTCTTCCGTGAGCCGGACCGGGATGAGGGAAAATAATCGTCCGTTGCCCGGACAGTCTTTACTTCCAACACCTTGCCGGCACAGTCTGCGCGGAGCGGTCAGATAGTCCCGCAGCTGCGAACTGGCAATGGAAGCCGGCGAAATATCCGCGCAGCTCTGGTTAACAAAATTGTCATGGCAGAGCTTGGGGGGAGGGGCGGCCATCTGAATGTCACCCCATCCGCTTTGAGCCGCCTCTCTCGGCCGTCATCCCCGCGAAGGCGGGGATCCAGGAAGCTCCGCAATGAAATGGCTAAAACGGCTGGATTCCCGCCTTCGCGGGAATGACGCTGAAAAAGTGGTGGATGATCCTGCGGCGTGTCGGAACAACTCGGCCATTTCCTTTACGGTGTATGCCCCCCCTCCGCCGGCCGCAGGATCACCGTCACCTTCAGCCCCCGGCCGTCCTGCCCGGCGTCCAACCGCACGGCCGCCCCCAGCCGGTCGGCGAGAGCGCGCACGATGGCGAGGCCCAACCCGCTGCCGGTGCGCGGCGGCTCGCCCGGACGGTCCAGGCGATAGAAGCGCTCGAACACCCGCTCGCGCTCGGCCTCCGGAATGCCGGGGCCGTCGTCCTCCACCTCCAGGACAGGCCCCGCCCCGACCCGCACCGTCACCGTGCCGCCTGGATGGTTGTAGCGGATGGCGTTGTCCAGCAGGTTGCCCAGCAGTTCGCCCACCAGCACCGGGTTGCCCACGGCCCGCAGGTCGGCGTCCCCGTCCTCCGGCGCCTCGAACCGGACCTCGATGTCCTGGGCCAGCGCCGCCGGCACCTGCTCCGCAGCGACCTCCATCGCCACCTGCCGCAGGTCGGTCACCTCCGGCGTGGCCGGCACCGCCGGCGCGTCCTCGTCGGCGCGGGCCAGTGCCAGCAACTGCACCAGCAGCCGTTCCAGCCGCTTCACCGCCCCCTCGACATCGTCCAGCGCGGCGCGGCCTTCCGCGCTGTCGGTGCCGAAGCGGCGCAGCAGCGCCAGATGGGTGCGCAGCACTGCCAGCGGCGTGCGCAGCTGGTGCGAGGCATCGGCGGTGAAGCGGCGCATGGTGCCGATGGACTGGTCAAGCCGCGCCAGCAGCCCGTTGATGGCGATCACCAGCGGCAGCACCTCCACCGGCACCACCGCCAGCGGCAGCGGCACCAGCGCCAGTCCGCCCCCCGTCACGCCACGGGCCGAGCGGCTGTCGATCACCCGCCGCAACCGCCCCAGCGGCGCCAGCCCGCGCCCCACCGCCCCCCACACCAGCAGCCCGCTGCCGCCGACCAGCGCCACCTCCAGCAGGGTCAGCCACAGCAGCAGATCGACCTCCACCGCGCGCCGCCCGGCCGTGGTCTCCGCCACCTGGACCAGCACCGGCAGGGGCACGCCGTAGAGCCGCCGGATCTGCGCCGCCACCCGCACGGCATGGCCGCGATAGGTGGCGTCGCGGAACACCGTGACGTTGGTCGGCATCTTCGAGATGTCCGGCAGCGGCAGATCGAGATAACCGGTGATGACCCCGCCCTCATGGGCGACGTTGTAATAGATGCTGTCGCGCGCCTGGCTCTCCAGCATGCCGAAGGCGACGGCGGGCAGGTCGACCGTGACCTCGCCATTGTCGTCGTCCACCGCCAGCCGCTCGGCGATGGCCAGCGTCGAGCCGGCCAGCAGCCGGTCATGGGTGGACTGTACGAAGCCGTGGATCAGCGCCGACCCGCCGACGCCCAGCCCGACCGCCAGCGCCCCCAGCGGCACCAGCAGCCGGGTCAGCAGCCGGCGCCGCAGCGACGGCACGCGCTCTGGTCTGCCCGCCCGAATCGCTGCCATCAGCCGCAATCCATCAGGCGCTTTCCATCAGGTAACCCAGCCCGCGGATGGTGCGGATCTGCGGCCCGTCGGGTTCCAGCTTCTTGCGCAGCCGGGCGACATACAGCTCGATGGCATTCGGCGCCACCGGCTCGTCGAAGCCGAACACCTCGCCTGCCAGCCGGTCCTTCGGCACCACCTTGCCGGCGCGGGTGATCAGCCCCTCCAGCACCGCCAACTCGCGCTTGCGCAAATCCAGCACCCGGCCGTTCAGCGTCACCGTCGCGGTGGAGCGGTCGTAGCGCAGCCCCCCGCACACCAGTTCCGGCACCGGCGTGCCCTGGCCGCGCCGCATCAGCGCGCGCACCCGCGCCTCGAACTCCGCCGGGTCGAAGGGCTTCAGCAGATAATCGTCGGCGCCCAGGTCCAGCCCCTTGACCCGGTCGGCCACCGCCTCCCGCGCGGTCAGGATCATCACCGGTACGGTGGAACCGCGGCGGCGGATTCGCGTCAGCACCTCGAACCCCGACAGGTCGGGCAGCCCCAGGTCCAGCACCACCAGCCCATAGGGCTCCGCCCGCTCCAGCCGCGCCGCCTCCTCCCCCGACGCGACATGGTCGACGGCATAGCCGGCCAGTTTCAGCGCCCCGATCACCCCGCGCGCGAGAGCGGCATCGTCCTCCACGATCAGGATGCGCAAGGGAGCCGCCTATCATCCGAATGGGCCATCATCCGATCGCACCTGTTCCGTTCCACCAACAATTTTCATCCGCGACAGATTGGCGACAGGTTGATTGCCTATAGTCACGACAAAGTCGCTTGTAAGCCCAACCAACCCGGCCCGCAACGGCGCCGTGGAAACCAACCGCAGGAGAGGAAGAGATGCGCACCAAACTGGCCCTTCTGGTCGCGACCGCCCTGAACGTCGCCGTGCCCGCCTTCACCGCCGGCACCGCCATGGCGCAGTCGGTCCCCGCCGGCTACGACCCCGCCTATGCCAAGATCATCGAGGCGGCGAACCAGGAAGGCGCGCTCAGCATCTATTCCGCCACCGACGCGGCCGCCGTGTCGGAACTCCTGAAGGGGTTCGAGGCTCTCTATCCCAAGATCAAGCTGGAATACGCCGACCAGAACTCGACCGAGATGTACAACCGCTTCATCAGCGAGGCGGCGGCCAACACCGGCACCACCGACCTGATGTGGTCGTCGGCGATGGACCTGCAGATGAAGCTGGTCAACGACGGCTACGCCCAGACCTATACGTCGCCGGAAACCAAGAACATCCCCGACTGGGCCAACTGGAAGAACGAGGCCTTCGGCACCACCGCCGAGCCGATCGTCTTCGCCTACAACAAGCGCGTCGTGCCTGCCGCCGATGTGCCGAAGACCCACGCCGACCTCGCCAAGCTGCTTGCTGAGAAGCCCGACGCCTACAAGGGCAAGGTCACCTCCTACGATCCGGAGCGCAGCGGCGTCGGCTTCCTCTACATCACCCAGGACGTGCAGGCCAGCAAGGGCACCTGGGATCTGGTGAAGGCGATGGGGCAGACGGGCGTGAAGCTCTACACCTCCTCCGGCGCGATGATCGAGCGCCTGACGTCTGGCGAGCACACCATCGGCTACAACATGATCGGCTCCTACGTCTTCGAGCGCCAGCATAAGGATCCGGAGTCGCTGGGCGTCGTGCTGCCTACCGACTACACCATCGTGATGTCGCGCATCGCCTTCATCCCGAAGGGCGCCAAGCACCCGAACGCCGCCAAGCTGTTCCTCGACTATCTGCTGTCGAAGGACGGCCAGCAGGCGATGCAGGCCCGCTACATGGGATCTATCCGCACTGATCTTGCCAGTGCCAACCCGACCGCCGGCATTCCGGAAAGCACGCTGCGCCCGATCCATGTCGGCCCGGAGCTGCTGACCTACCTCGATCAGGTGAAGCGCCTGAAGTTCCTGAAGGACTGGCAGAAGGCCCTGCAGGGGAAGTGATTTAGCACCTCCTCGCGACCCCGCCAGAGTCCCCTCTCCCCCCCGGGGAGAGGGTTAGGGTGAGGGGGATGCATGGCGTGGCCTAGTTCGCCGGAAAACGCCCCGCGTCCCCCCTAATCCACCCCACGCCTCCCCCTCACCCCGACCCTCTCCCCGGGGGTGAGAGGGGGGATCCCCCTGGGGAGGGCGCCAAAGCCGCCGAATTCAAGGAAATCCCCCCATGAACCGCGCGACGCGCATCGCGGTGATCGTCGCCATGGCGATCGCCGTGCTGGCCCCGATCGGGCTGGTCGTCTACCAGAGCTTCCTCGACGGGCCGTTCTTCCAGCCCAAGATCTCCTTCACCCTGTCGGCCTACGAGTTTGTCCTGGACGACGAGGACTTCTTCGACGCCCTCTACAACTCGGCCGTCATTGCCTTCGGCATGACCGCCATCGCCGTGCCGGTCGGCGCGCTGCTGGCCTTCCTGATGACCCGCACCGACCTGCCGGGCCGCCGCTGGATCGAACCGGTGATCCTGGTGCCGATGTTCGTGTCGTCGGTGGTGCTGGCCTTCGGCTTCGTGGTCAGCCTCGGCCCGGCCGGCTTCGTCACCCTGTGGTTCAAGGGCGTCTTCGGCTTCGTCCCCTGGTACCTCTATTCCAAGACGACGCTGATCGTCATCGCCGGCCTGACCCACGTTCCGCACGTCTTTCTCTACACCTCGTCGGCCCTGCGCAGCCTGGGCTCCGACGTGGAGGAGGCGGCAAGGATGACCGGCGCCGGCCCGCTGCGCACGGCGCTGACCGTCAGCCTGCCGATGGTGATGCCGAACATCCTCTACGCCGCCGTACTCGTCTTCTTCCTGGGCTTCGAGCTGTTCGGCCTGCCGCTGGTGCTGGGCGATCCCGAAGGCATCCTGGTGCTGGCGACCTACCTCTACAAGCTGACCAACAAGCTCGGCACGCCGTCCTACCAGCTGATGGCGGTGGTGGTGGTGGCGATCATCTGCATCGCCCTGCCGCTGGTGGCCCTCCAGCGTTTCCTGCTGCGCGCCGCCAACCGCTATGTCTCGGTCAAGGGCAAGGCCGCGGCGCAGAAGCCGGTCTCCATCGGCGTCTGGCGCTGGCCGGCCGCGGCGATGATCACCGCGTGGCTGCTGTTCACCGTGGTGGTCCCGCTCAGCGGTCTGGTGTTGCGCGCCTTCGTGTCGAGCTGGGGCGAGGGCGTCAATCTGCTGGACGTGCTGACGCTGGCGCATTTCCGCGAGCTGATGGAGTTCCCAAACCTGACCCGCGGCATCGTCAACACGCTGCTGATCGCGTCGGTCGGCGGAGCCCTGTCAGTCGGCGTCTACACGATGCTGAACCTCGCCGCCCACCGCTGGCAGTCGGGCTGGACCAGGCTGATGGACTATCTGGTCCTGCTGCCCCGCGCCATGCCGGGTCTGGTGGCCGGTCTGGCGATCTTCTGGGTCTTCCTGTTCACGCCCTTCCTGTCGCCGCTGCGCCAGACCATGATCGCCATCTGGGTCGCCTACACGCTGGTCTGGCTCGCCTACGGCATGCGTCTGGTCAGCGGTGCCCTGCTGCAGATCGGCCCGGAGCTGGAGGAGGCCGGCCGCATCGTCGGCGCCAGCCCCGGCCGGGTGTCGCGCGACCTGACGATCCCGCTGGTCAAGGTCGGGCTGTTCTCCAGCTGGCTGCTGATCTTCGTCACCTTCATGCGCGAATACTCGACCGGCGTCTATCTGCTGGCCCCCGGCACCGAAGTGATCGGCTCGCTGCTGGTCTCGCTGTGGGGCACCGGCGCCGTCGATCTCGTCACCGCGCTCTCCACCGTCAACATCGCGATGATCGGCGGCGGCCTGCTGCTGATGTCGCTCTTCGGGAAACGCTCCCATGGCTAAGCTCATCATCGACGACCTGCACCTGTCCTACGGCAACAACGAGATCCTGAAGGGCATCACCGCCACCTTCGCTCAGGGCGAGATCGTCGCCCTGCTCGGCCGGTCGGGCAGCGGCAAGACCACGCTGTTGCGCTCCATCGCCGGGCTGGAGGAGCCGAAGAAGGGCGTCATCTCCATCGGCGACCAGCCGGTGTTCGACGCCGCCGCCGGCCTGAACGTGCCGTCGGAAAAACGCGGCCTCGGGCTGGTCTTCCAGTCCTACGCGCTGTGGCCGCACAAGACGGTGTTCGAGAACGTCGCCTACGGCCTGCGCCTGCGCAACGTGCCGAAGGCGGAGCTTCAGCAGCGCGTCGCCACCGTGCTGGACGGTGTCGGTTTGGGCCATCTCGGCGACCGTTATCCGCACCAGATGTCGGGCGGCCAGCAGCAGCGCGTGGCCTTGGCCCGTGCCCTGGTCTACAACCCGCCGGTCATCCTGCTGGACGAGCCGCTGTCGAACCTCGACGCCAAGCTGCGGGAGGAGGCGCGCATCTGGATCCGCAACCTGATCAAGCGGATGAACCTGACCGCCGTCTTCGTCACCCACGATCAGGTGGAAGCGATGGCGATCGCCGATCGCATCGTCCTGCTCGACGGTGGCCGCATCGTCCAGGCCGGCACGCCGGAACAGCTCTACACCGAGCCGGTCAGCCTGTTCGCCTCGGAGTTCATGGGCGTCAACAACCAGATCCTGAGCCGCGTGCAGGACAAGCGCGGCGGCTACGCCCGCATCGACCTGTCCGGCATTCCCCTGTGGGGCAAGGACCGCGCCGGCAAGGGCGTGTCGGACGAGGCCACCGGCGTCATCCGCCTGGAACAGGTCGAGGTGGTGGACGGCCCAGGGGGAGGGGAGGGCGAGAACCGCATCCCGGCGGAGCTGGAGACCTCGGTCTATCTCGGCAGCCATTGGGAGCATGTGTTCCGCTGCGGCGACCAGACGCTGCGCGCGTTCGGGCGTCCGCTGGCGGCCGGGACGCATTGGCTGCACCTTCCGCCGGAGCAGCTTTGGGTGTTTTGAGGGGGTTTACGTTCGTCGGCGTTTTGCCCCCTCCCCAACCCTCCCCCGCCTTTGGCGGGAGAGGGTGCCTTATGCGAAGCGGCGGCAGTCCCCTCTCCCGCGCCAGCGGGGGAGGGTTAGGGAGGGGGCACCGCCTAACACACTCAAACCTCGATCAGCGCATAAGGCCGCCCCGTCTCCTTCGGGATCGTCTGCGCCACGTTATACACCGGCGTCCCCCGCAGCGTTTTCCCGGTATAGCTCCCGTGATGCGCATGCCCATGCGCCACCGCCCGCACATTGTCGAAGCGGTCGATGGTCTCCGCCAGCCGCGACGAGCCCAGGAACGGGAAGATCTCCGTCGGCTCCCCCTCCACCGTCGCGGCGATCGGGGCATAGTGCAGCACGACGAACACCCGCTCGGTGTCCAGCTGCCGCAGCGCGCTTTCCAGCCGCATCGCCTCGTTCACCGCCTCGTGGACGAACTGCTTGATCGCCGGCTCGCCGAAGCTGTCGAGCATCCGGTTGCCGAACCCGCCGCCGAAGCCCTTCACCCCGGCGAAGCCCACCCCGCCGATCTCCTGCGGCGCGCCGTCGAGGAACCGCACCCCGGCCCAGCATCCAGGGCTACCTCCGCGTCCCGGAAGCGCAATATCTCTGAAAGTAACTTTCCACCCGCGGGATTCATGAGTCGGTGGGCGCGTTGGATTTAGCAAACAATCCTTCCAATGGGATAAAATACCTATAAACTCCTCGCGGTCCCCTCTATTCCGCGGAGCCACGCCATGCCCATCGACAGCCGCAGCTTCACCAACGATCAGTTCCCCCGCTGGGCCGAAGAGCCGCCGACCCCGTCCGACGGCTCTCTGGTCCCCGGATCGCAGTTCCACGAGGAACAATGGATCATGGCCGCCGGCATGCTGGCGCGCGGCAACAGCTTCCTTCAGGTCTCCCGCGCCATGGGCTGCAGCCGCACCACGCTCTGGCGGGCCTATTACGGTTCCAAGGATTTTCGTCACAGGGTCTGGTGGGAGCGTCAGGCGCTGAACCGCGAGGCCGAACTCCGCCTGTCCTCGCTGCGCATTCTGGTGGCCGAACAGATCGAGCGGCTGGTCACCTCCGGCGATCCCACCACCGTCCGTTGGCTGGCCGAACGGCTCGGCCTCATCCCCGGCCTTGAGACCGCCCGCAACGCCTCGCGGGATATCCCGGAGGGCAGGACGGATGAAGGGACGCGGGCGACCCGCCCGGAAGACCCGCCCGCCGTCACCGTCCCCGAACTGGATGACGACGACATCCCCGGCGCGCTGCGCGAACGCCGGCCGCCCAGCCCGGCCATGGTCGCCGCCGTTCTGGCCCAGCCGGAGGCGGCGGGACCGAAGGGCGTCTTCCCCTGGACCCTCAACCAGTATGAAGAGTACCCCAATCTCAACCCCGGCCCGGTAAGCCGCCGTGCCGCCGGTGCCTTCTCCTGGCGCCCGTCGGGGCGGCCGTGACCGCGTCAGGTTGAAACGGCATCGGGAAAACGTTCCACGCCGTTCCAACCCGCCGCCGGCCAAGACGGAGACAATGCCCCGGTCAAACCCCGAAGTTCGGCTTCCCGGCCAGGATGTTGGAGGTCACATGCCGGATGTCGCGCAGGCCGCACATGGCCATGGTCACGTCCATTTCCTTGCGGATGATCTCCAGGCACTGGGCCACGCCAGCCTCGCCGCCGGCACCCAGCCCATAGAGGAAAGCGCGGCCGATGAAGGTGCCCTTGGCGCCCAGCGCCAGAGCCTTGACCACGTCCTGGCCGGAGCGGATGCCGCCGTCCATCAGCACCTCGATGCGGTCGCCCACCGCCTCGACGATGGCCGGCAAGGCGGCGATGGAGGAAATCGCGCCGTCCAGCTGCCGGCCGCCATGGTTGGAGACGATCAGCGCGTCGGCGCCGGTGTCCGCCGCCATCACGGCGTCTTCCGGGTCGAGGATGCCCTTCAGGATCAGCTTGCCGCCCCAGCGGTCCTTGATGCGGCGCACGTCGTCCCAGTTCAGCGTCGGGTCGAACTGCTCCGCCGTCCAGGAGGACAGCGACGACAGGTTGCTGACCCCCGTCGCGTGGCCGACGATGTTGCGGAAGGTGCGGCGGTGGGTCCGCAGCATGTTGATCGACCAGCGCGGCTTGGTCGCCATGTCCAGGATGTTGCCGATGGTCAGCTTCGGCGGGGTGGACAGCCCGTTCTTGATGTCCTTGTGCCGTTGGCCGAGGATCTGCAGATCCAGCGTCAGCACCAGCGCCGAGCAGCCAGCCGCCTTGGCGCGGTCGATCAGCTTGTCGATGAAGGCGCGGTCGCGCATGACGTAGAGCTGAAACCAGAAGGGCTTGTCGGTGTTCTCCGCCACGTCCTCGATGGAACAGATGCTCATCGTCGACAGGGTGAAGGGAACGCCGGCCTTGGCGGCCGCGCGGGCGGCCAGGATCTCGCCGTCGGCATGCTGCATGCCGGTCAGGCCGGTCGGGGCCAGGGCCACCGGCATCGCCACCGGCTGGCCGACCATCGTGCTGGCCAGCGTCCGGTTGGTCATGTCCACCGCCACGCGCTGGCGCAGCTTGATCCGGCCGAAGTCGGACTCGTTGGCGCGGTAGGTCGACTCCGTGTAGGAGCCGGAATCCGCATAATCGTAGAACATCCGCGGCACGCGCCATTCCGCCAGCTGCCGCAGATCCTCGATGCAGGTGACGGGCCGGTCGGTGAACAGGTTCGCCCAGCGCGACGGCGGCCGCGACGAAGGCATGCGAACGGAGGTCATGGGGCGTGTCTCGAACGGTTGCGCGTGAAACGGAAGGGGGTGGATTTGGCCACTCCCTCCGCGCACCGTCAAGCCGTGGTTGCGGCAAGGCTGCCCTTTGGCCGGCCCGCCACTCAGCGCGCCGGCCTGGCCTTCCGCTTGGGCTTGGAGTGGCCAGCCTTCGGCGGCGTCATCATGGCCTTGATCATCGCCGATTGGGCGGTCGACTGGTTGCGCTTGGCCGCCGACATCGCGGCGGAGGTCCACATGCCGGTGGCGCGGTTGGCCCACGACAGCCAAGCGCTCATGAACGGGTTCCTGGTCATCATGGGGGCGACTCCGAAATGGGGAAACTCCCGGATCAACAGCGCAGGCCGCCCGATGTTGCGCCGCACATCATTGCATCGCCGGTCCGCCCATTTTTCCGGCAGAGCCGCCCCATTCTTGGGCAACAGCGCGCACGCGCAGCCGGCTCGCTTCCCCCGGCACGGCCTGTCGGCAGTGTTCATTCCCGCTGGCATATCCATTGCGTACAGGGTCATGGGACAGGGCGATGTCGGGGGAACGGACCGCATGGATATGGAGCAGCAGGCGGGGGGAAGCGGGGCCGAAAGCGGGACCAGCGCCGCCGCGACGAGATTTCTTCGCGCCGCCAAGCTGTGCCGCATCCGCGACGTCGAACAGCTTCTGGCGGTCAGCGCCCTGGTCCGCGATCTCAGCGCCCTGATCCACGCCCTGCAGAAGGAACGCGGTGCGTCCTCCATCTATCTGGGCTCCAGCGGCAGCCGCTTCGCCGACGACCGCGCCCGCTGGCAGGCCGACGCCAGGGCGCTGGAGGCGGTACTGCGCGACCGGCTGGATCTGGTGGACGAACAGCTCGACCGCCTCAGTTCCGGCGCGCAGTTCTACAGCCGCGTCGCCATCGCGCTCCACGCGCTGGACGGGCTGCCGGGCCTGCGCGGTCAGGTGTCGTCGCTGGCTCTGGTGCCGCAGGATTCGGTGAAGGCCTTCACCGACATCATCGGCCATCTGCTGTCCGTGGTGTTCGAGGCCGCCGACATCGCCGCCGACCCGGCAATCTCCCGCGCCCTGGTCGCCCTGTTCAACATCGTCCAGGGCAAGGAATTCGCCGGGCAGGAGCGGGCGACCGCCAGCGCCGGCTTCTCGCGCGGGCGCTTCGACGGGGCGGAGCATGTGCGCCTCGCCCAACTGGTCGATGCGCAGAACCGCGCCTTCCGCATCTTCGCGGAGTTCGCCGAACCCAACCACGCCGCCGCCTTCCGCACCGCCCTGGCCGACCCGGCGGTGGCGGAGGTGGAGCGGATGCGCGCGGTGGCGCTCTCCGACGATGCCCGCCATGGCGAGCTGTCGGGCATCACCCCGGAGGTCTGGTTCGAACGTTCCACCCGCCGCATGGACCTGCTGAAGACGGTGGAGGATCGCCTGACCGAGGATCTCCGCCACCTGTGCGAGGCGAAGCTGGCGCAGGCCCGTGCAGATCTGGAACAGGCCGACGGCCGAACCCCCGACGCGGTGGTGCCGGTCGCCATGGTGCTGGTCGATGCCGATCCCGGTCTTTCCGGCCAGGACGCCTCCGGCCTCTACGCCCCCGACGGGCTGCGGCCGAAGCTGATGCGCTCCGTCCTCGACGTCGTCCAGGCGCAGTCCCAGCGCCTGCGCGATGTCAGCCTGGAGTTGGAGACGGCCAAGGCGGCGCTCAACGAACGCAAGGTGGTCGACCGCGCCAAGGGCCTGCTGATGTCCACCCGCAACCTGTCGGAGGAGGAGGCCTACAAGCTGATCCGCAAGACGGCGATGAACCAGAACAAGCGCATCATCGAGGTGGCGGAGGCCATCCTCAGCATGTCCGACATCCTTCGCGGCGTCACGGCGGGGGGAGGGGCCGCGGGCGGATGACCTGATTACTGCACCGTCCGCACCGGGGAGAAGGGCAGCCCCGCCTGATCGAGCGCCCGGTCGATCACCTCCTCGGACTTCTGGTCGAACAGCTGCAGCAGCAGGTCGTCGACCATCCAGTCGTTCGTGGGGGTGCAGGCGGTGAACAGCTCGCTGATGACCTCCGCCTGGAAATCCTCGCGACTGTTCTCCTCGCCCTCATACTCCATCCGCTTGGCGACGCCGACCGCGACCTGGAAGGGATGGGTCAGGCCGGGGGCGACGGTCGCCTTCCTCATCAGCGCCGCCATGCCCAGCTCGCCGTCGTCCCAGGCCAGCCGGCGGGCATTCTCCTGCGGGATGCCGGCGCGCAGCGCCATGCCGGCGACGAACAGGGCCAGGTCGCCGGCGCACAGCGCGCGGAACAGCAGGACCGGCGTCAGGCGGCGGTTGGTGTGCAGCCACTGGATCACCGCGTCGATGTCCTCGGCCCCGCGCAGCACCGGGCGAAGCATGCGCATGGTCGCCGCCTCCCGCCCGCGCTCCACCAGCCGTTCGACCAGCTCGCGCGACAGGCCATGGGCCTGCATCAGCGTGGTGCGCATGCTGTCGGAGACGAAGGCGACCACCCGCTCCACCATCGCCAGCGACAGGCCGGGGCGGGCCGCCGCCGCCTCGCTGACCATGCGGACGCGGCCGAAACGGTCGAGCGCGCGGCTCATCGCGCTGTCCGGCACCTCGGCGCCGTCATTGCGCAGCAGCGCGGTCACGGCGATCACGTTGCCGCGCTCGGCGATCGCGCCGGAGACACGGGCCGACACCTTGGATCGGCTGGCGACCGCCACATGCTTGCCGGCATCGGGATCGGACAGCACGTCCAGCAGCAGGTCGTCGGTCAGACCGGCGGCATCGCGCAGGATGGGGAAGGCCACCCGGCCGACGTCGCGCACCAGCCGTTCCGCCAGATCCCCGGTCAGCAGCGGGCTGTTGCGCAGCTGCCAGGCCACCGCCTCGCGCACCGCCACCTGGGCGTCGCCGGCGAAGCAATGCACCACCTCGATCGCCAGCGACCGTTCGGCCGGGCTGAGCGCGCCCGACTCCAGGTCGTGGAACAGCTTGTTCATCGTCTCGATCCGCGTTTCCGCGTTCGGCGCGACGAGCAGCCGCTCCACATCCTTGGACGACAGGCCGTTGGGGTGGGGGGCGTCGGGGTGGGCGGCGGCGTGTGGCATCATGGCACCCGGCTGCGGCATCGGAGAAAACCTTCGCTCAATCGAAATCGAGGCAGGAATAACGGACCATGTCGCCCCAAAGCCGGTCGAGCCGGCGGAGCGTGCGGTAGCTGGCCTTGAGGTCGCGGACCTCGGTCTCGTTGCGGACCAGCGCCTCGGCCTGCGCCTGTTCCATCCGCCGCAGCCCTTCCCACAGCTCCCGGCCCTTGTCGGTCAGCTGGAGGCGGGCGGTGCGGCGGTCGCGCTGGTTGGCGGCCCGGTTGATGTATCCGGCGTCGACCAGGATCTTCAGGCTGTAGGAGGCGTTGGAGCCGAGGTAATAGCCGCGCTCCATCAGGTCGCGGACCGACAGCTCGTCCTCGCCAATCAGCATGATCATCAGCGCCTGCACCGGCCCGATGTCCTCGACGCCCTGCTTGGACAGCCCGACACGGACGACATCGAGATAGCGGCGGTGCATCCGCTCGATCAGCCGCGCCATGCCGTGGAAGTCGGCGAGGTCGAGAGCCTCGCCGGGCTTGCCGCCGGTCCGGTCGGCGGATGTGTCGTCCGCTCCCGGTTCGGGCGCGTCGTCATCGTCCCAGTTCAGGTTGCTCATCGCGTCCATGATCCCGGCTCTACCATTGCCGTCGTCCTTCCTGCTGACTCACTCCGCCGCGGCGGCAAGGCCGCGGAAGCCGTTGGGATGTGCGCTGCGCCACGCCCAGGCGCTGCCGATGATGCTGTCCAGTTCCGGGAAGCGCGGCTGCCAGCCGAGGTCGCGGCGGATGCGCTCCGAGGACGCGATCAGCACCGGCAAGTCGCCGGGGCGGCGCGGGCCGACCTTCACGGGCACTTTGCGGCCGGTGATGCGCTCCACCGACGCGATCACTTCACGCACGCTGTAGCCGGTGCCGTTGCCGAGGTTGTAGCGGACCGACCGCTCGTCCAGCGCGTCCAGCACCCGCAGATGGGCGTCGGCCAGATCGCAGACATGGATATAGTCGCGAATGCAGGTTCCGTCGCGCGTGTCGTAGTCGTCGCCGAAAATCTCGATGTGCGGGCGCTTGCCGGTGGCGGCGTCCATCACCAGCGGGATCAGGTGCGTTTCCGGGCTGTGATCCTCACCCAGCTTGCCGTTGGGATGGGCGCCGGCCGCATTGAAGTAGCGCAGGCAGGCGGAGCGCAGCCCATGGCAGCGGTCCGCCCAGTGCAGGGCGCGCTCGATCATGAACTTCGATTCGCCATACGGGCTGCCGGGATCGATCGCCTCATCCTCGTCGATGGGGATGCGCTTGGGCGAGCCGAACAGGTTGGCGGTGGAGGAGAAGACCAGCTTCATCACCCCCGCCTTCACCGCGGCGCGGATCAGGTTCAACGAGGTGACGGTGTTGCCGTGCAGGTAGGCGTGCGGGTCGCGCATCGATTCGCCGACGACCGACAGGGCCGCAAAGTGGAACACCGCATCGAAGCGCCATTCCCCGAACACGCGGGCCAGCGCCACCTCGTCGGCCAGATCGGCCTGGATGAAGCTCGCCTCGGCCGGAACGGCTGCGGCATGGCCCTGGCGCAGATTGTCGAACACCACGACCCGGTGGCCGCGGTCGAGAAGCTCCGCCACGCAGTGGCTGCCGACATAGCCGGCGCCGCCGGTGACGAGGATGGTTTGGGAGGTCGTCATGGAGTGTGGGTTTCCTTGAACCGGTTTTCGGGCCGCAACCGGAATCGGGCGGCCGGCGTGGTGGAAGGAAAACGGGGAGCGGGTTTAGGGCGGTGCAGGGGCCGGATGGGGGGATCACGGCGCCTTGCGCAAAACTCATGCAGCGCAGCATGCACGATGTCGGCAGCGTCTGACCAGATGGCTGGGGAAACTCCCCCGAAGGGCCTAAGACCTTAGGTGAATCCCAATTTCTTCTTTTTCTGTCAGTGACTTAAGTGCCATTCCATACCCCTTTTTCGGATGCTGGAAAGAGGTGCCAGCCAAAACTTGTCACACGTCTCTAAAATGTCTCCGGTGTAAAGCTTGAGCGTGCCAAATCCGTAGACGCTCCCCCCGCGTCAGGATCTGTCCCAGCATAGGCGGTCGCCCGGTCACCGGGCAGTCCGCATCCGGCATCCCCCCAGCCGGCTTCCTGTCCCGCGTCCGTCGCCGCCGGCAGCTTTTCCTGTTTTCCCCGATTTCCAGCGCCGCATCAGGTGGCGAATCCTCCTTCAGGAAGGATCGAAGATGAGTTCCGTGGATCGGCCCCTGCTGACCCAAGCCTACCGGAAGATCGGACAGGGCCTGCTGCTGGCCGGTGTCCTCAGCCTGTTCGTGAATGTCCTGATGCTGGTGCTGCCGCTCTTCACCATGCAGGTCTACGACCGGGTGATGAGCAGCCGCAGCCTGGAAACGCTGACGATGCTGGCGATCATCGCGGTGGGGGCGCTGGCGCTGTACGGCGTGCTGGACTTCATCCGCGCCCGCGCCTTCCTGGTGACCAGCGCCGTGATCGCGCACCGCTTCAACGTCCCGGCGCTGGAGGCCTCCATCGTCGACGCGCTGTCGGGCGGGCCGCGCAATGCGGCGCAGACCATGCGCGACCTGAACGACCTGCGCAGCTTCATGACCAGCAGTGCCGTCACTGCTCCGCTGGAACTGGCCTGGGCGCCGATCTTCCTGGCGATCCTGTTCCTGCTGCACCCGGTCTATGGTGTGCTCGCCATCATCTCGGCGCTGGTGCTGCTGGTGATGGGCGTGCTGACCGACATGCTGACCCGCCGGCCGATGGCCCAGGCGAACGAGGCCTCTGCCCGCGTCTTCGCCGACATCGCCGGCACCGTCCGCCACGCCGAAGCCATCGAGGCGATGGGCATGCTGCCGGCCCTGGCCCGGCGCTGGCAGGCGGCGCAGAGCGGATCGGCCGGAATGATCGACCGCGGCGCCACGCTGTCGCGCGGGCTGGCCGCTTCCTCCCGCTCGCTGCGGATGATCCTGCAGGTCGGCGTGATCGCGGCCGGCGCCACGCTGGTGATCGACAATCTGGTGACGCCCGGCAGCATGATGGCCGCCGGCCTCATCACCGGGCGGCTGCTGCACCCCTTCGAACAGCTGGTGGACGGCTGGCGCCAGTGGGTGAAGGCGCTGGAGGCGCATCGCCGCATCCGCGACCTGCTGAACAACGGCGCCTCGGCCCGCTCCACCATGCCGCTGCCGCAACCCACCGGCGCGCTGACCGTCGACCGCGTCAGCCATGTGCCGGCCGGACTGAGCCGCCCGGTGCTGCGCAACGTCTCCTTCGCGATCGAGGCGGGGGAGGTGCTGGGCGTCATCGGCCCGTCGGGTGCCGGCAAATCGACACTGGCCCGCCTGCTGGTCGGCGTCTGGCAGCCGACGGCCGGCGGCATCTATCTGGACGGCACCAGCACCTATCTGTGGGAGCGCGAAAGCTTCGGCAGATATGTCGGCTACGTGCCGCAGTCGGTGGCATTGCTGGACGGCACCATCGGCGAGAACATTTCCCGCATGGCCAGCGCCGATCCGGCGGAGATCGTCCGCGCCGCCCGGTTGGCGGGGGTGCACGAGATGATCGGCCGCTTGCCCTTCGGCTACGACACGCCGGTGGGCGACAGCGCCTTTTCGCTGTCCGGCGGCCAGCGGCAGCGCATCGCGCTGGCCCGCGCGCTGTTCGGCCGTCCGCGCCTGCTGGTGCTGGACGAACCCAATTCCAACCTCGACCATGAGGGCGAGCAGGCTCTGCTGAACGCCGTTCACAAGGTGAAGGCCGACGGCACGACGGTGGTGATGATCGCCCACCGCCCCTCCATCGTCGCCATCGCCGACAAGCTGGTGGTGATGAAAGAGGGCGCCGTCGAGCATTTCGGCGCCCGCAGCGACGTCCTGAAACTGGTCCAGCCGGGCGGCGTCCCCGCCGGCGTGACCCGCCTTGTCCGCAGCGGAGAACAGCGATGAGCAGCGACACGCCCCTCCTGTCGTCCCAGCCCGTCTGGACTGCCACCATCGACATGGCGCCGGTCGAACCGTCGCTGCGCGGCACCGCGCTGGCGGGCGCGCTGGCCGTGCTGGTCGGCTTCGGCGGCTTCCTGACCTGGGGCTTCACCGCCAGCCTGGACAGCGCCGCCCTTGCCGCCGGCACGGTGATGGTGGAAAGCCACCGCAAGACCGTTTCCCATCTGGAGGGCGGCATCCTGCGCGATCTTCTGGTCAAGGACGGCGACCTCGTGCAGGCCGGCCAGGTGCTGCTGCGGATGGACTCGACGCAAAGCCAGGCCGTGGTCGCGCAGTTGCAAGGGCAGTATTGGACCGCGTTGGCAAAGTTGGGCCGGCTGCGTGCCGAACAGTCGGACGCACCGAATCCCCTGTTCGCAGGGGAACTGATGAAGGCCGCTCGCGACAACCCGGTGGCGGCGGAGGCGATGTCGGTGGAGGAACGGCTGTTCCGGTCCCGCCATGACAGCTACGAGGCCCAACTGGGAATTCAGCGCAAGCAAATCTCCCAGCTGCGCGACGAGATCGTGGCGCTGGAGGCCCAGCGCGTCGCCACCGCCGACCGTCTGCGCTACACCCAGGACGAGTTGCGGGTGGTGCAGGGCCTGCTGGCGAAGGGATATGAGCGCAAGCCGCGGATGCTGGAGCTTCAGCGCAACGTCGCCGATTCCGAAGGCCGGCTGGGCGAGCTGATGGCGAACAAGTCCAAGGCGGAACAGGCCATTGCCGCCGCCGAGTTGACCATGATCAACATCGGCAACACCCGCCGGTCGGAGGTCTCGACCGACCTGCAGGCGGCCCAGGCCAGCGTTTCCGACCTGTCCGAACGGCTGCGCAGCGCCGATGACGTGCTTCTGCGCCAGGCGGTCACCGCACCCCAGGCCGGGCGTGTGACGGGTTTGAAGTTCTTCACCCCAGGCGGCGTGATCCCCACCGGAGCCGGCATCCTCGACATCGTGCCCCAGGACGACGCGATGATCGTGGAGGCGCGCGTCTCACCGCATGACGTCCAGAATGTGGAGGTCGGCAGCAAGGCAATGGTGAAGCTGACCGGCTACCGCCAGCGCGCCGTGCCGCCGGTCGCCGGGCAGGTGGTGTCGCTGTCGGCCGACCAGTTGGAGGACGAGCGCACCGGCGCCTACTACTTCGCGGCGCGGATCAGCATGGATGCGGCGGAGCTGAAGGCCCTGCCGAATGTCGAGCTGCATCCCGGCATGCCGGCCGAAGTGATGATCCACGGACACGCCCGCCGCGCCATCGATTATTTCCTGACACCGCTGACCGACGGCCTGCAGAGGGCCTTCCGCGAGCGGTAAGCGGAACCGCCATCCCCCCGGCCCTCCCCCGTTCGGGCCGGTGTGGGCTGGGGTCCTTGCATGGGTGTCCATCCCCTGCCAAGCGGCCCCGTGGAAGGGCCGGCGTCCCCCACGCCGGCCCTTTTGCACATCCCCTTGGCGGGAATGACGGCTGAGAAAAGCGCAGCATGCAATCCGATGCGAAAAGCGCCCCGACCGTCAGCTGGGGCTCGACTGTGGCTTTAAGTGGACCACCGGATTTTAAAAACCTTCTTTTAACGATTTGGGCTTTTTGCTGGATTTTCAGCCGGTCCGCGGCTTTGCAATGGCGGAAATGCGGGTCTGACCATCATTTTTTAAAACGGAAACTGCTTAGAATTTCGATGCAAATCAGACTAACTGTCTTTTTGAAAATATCGACAATGCGTTCTACTGCAAGAATCAGTTGTCTTGACTCAACTTTCTCTTCCATGTGCCCGCGTTTTATCACACTATCCGCCCTATAGATTTGGTTACACCGAAAGGCGAGCTCAGCCTTTCGAGCGAGGCCGAAAGACGGCCCAACAATCCCAATCACATCGCAAGGAGACACCTACGATGGCTACGGTTCCTGGGGGCAGCTACGACGTGCATGTCGGCACGAATCATGACGATCTGCTGGTTGGCGGACAGGGGAACGACCTGGTGCTGGGGGGCAACGGGAGTGACACTCTGCTCGGCGGCGATGGACATGACGCTCTGTTCGGGGGGAACGGTGCGGACGTGATCCATGGCGGCACTGCGGCGGACGTGCTGCTGGGGGGTAACGGCAACGACATCATCGACGGCGGTTCGGGCGACGACATCATCCTGGGGGGGAATGGTGACGACGTTCTGATCGGCGGCGCCGGTCGTGACGTGCTGGACGGCGGCAACGGCAATGACGTGCTGTCCGGGGGGGACGGCAACGACATTCTGACCGGCGGCAAGGGTGACGACATCCTGTCCGGCGGCGGCCACGACGACATCCTGGACGGCGGCAAGGGCAACGACATCCTGCATGGCGGCACCGGCAACGACATGCTGTCCGGCGGCGACGGCAACGACGTGCTGTTCGGCGATGACGGCAACGACATCCTGGACGGCGGCAAGGGCAACGACATCCTGTCCGGCGGCGCCGGCCACGATGTCTTCATCTTCTCCGGCGGTGGTGGCCAGGACGTGGTCCTGGACTTCAAGGCTGGCGAGGACGTCCTGCAGATCTCCCGCAACATCAACGGTCTGAAGGTGACCGACGCCGCCGATCTGGCCGCCCGCGTCACCGACCAGCATGGCGACGCCGTGATCGACCTCGGCCATGGCGACAGCATCACGCTGAAGGGTGTCTCGGCTGCGGACATCCACAACCACCCGAACGACTTCTTCGTCATCCACTAACCGGGCACTGATCGAGCGACGCTTTTCAAGCGACGCCTGAGAAGGACGGACCGGTGGTGTCAAAGCCGCCGCCGGTCCCCCTTTGCCCGAAGTCCGCCTTTACGACTTTCAAATCCATCGACGCTGCCGGAATCCCAATCAATGACCGTCATCGCCGTCCTGCCGAATTCGGTGTCGATCGCCCCCGCCCAACGTCTGGCGCTGGGCCGCGGCTTCCTCCTCGTCTCCTGGACGATGGACGGGACGGCGGACGGCACGACCGGCCCCGTCGGTCCGATCACGCCGAGCGTCGACGGCGAGCCGGTGCGTCCGCCCTTCACCACGCTGACCGTCGAGACCGGATGGGGCGGGCGGCGTGTTCTGTCGATCCTGCCGGCACCGCGTGACCCGCGGATGCCCATCCATTTCATCGCCAACAACCGCGTGATCGCCGAGCTTCGCACCGAAACCGGCGCCGCCGACCTGGACCCCGCCGGGCTGCTCGGCAGTCTGGACGGTGCCGCCCGGCTGCGGGTGTTGCGCTTCCTGTTCGACTTCGCATGCTCCACTCCGGCCCTTCGCCGCGATGCCGCCTTCGCCGTGCTTTGCCGCCGGCTGGTGCTGGACCGCGCGGCGGAACCGGCCGATCTGGCGGTGCGGGCAACGGCGGGTGGCAACCTCGTGCTCTGTGCTGGCGCACTGTCCGGCCGCTTCGGCGCCATCACCGGTCTGGTGGTGCTGTCGCCGAACGCAGTGGTACGGGCGCCGTTCGATGTCTGCATTGGTGCCGATCCGGCGGGGAAAGGGCGCATCGCCTTCGATCTGCTGATCGACCGTGGGCTGTGCGCGCCGGGCAACCTGCTGGTGGTGCTGGGCGCCAACGGCGTCGCCTGCCGCCGCTTCCCGGAAGAGCCGGTGGGCTTGCCGACGCTGACCGACCGGTTGAACGCCCGTCCCGACACGCCCGCCACCCTTCGCCATTATCTGCTGACCTGCCTCGCCCAGCGTGGCCGCAGCGATGCGTCCGCCGCCTCGGCGGTCAGCGAGTTGCAGGCGCTGGCCCCGCTGCCGCGCCGGCAGGCGGCCGATGCCAAGCGGCCGATCGGCGCCTCGCTCGACCTCGCGGTTCCCACGTCCGACGGCGGGCTGTTCCTTGCCGGGTGGCTGCACGATCCGCATGCACTGGCGGCGGAATTGGTGGTGCGCACCCCCTTCGGCGGCGAGCGTCGGGTGGAGCGTTTCGCCCACCGCTTCCCGCGCGAGGATGTGGCGAAGCTTTACGGCACCAGCGGTATCGACCGCAGCGGCTTCGTCCTGCATCTGCCGGGCAATCCCGAACCGGCGGAGGCGCTTCAGGTGACGGCGGAGCTTCGGCTGGCCTCGGGCGGTGCGCTGCGCCTCGTCCCGCCGCCTCGTCCGCGGGCCGATGCCGACGCCCGCGCCGCCGTGCTGGGCAGCCTGCCGCCGCGCTTCGCCACGCCCGAGTTGCTGGAGATCGTCATCGGCCCGGCCGTCGCCCCGCTGCACGCCGCCCATCTCGCCACCCGTGGCGAGCCGGAGTTGGTCGTCTATGGCGAGCGCAAGACCAAGCCAGCGGTGTCGGTCATCATCCCGCTCTACCGCACGCTGGAATTCCTGCGCTTCCAGATCGCGTGCTTCGCGACGGACCAGGATATGGCGGATGCCGAACTGGTTTTCGTGCTCGACAGCCCGGAACAGCGCGACGAGGTCGTGCATCTGCTGCGCGGCTTCCATGGCCTCTACGGCCTGCCGATGCTGCTGCTGGTGCAGAGCGCCAATTACGGATACTCCGCCGCCAACAACGCCGGCGTCGCGGTCGCCCGCGGCAACCGCCTGCTGTTCCTGAATTCCGACGTGGTTCCCGACCGTGCCGGCTGGCTGCCGCAGCTGGTCGCGGCGCTGGAGGAGCGCTCCGGCATCGGCGCGGTGGGTCCGAAGCTGCTCTTCGATGACGACAGCCTTCAGCATGCCGGCCTCTATTTCGACCGTGACCTGCAGGGCGCCTGGTACAACCATCATTACTTCAAGGGCCTGCCGCGCGACTTCGCCGCCGCCTGCCGTCCGCGCTCGGTTCCGGGCGTGACCGGCGCCTGCCTGCTGACGACACGGGCCGCCTACACCGCCGCCGGCGGCTTCTGCGAGGACTACATCATCGGCGACTTCGAGGATTCGGACCTGTGCCTGCGCATCCGCGGCCAGGGTCTCGACATCCGCTATGCCCCGGCGGTCGAACTGTACCATCTGGAACGCCGCTCCATCGGCCGGCACCAGGGCTACACCCGCGGCGTCGCCTCCGAATACAACCGCTGGCTCCATGGCCGCCGCTGGGCCGACCGCATGGTCGAGCTGATGGCGCGCGACTGGAATGCCGACGACGAGGTGCGGCCCTCCAAGACAGGCCGCACCCGCAAGACCGCACAGGTGATCCGATGAATGCGCTTCTGCCGACCCCGCAGCTTGCCGTCCTGCGCCGCCAGACCGATCCGCGGCTGGAATGGCTCTGCGCCCAGATCGCGCGCAACCGCTTCCTGCCGGTGCCGCCGCCTGAGCTGCATTTCATCGGCGACGGCGATTTCCGTGCCATCGGGGCGGAGTTCCTGCGCCATTTCGTCCGGCTGGGCGGCTTGCGTCCCGACCACAAGGTGCTGGAGATCGGCTGCGGCGTCGGCCGCATGGCGCTGCCGCTGACCCAGTATCTGGACTCGTCCTACGACGGCATCGACATCGTGCTGGACGGCATCCGCTGGTGCGCCTCGACCATCACCCCGGCCTATCCGGAGTTCCGCTTCCACCATCTCGACGTCGCCAACGGCCTGTACAATCCCGATGGCCGGATCGAGGGAGAGACGGCGACGCTGCCCTTCAAGGCGGCGGCTTACGACTTCGTCATCCTGACCTCTGTCATCACCCACCTGCGCACGGCCGACACCGAGCGCTATGCGGCGGAGATCGCGCGGGTGCTGAAGCCGGGCGGGCGCTGCTTCCTCAGCCTGTTCCTGGCCGACGCCACCGCCCACACCGGCATCGCCAAGGGCACCGCCCGCCCGCCTTTCCGCGATGAGCCGGGCCGCGATGCGCCGGGCGTGGAACTGCTGGCCGATCCCGAGCATCCCAACGCCGCCGTCGCCTATGACGAGGAGTTCCTGCTCGGCCGCTTCGCCGCCCATGGCCTGCGGACGGCGCGTCCCGTGATGCGCGGGCACTGGAGCGGCCAGCGCGAGGCCGAGAATTTCCAGGATCTGCTGGTTCTGGAGAAGGGGAGCGCGCCATGAGCCGCCGCCGCCTTCCGCTGCTCCCCGCCGGTCATGTCTCGGCTCGACCCGCCCCGCGCCAGCCGGCGCGCCCGCTGGTCGCCGCCCGGCCGCCGCGGGTTCTGCTGATCGCGCACAACCACCCCAGCCTGCATCCCGGCGGCACCGAGATCTTCGCGCACGAGCTGTTCGGCGGCCTGAAGGCGGCGGGGGCGGAATGCCTGTTCCTGGCCTGCACCAACGACACCCATCGCGCGCCGCGTCCTGGCACCGGCTTCCAGACGCTCGGCCGCAGCGCCGACGAGGTGCTGCTGTGGGCCGGCCATTTCGACCATTTCCACCAGTGCCAGATCGACCTGCACGGGCTGGTCCCGGACCTGTCGAACCTGCTGCGCGCCTTCCGGCCCGACATCGTGCATGTGCATCACACGCTGCTGCTGGGCGTGGAGATGCTGTTCCTGATCCGCCGCGTCTGCCCCGACGCGAAGATCGTCTACACCCTGCACGATTATTACCCGATCTGCGCCAATGACGGGCAGATGGTCACCCCGCCGCACGGCGAGGCCGGACGCGCTCTTTGCAGCAAGGCGTCGCCGGATGCCTGCCACCGCTGCTTTCCCGACCGGCCGGCCGACCAGTTCCTGCTGCGCGAGAAGCACATCAAGGCGATGTTCGGGCTGGTCGACCGTTTCCTGGCGCCCAGCCGCTTCCTGCGCGACCGTTATGTCGCCTGGGGCCTCGACCCTAATCGGATCGAGGTGATGGCGAACAGCCGCCCTGCGGTGGAGCCGGCCCCGGCGCGCGACCTCGCCCCCGGTGCGGCGCGCGACGCCTTCGCCTACTTCGGCAACCTGAACCCGTTCAAGGGCGTCACCGTAGCGCTCGACGCCGTCGCCCGCATGGCGCGCCACGGCCTGTCCCCGTCGCTGGCCGTCCATGGCGGCAGCCTCTATCAGGCGCCGGAGTTCCGCCAGCGGGTAGCCGACGGCTTCGAGGCGGCGAACGGCCTCGCCACCGCCCATGGACCCTACCGGCCGCAGGAAATGCCGGCGCTGATCGCCGCCGCCGACTGGGTGGTGATGCCGTCGATCTGGTGGGAGAACGCGCCGCTGGTGATCCAGGAGGCCTTCCAGCACCGCCGGCCGGTCATCGTCAGCGGCATCGGCGGCATGGCGGAGGCGGTGCGCGACGGCGTCGACGGCCTGCATGTCCGCCCGAACGACCCCGCCGACCTTGCCCGCGTCATGACCCGCGCGATGACCGAGCCCGGCCTGTGGGACCGGCTGTCGGCCAACATCCCCGCCGTCCGCCCGACGGAGGAGGCCGCGTCGCTCCACCTCGCGCTTTACGGCGAGCTTCTCTCGCCGGCACCCGCCGCTCTTATCCAGGGGAACCGCAACCGATGAAGGACCGCAGCACCAAGGCCGACATCACCGCCGCCGTCCTGCTGGACGAGGATACGCTGATGCTGTTCGGGGCGATCGACCAGCCCCTGCCGGCCGACAGCATGGTGATGCTGGACGGCATGATCGACGGCCGGTTTCGTGGCGGCTGCTGGACCGACGGGGCGGGGGAGCGCTGGTTCCTGGGCGCCATCCGCGTTACCGGTCTGGCCCACATGCGCCCGTCCCGCATCGAGATCGAGGACGCCCGTGGCAAGCATCTGCTGCTGCCGCGCCTGTCCAACGTCCGCACCAACCCCGCCCATCTGGTCGCCGCCTTGCGCGAGGTGCAGCCGCAGTCGCTCGGCGTGGCGCTGGACGTCGCCGTGACCCTGCTGTCCGGCCCGGAGATGGGCGAGGGCGAGGCGGGGGACGGCGACCGGCGCACCCGCCTGCTGTCGGGGCTAGCGCATGAAGCCTCCCGCCCGGATGGCTTCGCCGAGGTGCTGGGCCGCTTCCGCGACGGCGCACTGATGGTGCAGGGCTGGTCGCACGGTTTCCCGGCCGGCACCGCTCCCGTGTTGGTCGAGGCCGACGATCTGCGCCCCCATGCCAGTTCCGCCGCGCCCTTCCACCGCCCGGACCTGCCCGACGATGCTTCCGGTCTGCTGACCGTTCTGGAAGGCCCGGTCGCCGCGCCGGACACCATCCGCCGCATCCATTTCCGCGCCGCCGACGGCTGGCGCCATCTGGCGATCTTCGAACACCGGCAGTTGCTGGCCGACGGCGTCGCCTCCGCCCATGCCCGCGACATGCTGGGCCAACTGCAGGGCGATGCTGCCCGCCGCGGTGTCGCCTCCGCCATCGCCGCCCGTTACAATGGGGTGGAGACGGTGTCGCAGATCCAGGCTCCGGTGCGCATGGGGCTGGACATGGCGGTGCGGGTGCCGGGTGCCGGACTGTTCGTCTGCGGCTGGCTGCTCGACCCCACCCAGGCGGTCCGCGCGGTGACGGTGAAGGGCGGCGGCCTGACGGCTCGGCTCGACGCCGACTGGTCGCGGCTGGCCCGCAAGGACGTGTCGGACGCCTTCGCCCACGACCCGCTGTTCGCCGGCTGTCTGCCGCCGGGCAACGACGCCCACGGCTTCACCGCCTTCGCCCGCGAGCCGGCCGGCATTTCCGCCGACGCCGAATTCCATCTGGAGCTGACGCTGGCCGACGGCATCGCCTTCCTGCCGCTGCCCTGCCAGCCGCCGACCGGCGAATCGCTGCGCCGCATGCTGGGGGCGGTCAACCCCGACAGCCCGGCCATCGACCGCGTCGTTTCCACCCACCTGGGTCCAATGCTGCGTACCGCGGCGTCGGGGCAGCCGGCCCCGTCCTCCGTCCTGCATCCGATGGGCCGCGCGTTGAAGAGCCCGCGGGTGTCGGTGGTCCTGCCGGTCTGCGACGGGCGGGAGGATGTCGATCTCAACCTCGCCCGCATGGCGAACGACCCGGACTTCGCCGAGGCGGAGATTCTGGTGGTGGCCGGTGCCGGCACCCATGAGCGGTTGGCCGGCATGGTCCGGCAGGCCGCCGGCTTCTACCGTCTGTCGGTCGGCTTCGTCGCTGCACCCACCGCCGCCGACCCCTTCGAGGCGGTGGCGGCATCCCTGCCGCATGCCCGTGCCGACCGTGTCCTTCTGCTGTCGCCGTCGGTGCTGCCGACCGAGCGCGGCTGGCTGTCGGCGCTGGAACGGGCGATTCGCAAGCCGAACGCCGTGGGTTCCGCCGCGCTGGCGCCGGTGATGGTCAGCCCGACCCTGCTGTACGAGGACCATTCCGTCCGCTTCGCCGGCATCGTCGCGGTTGAGGGTCCGGACGGCATGGTCACCTACGAGCGCCGCTTCGCCGGCTACCCCCGCGACTGGCTGAAGGAGCAGGAGGCGTCGGCGGTCGATGCCGCCTCGGCCGACTGCGCGTTGCTGCCGCGCGACCTGCTGGTGCGGGTGATGGCCGACGGCGGCCGCTATCTCGGGTCGGAGCCGAAAGGCCTGGACCTGTGCCTGCGGGTTCGGGCGGCCGGCGGGTCCTGTCTGTGGCTGCCGAAGGTTCGATTGGTGGCCGTCGACGAACAGTCCCGCACTGCCCGCGACCCCAGGCTGGAGCGCATGAGCGCGCTGGTCGACGAATGGAACTTTGCCGAGCGCTGGAAGGCGTCGATCGCGGCGTAGTGCTTTGCCCCTCAACCTTTTTCCCCCTCCCTAACCCTCCCCCGCTTCGCGGGAGAGGGGACTGCCGCCACTCCGTTGCAGAAGCCCAGCAAGCGTCCTGCCCCCTCTCCCGCGGAGCGGGGGAGGGATGGGGAGGGGGCAACAGCGGGCAAGCGACACAACCACTTCACCACCCCCGCTTAGGACAGACGGTCACACGATGAGCAAGACCAAGCGCGCGCTGATCATCAGCCATGGCCACCCCTCCTTCTCGCTGGGCGGGGGTGAGGTCGCCTCCTACAACCTGCACAACGGCCTGCACGACCTGCCGGGCTGGGAAAGCCACTATCTGGCCCGCGTGGCGCCGCCCATCGCCCAGCATCGCGGCTCCGCCCTGATGGCTCTGCGCCAGAAGGAGCGGGAGGTGCTGTATTACGCCAACGACTACGACCATTTCCGCCTGTCCAACCGCAACCTGCCGGGGCTGGAAAAGGACTTCGTCCGCTACGTCCGCGACCTTCAGCCCGACGTGGTGAACTTCCACCATTTCCTGGGCCTCGGGATCGAGACGATCCAGGCGGTGCGCCAAGCCTTGCCGCGCGTGCCCATCGTGGTGACGCTGCACGAGTACCTGTCGATCTGCCACCATCACGGCCAGATGGTGAAGACCAGCCGCAACGCGCTGTGCTACCGCGCCAGCCCGGCCGACTGCGCCGGCTGCTTCCCGCACATCGGCGAGGCGGAGTTCTTCAAGCGCGAGCTGTTTCTGAAGACGTTCCTGGAGCAGGCCGACTTCTACATCAGCCCGTCGAACTTCCTGATCGACCGCTATGTCGACTGGGGTCTGCCGCGCGAGAAGTTCCGCATGATCGAGAACGGCCTGACCATCGAGGGCATCGCCCCGCCGCGTCCGGTCACCCGCGCCGGCAAGCGCAACCGCTTCGCCTTCTTCGGTCAGCTGACCGAGTTCAAGGGCGCCCATCTGCTGGTGGAGGCGGTGTCGCGCATCTCCGACAAGGCCTGGGGCGAGGACGGTGCGCTGATGATCTTCGGCGGCAACCTGGAACGCCAGCCGGAAGCCTATCAGAAGCGCTTCAACGATGCGGTGGAGAAGGCCGGCGACCGGGTGCGCTTCTACGGCAGCTACCGCTCGGCCGAACTGCCGGGCCTGATGAAGGACGTCGACTGGATGATCATCCCGTCGATCTGGTGGGAGAACTCGCCTGTCGTCATCCAGGAGGCCTTCCTGCACGGCCGCCCGATCATCGCCAGCAACATCGGTGGCATGGCGGAGAAGGTGACCCACGGCGTCGACGGCCTGCATTTCCGCAACGGCAGCGTCGAGGATCTGGTGGACCGCATGACGGAGGCGCTGACCACGCCCGACCTGTGGGACCGCCTGCGCCTGCGCATTCGCCGCCCCATCGACCGCGCCGAGTGCGCGCGCCAGCACTCGGAGGTGTTCGACGCGCTGCTGGCCGCCAGCGGCGCCGCGCCGTCGATGCCAGAGCGCGCGGTGGCGCAGCGGGCGTGATAAGGGAATGTTGGAATGCGCTGTGATATTTTCGAATATCCAGAAGATTTGGTTGCGCATATCGTAGAAAAAATTGGTAATGTTGGATCGAAAATCGCAGGACTTGTATCGCATGTCCTGTGTGAAGATTCGATTTAGCCCGGCGGTGATCCGGGCATCATCCGCCCCTATTGTCGCCCAACCCAGGGAGAGCCGCCGTGGCCAACATTCTCGTCATGATTCCGTCGGGCGAAGTCTATGATCACGACTGCGTGCGTTGGTACAGCTACCAGGACATCCAGCGCAGTATCGATCACTACCACAACATCGGTGACGCGTTCGTCTTCGACTCCTCGTTGAAGCTGCTGACCTATGACAAGCTGGATGTGCTGGAGATCCGCGAGTTCCGCCAGGAGGTGGTCGACCGGATCAACGCGGAATACGATTATGTCTTCCTGCGCGGCAGCAACTACATCCACGATTCGATGGACTGGCCGGCGGCGACCATCCAGGTGCTCTCGAAGCTGCGCATCCCCGTCATCGCCTTCGGCGTCGGTGCCCAGGCGCCCGCCACCGGCAAGCTGACGCTGACCGAGGAAAGCAAGCGCATCTGGCGGATGATCGCCGACAAGTCGACGACGCTGGGCGTGCGCGGCACCTACACCGCCGAAGTGCTGTGGGATCTGGGCATCAAGAACACCCGCATCGTCGGCTGCCCGACCGCCTTCCGCAACCGCGACCCGGAACTGCGCATCGACCTGCCGGATCTGAACAGCGTGCGCAAGGTCGGCATCACCATGCGCCGCGAGGTCTCCAAGCATTATTCGCCGGATGTGCGGAAGTATCTGGAGCGCCACCGCGACTTCGTGAAGGACATCTCCCGCCGCTTCGACACCGTCCTGATGATGCAGGGCGAGGTGGAGGAAAAGAAGCTGCTGTGGGGCACCGAGGAGCAGAAGGCGGAGGCCTGGGCCCATCTGCATGACAGTGCCTGGCTGAAGCAGTGGTATTTCGACGACGAGATGGACGCGCTGTACCGCGAGCGCCTGTGGTATTCTGACGTCGTCGCCGACTATGAGAATCTGGTGCGGTCGAAGGATCTCGTGCTCGGCTATCGCCTGCACGGCAACCTGATGGCCCTGTCGAACGCCACGCCGTCGGTTTACTTCAGCTATGACAGCCGTACGGCGGAGTTCGCGGAAACCTTCGCGATCCCCTGCTACAACGTCTATTCGGACAAGCCCTTCGTCCTTGAGGAATATTGGGACCAGAGCCTGTTCGAGAAGTTCAACCGCACCTACTACCAGCGCTATCGCGACATGCGGGAGTTCCTGGACGAGAACTACGTGCCCCACCGCATGCCCAGCCACACTCTGCGACGCGCCACCGACCGCAAGGCAGCGTAAGCGCAAGCGCCCTCTCCAGCACAACAACCGGAAGCCGGTCCCATGTCCGCCACCGCCAAGATTGTCGAACTGTGCGAGACCACCCCCGTGGCCGATCCCATCGACGCACCGCAAGCGGCGGCCATCGTCGGTCATATCGACGCTCTGCAGGGTGGCCGGGTGTTCGGCTGGGCCTGGGACGGCAACCATCCGGCCGACCGGCTGGAGGTTGAACTGCGGCTGGAGCGGGACGGCGGACCGCCGGAAACCCTGGCGCGGGTGGCGGCCGACCGGCCGCGGCCCGATCTGGCCGGCGGCGGCATCGGCGACGGTGCCCATGCCTTCGAAGCGGAGGTGACCCTGCCGGAAGGCGCCGATCCCTCGCGGGTGGTGGCGGTGGTGCGGTCGCCATCCACCGGCGAGACGGCGACCTTTGCCCAGCCGAACCCGGAGGACCAGCGGCTCGACCGACTGCTGGCGCCGCATCTGCAGCGCATCGGCGAGCGGATCGACGCGCTCCGCCGCGACCAGCGCCAGCTTGCCGCCGCCCAGCAGACCATCGGCCGCCTGCTGCGCGATGCGGGCGAGGGGGTGACGGCCCTGCGCGCCGACGCCTCCCGCCTGGAAGCCGCACAGGGCGAGCGGTCGGACGCTCTGGCCGACTCCCTGCGCGAACTGACGGAGCGGGTCGGCGGGCTGGAGGTATTCCTGATGCGGATGGACCAGAGCCTGCGCGGCCTGGACAGCGCATCGGCGGAAAAGACGGACGGAGCGGGCTGGTCGCCGCTGCTGACGGTGCTGGGGTCGACGGCCGGCGCCTTCCTGGCGGTGTTGGTCGGATGGCTGGTGCTGCACTGAACCGGAAGGTTCCGCTAGACTGAAGGGTAGGCAACCGCGGGTGTCCCGGCGGTGTTGAACCTCCGCAGCTCCGCCGTCCCTTTTCCCGAGGGGCGTGCGGTGCCAACGACCGGAGCCTGCCCACCATGTACGCCCATCATGCTTGACGGAGTTCCCGTCGCCGATCCGTCGCCCGACGCGCCGCCCCCGGTTGCGGCGTCGTCCCCCGCCATGGTTTCCGTGCAGAGCGAAGGCGAACTGGCCGTTCGGCTGGCGGCACTCGCCCGCCGGCCCGGCGGCGTCCTGCTGCTTGCCCGCAGCGATTCCCGAGCCACCCGGCTGGCGCGACTGGCGGGCGACCTGTTCCCTGACCTCGATGTCGTCCTGCTGCCCATCGACGAGACGGCGGCCGGTGACCGTGCCGCGCCGTCGCGGGCCGTGCTGGGGCGTCGCGCCGCCGGCCTGATGCGGCTTGCCGAAGGGGGGAGGCCCGACGCCGGCCGGCTGGTCGTGGCCTCGGCCGATCTGGCCTTGCAGCGGCTGCCGCCGTCGGACGCCTGGGCGGGGGGACGCTTCCGCCTGACGCGGGGCATGGCGTATGACGAGACGGCGTGGCGCGGCTGGTTCGCCCGGACCGGCTATGTGCTGGACGACCGGGTGGACGAGCCCGGCGAGGTCGCGATCCGCGGCTCGGTGGTGGAGGTCTTCCCCGGCGACTGCGACCGCCCCGTCCGTTGCGACATCGCCGACGGCATCGTGCGCGAACTGCGCCTGTATGATCCGGTTTCCCAGAGGTCGGTGACGTCGATCGACGGGATCACGCTGGGCCCGGTCAGCGACCTGATCGTCGGGGCGGAGATGCTCGACCGGCTGGCGGCAAGCCTCGCCGGACTTGGGTCCACCCTGCCGGACGGTCTGCGGCGGCAGTTGGAGGAGGGCCGTCGCCCCTACGGCTTCGACCTTCAGCTTCCCAACGTCTTCGACGATTGCCCGCTGCTGCTCGACCTGCTGCCGGATGCTTTGGTCGTGCTGGATGCCGGCGCGCGCGATCGTATCGAGGCACGGGCCGACGATCTGGCCGCCGACAATCTGACCAATGCCGGGCCGGACCGGCGCATCCGCCGCGGTGATCCCTGCCTGCTGCCGGTCCCGGCACTGGAGCGCCGGCTGATCGACGCCGACATGCTGGAGGAGAAGCTGGCCACCCGCTCCGTGCTGTCGGTGGAGGTGAAGGCCGGTCCCACCATGGAGCCGATACGGACCGAACGAACGCTGCTGCGGCGCGCGGCGACCCTGGCCGGGGAGGGCAGGGCCGTACTGCTCGCCGCCCGTTCCGGCGGTGGTGCGGGCGAGGCCGACCGGCTGGCCGAACGGGCGTCTTCGGCATTGGGCCGCCCTGTGCCGCATCTGGACCGTTGGCCCGACCCGCCTCTGGCGGCAGGCGACTGCGCCGTGCTGCCGCTGCGGACCACCGACGGCTTCGTCTGCGACGGCATGACCGTTCTGGCGGCGCCGCGCCACGGCGAGGAGCGCGGCGGCGAGGCCCCGGCCCGGCCGCCGCTGGCCCCGTCGGAACTGGCGACCGGCGACTTCGTCGTGCATCTCGACTATGGCATCGGCCGGCTGATCGGGCTGGAGACCATCGCGTCCGGCGATGATGAGGATTCGACGGCGGATTTCCTGGTGTTGGACTACGCCCATGACGACCGGCTGCTGGTGCCGACGGCCGATTTCGACCGGCTGTGGCGCCATGGATCCGCCGACACCGGCGCCAGGCTCGATAGCCTGAAGAACGCCCATTGGCTGGAACGCCGGGCCGTGCTGGAGGCGGAGATCGCCGAGACCGCCAAGGGCATCCTGCGCGAGGCCCGCCGCCGCGCCCGCGAAGTGGCCCCGGTCATCGACCCGCCGGCCGACCGCATGCGCCGCTTCGGTGCCCGTTTCGGCTTCGATCCCACCGAAGGACAGCGGCGCGCCGTTCATGCCGTGCTGGACGCCATGCGCCGGGGGCATCCGATGGACCATCTGGTCTGCGCCGACGTCGGCTATGGCAAGACGGAGGTGGCCTTGCGCGCGGCGGCGGCGGTGGCGTTTGCCGGCCATCAGGTGGCGGTGATGGCACCGACTTCCGTCCTCGCCCGCCAGCATCTGGATGTGTTCCGACGCCGCTTCGCCGGCTTTGGCGTGACGGTGGAGCCGCTGACCGGCGCCATGACCAAGCCCGAGGCCGACCGCGTGCGCGCCGGGCTGGCCGACGGATCGGTGGACATCGTCATCGGCACGCATGCGCTGCTGTCCAAGGATATCCGGTTCGACCGCCTCGGCCTGATGGTGGTGGATGAGGAACAGCGCTTCGGCGCCGCCCAGAAGCAGGCGCTGAAGCGGCGCACCAAGGGCGTCCACAGTCTGGCGCTCAGCGCCACGCCGATCCCGCGCACGCTGCAGGGCGCCCTGGCGGGGCTGCGCGGGCTCAGCATCATCGACACGCCGCCGGCCCGCCGCCGGCCGGTGCGCACCGCCGTCACTCCGCGCGACCCGGCCACCGCCCGCGCCGCCCTGCTGCGCGAACTGGGGCGCGGCGGGCAGGCCTTCTGCGTCGCTCCGCGCATCGCCGACCTCGGTGAATTGGAGGCATGGATCCGCGGGCTGGTGCCGTCGGCCCGGATCGCGGTCGCGCATGGCCGGCTGGGCGCGGCGGCGCTGGACGATGCGGTGATGGGCTTCGTCGACGGCGAAAGCGACATCCTGCTGGCGACGCCGATCATCGAATCCGGCATCGACATCCCGCGCGCCAACACGCTGCTGCTGTTCCGCCCCGACCTGTTCGGGCTGGGCCAGCTGCACCAGCTGCGCGGCCGGGTCGGGCGGGGTGCGGTGCAGGGCTACGCCTATCTGTTGACAGACCCCGACCATCCGCTGGAGGAGCGGGCGGCGCGCCGGCTCGGCTCGCTGGAGGTGATCGAGAGCCTGGGCGGCGGCTTCGTGCTGAGCATGCTCGACCTCGACCAGCGTGGGGCGGGCGACCTGCTGGGCGAGGACCAGAGCGGCCATTTGCGTGCCGTGGGGACCGAACTCTACCAGCGCATCCTGGCCGATGCCCTGCGGGCACTGCGCCGCCAGTCCGACGACCGCTGGGACCCGGAGGTGACGGTCGCGGTGCCGCATTGCATCCCGTCCGCCTACATCCCGGAGGAGGAGCTGCGCATCGGCCTGCACCGCCGCATCGCCCGCACCCGCGAGGCGGGCGAGCTTGACGCCCTGCGCGAGGAGATGGAGGACCGCTTCGGCACACCGCCGGATCCGGTGGAGCGGCTGCTGGCCATCGCCGATCTGCGGTGCCGTTGCCGGGCGTTGGGCATCGCGTCGCTCGGCTGCGGCCCGGCGGGCGTGGCGGTGACCTTGCGGGGCGAGCGCGCCGCGGCAAAGGCCGTGACAGTGGCAAAGCGCTCCAAGGGCTTTCTGCGTGCCCAGGACGACCGGCTGTCCGCCGCGCTGGAGGCGCCGGACGCCGATGGCCGGATTGCCAACGCCGCCCGCGTGCTCGACTGCATCGAGGCGATCGTCCGCAAGGCGCAACGGCGAAAGCGGGGATAGGTCCGGTCAGTTGCAGGCGCGTGCGATGACCCGTGGCAGGATGGCGGTCAGCGCCAGGGTGTCGAAGCAATATTCCAGATACGCCGACCGCAGCCTCGCGCGGCGGTCGGCGTCGCCGGCCAGCGCGGAGAGCAGGCGCACCGCGTCGTCCTCGCCGGTGAAGGTCAGCTCGGTCTCGTGCTGTCCGAACAGTCGGGCGGTGTCGGCATGGCGCCAGCTCACCAGCAGCCCATTCCGTTTGACGATCTCCAGCGTCCTCGGGAAGATCGCCGTGTCGTAGGCGAGGCTGCCGAAATCCAGGCAGGCCGCCGCGGTGGGATAGGCGTTGCGCGGTGCCGCCGAAACCGGGCCGGATTTGAGGCCGAACCGCTCCCAACCATTGCCCCACAGCGAGAATCCATCGCCGAGGCCACGGCGCAACGCCGTGGCGAAGCGGCGCCGGTTCTCCACCGCGAAGGCGATGGTGAAGGCCCGATTGAACTCAAGGGTCCAGGCCGGATCCGCTGACCGGTCCGCCAGACCACAGGAATCCATGGCCTGCAGCCGGTGCAGCATCGGCCGCTCCATCATCGCCGCGGCCACCGCCTCAGCATTGCGTTGGATAGCCGGGGGAACCGGGTCGCGCCCGGACTCCAGATGCTCCGGCCAGCCCTGTCCCAGATAGAGGAAACGGTCGCGCGCCGACGCTTCGGCGTCGGCCCCGGCATCCGATTGCCCCTTCATCGCGGCATAGGGGTGGCGCCGCAGTCCGGGCGTGTCCTGCGCCATCCAGCGCTTGTAGAGGTCCACCGTTCCGTCCGCTGCCGGAGCGGTGCAGATCGTGCGATGAACCCCCAGCGGCTCGTGGAAGACCCGGCTCAGCCCCAGGCGGACGGCCTGCGCCGCCGAACCCTGGCACATGCACCACATGGAAACGTCGTTGTCGGCCATCCAGCGGTCGGCATCGCGGATCTGCTCCGCCGTGCCGGCGCCGATCTCCTCCAGCGGGTGCTTCAGGCAGATGTGGACGATGGCCGGCCCCTTGCCCGGTTGGCCACCGAACTGCGCGATGTAGGCGCGCAGCATCTCCACCGTCGGCCTGGGAATCTCGAACAGGTTCAGCACGAACAGGACGTCGATGCGGCGGTCGATCACATCCTGCGAGATGTCGGGCAGCGCCAGCACGGACTCGTGCCCCAGATCGACCAGGGCCGCATTGATGGACCACAGGATTTCCGACGTTCCCTGTCCGCAAAGCAGGAAGCGCATGCACTATCTCCGCGCTGCGAACAGGCCGGCAGCCTCGGCCATGTAGGCGGAGAGCTGTGCATTGTCGGCGCCCTCCCGCTCCACCGCGGCGATGCGGGCGCGGGCCTCCGTCCGCGCTTCGGCCAGCAGCGCCGGATCGCCAGCCAGGGCGGCGGCGCGGGCGACGAAAGCCGCGTCGTCGGCAACCAGGAAGGACGGACCGGCCACGCTGGCGACGTCTCCACCGTCGAAGGACAGCACCGGCACGCCGCCTGCCATCGCCTGCGCCGCCCCCGCTCCGCCGCCGGTGCGGCGCGGATTGACGAACAGGTCGCAGACCGACATCAGCGCCTCCATCCGGGCGACATGGCCGAGGCTGCGGAGTTGCCCGGCATGTCCGTCCGCAGCCAGCCGTCCGGGCAAAGTCTCCACCCCGCCGGCGAACAGCACCAGCGCCTGCGGCACGGCGTCCAGGATCCGCCCCAGCAGGTCCAGGAACGCGCCGTCGGCCTCGGCATCCAGGCGGTTGCCGACCACGACGCAGACGAACGCGGAGTCCGGCAGAGAGAACTCGGCGCGCGTGGCGGTGTCCCCCGTGCGGCGCAGCGACAGGCCGAAGCGCGACGGACGCCAGGACCGGGCAAGCCGCCCGTCGCCGGCCGGCGGCGCGTGGCCGCCGAAATCCAGCACGATGTCGGCAAGCGAGACGATCCGCCCGCTGGTCGTCGGGATGCACATCAGCGGACGCGCGCATTCCAGCAGGTCGGCGACGATCACCGAGCCGCCGAAGGCGATCGCCAGATCGGGGTCGAACGCCTCCACCGCCGACAGGAAACAGCCCAGCTTCTCCGCGGTGATGCCGGGCGCGGTGGACGACAGCATTCGGATCCGCTCGCCGCCGCAGCGGATCGTCTGCTCCCCCGACAGCCTCTCTTCCAGCGCGGCGGCGAAAGGCGGGACGAACGGGCTGTAATAGCGGTCCGGCATCATGTTGGTGTTGAGCACCAGGACCGTCCGGCCAAGGTCGCGCTGAAGCCGGACCGCCAGCAGCAGCAGGTCGCGCGACGGCTGGTGTTCGGCCGAAAGGAATTGGTTCGTCACGATGACGACCCGCCCGGTATCGGGCATCCCCGCCTGCCTTGCCGCCGGGGTCAGCCCCAGACGCAACGCGATCTGCCGCAGAAAGCGTTCGTAGAAGGCAAACAGGTGCTCCGCGACGAAATCGGGTACGGACGCCATATCCATGCGCATCAGGAAAAGCTGGCGCTGCATGGACCAGTAGATCTGGTTGATCCCCTCCAGCGACGCCAGATCCAGCACATTGTCCAGCATGTCCAGGATGTGCAGGTATCGCCGCAGGTCGCCGGACACGGCGGCCAGCGCCGATTCCCGCAGGATCGGGTCCAGGCCGATGGTCGCGGCGTCCAGCGCGTCCATCGCCCCGGCATCGCTGCCCAGTCCTGTCGCCCTCGCAGCTTCGCAGCTTTCCGAAATCGCCTTCAAAGCTTCCCCGGTCCCGGCCGGACCGTGCAGCCGGGCGATCAGGTCGGTCATCGTCGCGGCGTGGAAGTCGGAGGCATGCATCGTTCGAACGGTCCCGGTTGGCACGATGACCGCCGGCGGCGCCTCGACGGGCGGGACACGGTCAGCATCCGTTTCCACCCATAGGAGTGACGCCGCCGGGTGTCAATGCAATCATCCCGCGCCCTTCGGCGGCAAACAATATCGCCGTTGCCGCTCCTCGTACCGGCGGTGTTCGCCGGCCGCCGGCGGGTCGCTGCCAGCCGCGAAGATCCAATAGCCGATCCAGCCAGTCGGCGGCGGCGCCGAAGGAACTGCCCGACAGCCCCTGCCCTTCGTCCACGATGGCGTAGGCAGCCTGCGGGTCCACCAGCAAGGCGGCATCTCAGCCTTGCGATCCGGAGGCGCGGGTCCTCGCAAACCTCCAGATCGCCGCAGACCGGGATCGCCGCCGGCCGCCGTTACCAGGTCGGGAAGAACAGCAGCAGCAGGGCCAGTACGGCAAGGATACCCAGAATGCTCCACATGGCGGGGCGCCCCATGCCCCGAGAGGTGCCGGCCTTCGGGAGTTCAGTGCCCACTTTCCGGAAAGGGCCAGCCATCGTGTTTGCTCCTGACAGTGTCGATTTCGGTACTCAACAGGGCAAGACCGGCAAAGTTGCCGGTTCCGATCATGATCCCCCGTCCGGCACGAGAATGACCGCGCCATGCCGAACGGAGTTCCCTCAGCCACTTTTCGCCGTAACGCCAACGGGTTGATGACCGCGCGCGGTTTTCCCGCAGCCGAACGCAAAAAACCGCTTCCCAAGCACGCTTTCCGCATGCAAACTCTACGAGAGTGATAGAAAAAGCGCCGGATATACCACGAAAGAATATAGTGGAAATCGGCAGCCACCGAAGGAGGTCCCTGCCATGTCGCTTCGTCGTCTCACTCTTCTCGCCGCCGGCCTGACGGTGGCCTGGTTGGGTGTCGCCGCCGCGGATTCCAAGGATACGCTGCTGAACGTGTCCTACGATCCCACTAGGGAATTCTATGTCGAGTTCAACAAGGCCTTTGCCAAGACCTGGCAGGCGGAAACCGGCCGGATCCTGACCGTGCGTCAGTCGCATGGTGGATCGGGCAAGCAGGCCCGCTCGGTCATCGACGGGCTGGACGCGGACATCGTGACCCTGGCGCTTGGGTATGACATCGACGCCATCGCCGACGCCGGCCTGCTGCCGAAGGACTGGCAGAGCCGCCTGCCGAACAACAGCTCCCCCTACACCTCGACCATCGTGTTCCTGGTGAAGAAGGGCAATCCGAAGGGGATCAAGGACTGGAACGACCTCGTGAAGCCGGGCGTCCAGGTCATCACGCCCAACCCGAAGACCTCCGGTGGCGCGCGCTGGAACTATCTGGCGGCCTGGGCCTACGCGATGCAGGCCAACGGCAACGACGAGGCCAAGGCCAAGGAATTCGTGGCGGAGCTGCTGAAGAACGTCCCGGTTCTGGACAGCGGCGCCCGCGGCGCCACCGTGACCTTCACCCAGCGTGAAATCGGCGACGTCCTGCTGGCCTGGGAGAACGAGGCGTTTCTGTCGCTGCAGGAATTCGGCGCCGACAAGTTCGAGATCGTGGTTCCCAGCCTGTCGATCCTCGCCGAACCGCCGGTCGCCGTCGTCGACAAGGTCGTCGACCGCAAGGGAACCCGCAAGGTGGCGGAGGCTTATCTCCAGTTCCTCTACACCCGCGAAGGACAGGAGATCGCCGCCAAGAACTTCTACCGTCCGCGGTCGCCGGAACTGGCGGCCCAGTATGCGGGACGCTTCGCCGATGTTAAGCTGGTTACCATCGACCAATTCGGGGGTTGGCGTGCCGCACAGCAGAAGCACTTCTCGGACGGTGGTGTCTTCGACCAGATCTTCCAAAAGGGCCGTTGACCCATGGTCGCCGCTGCCGACAGCGACACCGCTCTGGCAGGAAAGGGGGACGCGGTGACGGTCCGCGCCCCCGTTCCCCTCTTCCGGAAGCCCAGCGTCCTTCCCGGTTTCGGGCTGACGCTGGGCTTCACGGTCAGCTATCTCAGCGTCATCGTGCTGGTTCCGCTGGCGGCGCTGATCGTCAGGTCTAGCGGTCTCGGCTGGAGCGGTTTCTGGTCGGCGGTGACGACGCCGCGGGTGCTGGCAGCCTTCGAGGTCAGTTTCGGGCTGTCATTCGCCGCCGCGCTGACCAATGCGATCTTCGGCTTCCTGGTCGCCTGGGTGCTGGTGCGCTACGACTTCCCCGGCAAGCGGTTGGTGGATGCGCTGGTCGATCTGCCCTTCGCCCTGCCGACGGCGGTGGCCGGCATCGCGCTCAGCGCGCTCTATGCCCCGAACGGCTGGCTGGGCAAGCCGTTGAACGAGCTGTTCGGTATGAAGGTCGCCTTCACGCCGCTCGGCATCGCCATCGCGCTGACCTTCATCGGGCTTCCCTTCGTCGTCCGCACCGTGCAGCCGATTCTCCAGGATCTGCCGCCGGAGGAGGAGGAGGCCGCGGCCTCGCTGGGTGCGTCGCGACTGCAGACCTTCGGCAGCGTCATCGTCCCGGCGATTATGCCGGCCCTGGTGACCGGCTTCGCACTGTCCTTCGCCCGCGGTATCGGTGAATACGGCTCGGTCATCTTCATCGCCGGGAACATGCCGGGCCTGACCGAAATCCTGCCGCTGCTGATCGTCATCAAGCTGGAGCAGTACGATTATGCCGGGGCAGCCGCGGTCGGCACGGCGATGCTGGCGGTGTCCTTCGTCATGCTCCTGATCCTCAATCTCCTCCAGCAATGGATGAGGTCACGCCATGCCCGCTGATACAAGCTTGACCGCCCCAGCCTCCATCGCGGTGGCGCCGGCCCGGTCGGCCCTGACCGAGCCGGCCTGGGTCCGCATTCTCCTGATCGGCGGTGCCCTGCTGTTCCTGGCGCTGTTCCTGCTGCTGCCCCTGGTGGCGGTGTTCGCGGAGGCTCTGCGCCACGGCTTCGACGCCTATTGGGTGGCGCTGACCGAACCGGACGCGGTCGCCGCCATCGAATTGACGCTGATCGTCGCCGCCATCTCGGTGCCGGCCAACCTGCTGTTCGGCGTCGCCGCATCCTGGTGCGTCGCCAAGTTCGATTTCCGCGGCAAGAACCTGCTGATCACGCTGATCGACCTGCCTTTCTCGGTGTCGCCGGTGATCTCGGGCCTGATCTATGTCCTGCTGTTCGGCATGAACGGGCTGTTCGGTGCCTATCTGCGCGACATGGGCATCCAGATCATCTTCGCCGTGCCGGGATTGGTGCTCGCCACCATCTTCGTCACCTTCCCCTTCGTGGCGCGCGAACTGATCCCGCTGATGCAGGAACAGGGCTCCGACGAGGAGGAGGCCGCGCTGGTGCTGGGCGCGTCCGGCTGGCAGACCTTCTGGCGGGTGACCATTCCCAACATCAAGTGGGGCCTGCTCTACGGCGTGCTGCTGTGCAACGCGCGCGCGATGGGCGAGTTCGGCGCGGTGTCGGTCGTCTCCGGCCATATCCGGGGCGAGACCAACACGATGCCGCTGCATGTCGAGATTCTCTACAACGAATACAACTTCGTCGCCGCCTTCGCGGTCGCCTCGCTCCTGGCCATGCTGGCGCTGGTCACGCTGGTCGTGAAGACCGCGCTGGAGTGGCGCTTCGGGGAAGAGCTGGCGGCGACCCGGCACTGATCGCCGGCAGGCAGAGGAAACGCAATCCATGGCGATCCAGGTTTCAGGCATCACCAAGCGCTTCAACGATTTCACCGCGCTCGACTCCGTCGATCTGGAAGTGAGGTCGGGGGAGCTTCTGGCCCTGCTCGGTCCCTCCGGCTCGGGCAAGACCACGCTGCTGCGCATCATGGCCGGGCTTGAAAGCCCCGACGCCGGCGGCCTGCTGCTGAATGGGGAGGAGGCGCTGGGGCTGAAGCCGCGCGACCGGCAGGTCGGCTTCGTCTTTCAGCATTACGCCCTGTTCCGCCACATGACCGTTTTCGACAATGTCGCCTTCGGTCTGAAGGTGCGGCCGCGCGGCCAGCGCCCAAGCTCGGCCGAGATCCGGCGGCGGGTGACCGAATTGCTGGATCTGGTGCAACTGTCGCCCTTCGCCGGTCGTTATCCCGCGCAACTGTCGGGCGGTCAGCGCCAGCGCGTCGCGCTCGCCCGCGCACTCGCCATCGAGCCGAAGGTGCTGCTGCTCGACGAGCCCTTCGGCGCGCTCGACGCCAAGGTCCGCAAGGAGCTGCGGCGCTGGCTGCGCAAGCTGCACGAAGACATCCACGTCACCTCCGTCTTCGTCACCCACGACCAGGAGGAGGCGCTTGAACTGGCCGACCGCGTGGTGGTGATGAACCAGGGTCGGATCGAGCAGATCGGAACCCCGGCGGAGGTCTACGATCACCCCGCGTCGGCCTTCGTCTATGAATTCCTCGGGCAGGTGAACCGGCTCGACTGCACGGTGGAAGGCGGCATCGCCCATGTCGGCGACGGCGCGCTCGCCATTGCGACCGATGGCGGGGTGCAGGGGCGGGCGGTGGCCTATGTTCGCCCGCACGATCTCGGCGTCACACCGGCCGTCGGTGGTCCGGCGCGCATCTCCGGCATCCATGTCGTCGGCCCGGACGCCCGCATCGACATCGACCTCGCCGGTCTGGCGCTGGAAGCGGAGATGGACCGCGAGCGCCTCGCCACGCTCGGCATCGTCGCCGGTGACCGCTGTGCCGTCCATATCGACCGGGCGCGGGTGTTCGCGCGGTAGGACCTTTATTCAGCCACCTTCTGCTCGGCCAGGGCGCGGTAATTGCCGTCCCGGTAGGATTTCAGGCTGAGGTCGATGGCGGCGGAATCGACGCCGGCGCTGCGCAGGACGAGGCCGGCCAATTGCAGGCTGGCCTCCATCGTCTCCGGCACGATGGCGCTGGCGCCGGCTCCCGTCAGCGTGGCGCTCTGCCCCAGATCATGGGCACGGGCGATGATCGGCAGCTTCGGGGCCGTCGCGTGGATCGCCTCCACCGCCCGGTGGGCGGCATCCGGCCGGTTCAGCGTGATGACGGCGGCCCGCGCCCGCTCGATCCCGGCGGCGCGCAGCACGGTGCCCTGGCTGGCGTCGCCGTAATAGACCGGCAGCCCGTCATGGCGGGCTGCGGCGATCCGCTGCGGCTCAAGGTCCAGCGCCACATAGGCGATGTTGTGCTCGGTCAGCAGCCTGGCCACCGCCTTGCCGACGCGGCCATAGCCGCAGATCAGCACATGGCTTTTCAGATCGCTGGTCTCGATTCCGAAGGCCTCGGCCCCCATCCGCGCTTCGATCAGCTGGGCCAGGCGCTGGGCGACCGCGCCGATCGCCGGCGTCACCGCCATGCTGAGCGCCACCGAGGAGGACAGCAGCAGGCCGGTATGACCGTCCAGAACCGACAGGCCGACCGCCTTGCCGACCAGGACGAAGGCGAACTCGCCGCCCTGCGACAGCAGCAATCCGATTCTGAGCGAGGTCGCCAGCCCAAGCCCCGACAGCCGGCACAGTACGAACAGCAGCAGGCTCTTGCCGACCAGCAGAGCGGCGGTCAGCGCTGCGATCGTCTCCGCCTCGGCGGCCATGGCCGGCAGGTCCAGCGACATGCCCACCGTCATGAAGAACAGCCCGAGCAGCAGCCCGCGGAACGGCTCGATATCCGCCTCGACCTGATGGCGATAGGCGGTGTCGGCCAGCAGCATGCCGGCCAGGAAGGCGCCCAGCGCCATCGACATGCCGGCCTCGGCCGTCAGCCAGCCGACCGCCAGGACAACGAACAGGTTGGTGGCGGTGAACAGCTCCGGGTTGCCGGCGGAGGCGATGAAGCGATAAGCCGGCCGCACGACGAAGCGGCCCAGCAGCATGATGACCAGGATCGCCGCCACCGCCTTCGCCGCGGCAAGCGCCAGCGCCAGCGGAATGCTGGCATCCGGATCGGCCAGCAGCGGCAGCAGGGTCAGCAGGGGAACGACCGCGAGATCCTGGAAGATCAGCACCGCAACGGAAATCCGGCCGAAGCGGGCGACCGTCTCTCCCCGCTCGACCAGCAGTTTCAGCACCGTGGCGGTGGAGGAGAAAGCCAGCATGCCGCCGACGATCAGGGCGGCTTCCGGCGAGAGCCCGAGCCACCAGGCGGCAAGGCCGATGGCGGCGCTGGTCAGCCCGACCTGCATCAACCCCAGCCCGAAGATGTAATGCCGCATGGCGCGCAGGCGCGAGACCGGCAATTCCAATCCGATGGCGAACAGCAGGAAGACGACGCCGAACTCCGACAGCACCTGGGGCACCGCCAGATCGACCACAGGCCCCGGCGTGTGCGGACCCAGCATCGCGCCCGCCACAAGATAACCCAGCACCGCCGGAATGCGCAGGGCCTGAAACAGCGGGACCACCAGGATCGCCGCCAGCAGCAGGAACAGGACGTCGAGCAGAAGGGTAGGGTCGTGCATGGCCGGATCGGGAAAGGGCAGGGGCGCCCCTGTATCGTCTCCCGCTCGCCTATCCCGCAAGTGCGATGGCACGGCACGGTCGCATTTCGCGGCTGGCCAGCCTGCTTCGATCTCGGGACAGGTGAGGTACCGCAAAATCGCAAGGCGGTCGCATTTTGTCCTGGACGAGCCGCGATCGGCTGCGTATATACCCGGCCCTCGACCGGCGGCGGCCTTGCGGAAGCGAAGACGCCGATTGCCGAGGCCCCGATGGATTGGGGCAGGGTCGTTTCCGCTCATTGCTCCGCCGACGCTTCGGTGGAGAGGCCGAAAAAAAGGGCTTGACCCGATCGGCTGAGAGAGCTAGAAAAGATGCCTGCCAGCGCAAACCGGTCGGTTTGCGCTCCTCCGATCTCAAATTGACGATGCATCGATCCGGTTCACCGGTCGATGATCTGTCGTGATCGGGCTGGATCTTGGACATTGTAGATCGTGAAGTCGAGAAGGGATGCGCAGGCGGCGGCAGTTGGTAGCCGTTGCGGCCTTGAGGTGTTGGGTTTCCGGAAGGGGATCGGCACAATGAGGATCGTCTGTGCATCTTTTGAGCAGAGAAACTGTAACAGTA
>NZ_VTTK01000041.1:0-59913 GCF_008365135.1 Azospirillum sp. Sh1 | reverse complement strand
GTGGGGCGGCATGGCCGCCACCTTCGACGCCATCTGGACTCAGGTCACCGAACGTGTCGGTGCCGGTGTCGAGTGGATCAAGAGCAAGCTCGATTGGGCGAAGAAGGCGGCGAACTGGCTGACGCTGGGGGCATTCGGCGGGGAGGAGGAGCCGCCGGCTCCTCCCGCCAAGCCGGGCGCTGCCGTCAACGACAACCGCCCCGGTGCGGTGAAAGCCACGGTGGTGGTGAACAACGGACCCGCCGCACCGCAGGCCCTTCCGTCCGCACCTGGTGCATCGCCTCCGGCGCCGGCCGCGGTGGCAATCGGTGGAGCGGTCGCGCGCCCCGCACCGGTTCCGCCCACCGCCGCCCCGGCTGCGGCTGCCGCCGCTACGGCCCAGCCGGCGCCCCGCCCTGCCCCGGCTCCCCAGCCGCTCGCCGTTACCGTCGGCGTCAACATCCAGATGACCGCCCATCCCGACCTCGCCAGCATCCTGGCCGCCGCGAAGACGGAGCTTGGCCCGGTGATTGAGGCGAAGGTTCGGGACGGTGTCGCGAACGCCGTTCGCGAGGAAACCGCCCGCCGCGCCGCTGCGCTCTACGATCACTGACGGAGGACCGATGCCATCCGTGCTACTCGGGCTTGGCGACTACCGCTTCTCGGTGGCCGCCGCCGCTTACGACACTCTCCGCCGGCAGGATGAGTTCCGCTGGGCCAAGGCGGACCGCATCGGCCGGGCGCCAGCGATGCAGTTCATCGGCCCCGGCTCCCAATCGATCACGCTCGCCGGCACCGTCTATCCGCTGAACCGGGGCGGCATCGGGCAGTTGGACGCGATGCGGAAGGAGGCGGGGGCAGGCAAGCCCCTCACCATGGTCAGCGGCCGGGGCGACGTGCTGGGCCGCTGGTGCATCACGCGCGTCGAAGAAACCGGTTCCTACCACCTCTCCGACGGCGTGCCGCGCAAACAGGAGTTCAGCCTCACCATCGAGGCGTATGGCGAGGATGATCAGGTCGGCAGCGAGGGCGTCGTCAAGGCGAGCGCCCCGAAGGCGGCCTCCGTCATCAGCGAGGCGAAGGCGGCCGAGGCGGTGAAGCCCATCGCCCAGGCTGCTGCCGCCGCGGGGGTGAGTGCGAGCGAGGCCGCCGGCACGTTGCAGTCGATGGCATCGCAGCTCGGCACCGTGGTCAACGGCGGCAAGGGGCTGGCGCAGCGGGTCGGCGATGCGGCGCTGTCGTCTCTTGGCCTGGACCGGGCGGCGCTGACCAGCCAGTTCAAGACGGATGCCGCCGCCGCGGTCGCGTCGGTGGTCGATGCCGCCAACCGCAGCGGCCTGCTGCGCGACGAGGCGCTGGAACAGATCTTCGGGCCGTCGGTGGTGACGGACGCCAAGCAGATCGCGGACGCGGCCAAGGCCGCGAGCGAAGCCGGGGCGGGGTGGGCGGCATGATCGTCTACACCGCAAAGGCCGGCGACATGCTGGATTGGATTTGCTGGCGCCACTATGGCCGCACCGGGCTGGTGCCCGATGTGCTCGCCGCCAATCCCGGCCTCGAGGCGCTGGGCGCCCGCCTGCCGGCCGGCACCAGCGTCACCCTGCCCGACCTGCCGGAGCCGGCGGCGCCTGCCCTGCGGCGTTTGTGGGATTGAGCCGATGAGCGACCATTGGACTCCTGTCGCGCGCATCCTGGCCGATGGCCAGGACGTGACCGCCCGCATGAAGGATCGGCTCATTTCGCTGACAGTGACCGACGAAGCCGGCAGCACGTCGGACACCGCCCGGATCGTGCTCGACGACCGCGACGCCGTGTTCGAGGTCCCGCCCACCGGGGCGCAACTCACCATCGGCATCGGCTGGCTCGAAACCGGCGGCCCGGTGGACATGGGCGTTTACGTGGTGGACGAGCTGTCGTTCGAAGGACCGGAACGCCGCTTCTCCATCTCGGCGAAGGCGGCCGACAGCCTGGACCGCGACGCGCCCGGCCGCATCAAGGCGCCGAAGTCCCGGTCCTGGCATGACACCACCTTGGGCGCGGTCGTGCGGCAGATTGCGAAAGAGCACGGCTTCGAAGCCGTGGTCGGCAGCAAGTTCGACAAGATCGAGATCCCGCATCTCGACCAGACCGAGGAAAGCGACATCAACCTGCTGCGGCGGCTGGCAAAGGAGAATGGCGCCGTCGTCAAGCCGGCCTCCGGAAAGCTCCTCTTCGTGGGCGAAGGGAAGGGGAAGACGGCCAGCGGCAAGTCGATGCCGGCGGTCGCGCTTGCCGCCAAGGACTGCGCCCGGTGGTCGATGAAGGTCGCCAAGCGCGCGGCCTACAAACAGGTCATCGCCCAATGGCATGACGGCGACGGCGGGGACCTGCAGCAGGTGAAGGCCGGATCCGGCGAGCCGTCCCAGACCCTGAAACACACCTATGCGTCGGCGGCCGAGGCGCAGCGTGCCGCCGCCGCCGGCCTCAAGCGTGCCCAGCGCGGGGAGCGGACTGCCGAGATCGAGGCGACCGGCAACCCCGCCCTGGTGGCGGAGGCCCCCCTCACCCTGTCCGGCTTCCGCACGGGCGTCGACGGGGGCGATTGGGTCATCACGCGGGCCACCCACACCCTGACCAACAGCGGCTACACCACCTCGATCACCGCGGAGCCGCCCGGTCAGGACGATGACGACGATGAGGATGATGAGGACTCGGACGACGAGTCCTGACCTCCTTTCCTGACGGAGTTCCTGCACATGGAAATCTTGCTTTTGACCGTGGCCGCTGCGGTGGCCGGCGGTGTGCTGTATCGCGTCCGCGGCGGCTGGGATCCGGTGCCCATCCACGGCACCCAGGCGGCCCGGCTCGTCTGGTGCCTGCCGACCGGCGGGTTCCTCTGGTGGCTGTCCGGCGGCCCGCTGTGGCTGTGGCCGGCGACCGCCCTCGCCGCCTTCCTGGGCCTCCTCATCCCGCACGGCTTCGGGATGATCTGGCCGGTGACCGACGACCGCCCCGCCCTGCGCGCGGTCGGCATGGCCCTGGTGGGGGTGGTGCGCGTCGCGCTCGCCGTCGCCCCCTGCGCCTGGGCTGCCGCTCCCTGGCTGTGGTGGGCCGTCGCCTTCGGCCCCTTGCACGCCCTCGTCTACTGGATCGGCTGGCGCCTGCCCGTTCCCGCCGGCTGGCGGAACGACGAACGCCGTCCGGTCGATGCCGAAACCGCCTGGGCCGAGATCGGCTGGGGTGCCGTCCAGTGGGCGTCGCTCGCCGCTCTGTCCGCCTGAGTCCTTCCTGTTTCCACCTTTGGAGAGTTCGATGAAAGCCAAAGTCACGGGCGGCACCGCCGCCCCGCTGTCCGCCGCCGTTCTGGCGATGGTGAAGCATTTCGAGAGCCTGCATGACGGCGACCGCTCCACCGACGAGCTGGAGCCGATGCTGTGCCCGGCCGGGGTCTGGACGGTCGGCTACGGCCTGACCCTCACCGACCCGAAGTCCGGCGCGCAGCTCCGCGGCAAGGGCAACCGGGCCGCCGCCATGGCGGAGTACCGGCGGCGGTGGCCGGGTGGGCTGACCAGGGCGGAGGCCGAGCGGCTGCTGTCGATTGAGCTGGAGAACCGCATGCGCCGGGTGGACGCCCTGGTGACGGTGCCGCTCGAGGCCTATCAGCGGGAGGCCCTCGGCAGCTTCGAATACAACACGGGCGGGCTGGCCGGTTCGACCCTGCTGAAGAAGCTGAACGCGGGCGATACGGAGGGCGCTGCCGCTGCCTTCGACCAGTGGGTCAAGGCGACGGTGGATGGCCGCAAGGTGACCATGCCCGGCCTCGTCACCCGCCGGAATGCGGAAGAGACGATGTTCCGGGGCGGCGACTGGCGCACCGCCTTGCAGGTGCAGCCGATGCCCCAGGCGGTCGAGCCGCCGAAGGAGATGAAGCCGCTGGCCAAGTCGGTGTCCGTCCAGGCGGGCACGGGCGGCCTGACCTTGGCCGGCGTGACGGTGGCGGCGCAGCAGGCCCGCGATGCCTCGGGTGCGGTGCGCGAGTTCCTCGACACGCTGCCGGCGGTGTCCGTCAGCGCGGGCTGGCTGGTGGCCGGGGTGCTCGCGGTCGCGGTCGCGGTCATGCTCTACCGCCGCTTCGACGATCACCGGAAGGCGGCGGCCTGATGCTGGCGGTCCTGTGGGGGCGGCTCGGCCCTTACGTCCTGGGGGCGGGCGCTATCGCGCTCGCCCTCCTCACCTTCGGCAAGGCCCAGCGGCGTGCGGGCCGGGCCGAGGTGGAAGCCGAAAACACCCGGCAAGCTCTCAACAATGTGGAGGTGCGTCATGAGGTCGAGGACGATATTCGCCGGGCTGGCCCTGGCTCTGCTGCTGACCGGCTGCGCGGGGATTGGTCCCGCGACTGAGGGCGGCTGCACCGCGTTCCGTCCCATCTACACCAGCAAGGCGGATGTGCTGACCGATGGGACGGCGGAGCAGGTGCTCGCCCATAATCTGGCCGGCGCCAGGATATGCGGCTGGCGGCCGGCTCGTGAGAAAGGGTAAGGGGAGGCCGCTTGCTGAGGGCTGGGTTCAGGTTTCTGCCAGCTTAGCCTTCAAGGCGGCGATACGGTTGGCGATGCGGTCCTGCTCTGCCAGGAGCCGCTCCAATTCGGACTGGATGTCCTCGGTGGGGGAGGGGGGGGCCTCCTCCCCCACGCGCTTCAACGCCAGTGCTTCGGCGCGCGTCATGTTGGGGTGGATTTGGCCAGCGTCTATGGCTTGCTGGATCTTCTCCCGCGGCAAGGTGACCACCTCATAGGCCACGCTGTAGCTGGTGGGGAGGGCGCGGGGTGGGACGACTCCCTCGTCCATTGCCGCTGCAACTGCCATCAACCGGTTGGCGACCGACCGGGAGAAGGGAAGGTCGCGAGCCAGCATCGGCAGGAACTCGCCATGCGGCAAACGTTCCTTGGCTTCGTTGAGCCGGCGGCCAATCTCGACGAAGCGCCTTTGTGCGTCGGCCCACAGGCGGGAGATCTCGGCCTGATAGTCTCCGGCCGTGTTCAGCGAGACCGCTGCGTCGGCAAGGGACACGGCGCGCGTGTCGTGCGCCGCTGGAACCGGAAAGCCGGCGAAGCTGTTGGTGGTTTTCCGGCTCATGACTGCCCTCCTGACAGGCGCAGACGGCGGCGAAGCTCCGCCCATAGTGCGTTGGCGATGTCGGCTCCGCGTCCGCCTCTCTCCGTGATTCCCTCCCCTTGGGCCATGGCGCGCTGGATATCGACAGAGTCTGGCAGGGCGGCTGACAAGACGTCGGCATAAGCGGACAGGTGTCGTCGGGCGCCGTCGGTTTCTGCTACGCGCGGTTTCACGGCGTTCAGAATGAAGACCGCATCTCTCTTCAGGTCGTGGACAACTTGGGCGAAGGGCGCAACGCTGACCACATCGTCGAGGCTGGGACGGGCAGGAATCAGCACCAGCGATGATGCGAGCACCAGGGCCTTGAAGGCTTCGGGGTGTTCCTCGATGGCTGTCGGTGTGTCGACAATCACAAGGTCGCTCGCCAACTTTCTGAGGGCCTCCGGGGCGGTCGCGATAGCGATATGTTGCACCGTCACGACGGGGAGGTCGGCGTTCGCCTTCCGGGTGACGCCCCACCTTGCGAGCGTGCCTTGAGGGTCAGTATCGAGGGCGGTCACCGACAGGCCCGATTGCGCTGCGGCTGCGGCGATGTTGCGGGCGCAGGTGGATTTTCCTCCTCCGCCTTTCGGCCCGAGGACAGTGATGATGTTCATAGTGGCCTCTCGGAAATGCTGCACCTGTGCAGCATTTGCCGTTCACCGCCGCGCAAAGCGCTGGGCTGACGGCAGGGATTGATAGGGCGTTGCGTGGCTATCAGGCAAGGATCTCGCGAACGTCGTTCGCGCGGACTCTTGTGACGCTCAGGCCAACGCGGTGACTTTCGGTCGGACGGGTGGCGGCGACGGAATCAGGGTAAGCCCTTGCTCGGTGACAGAAATGCGAGCCTCCGGATACACCGCCAAGGCGGCTTTCAGGCTTTCCAGGAAGCGGGCGCGGAACTGTCTCAGGAGCTTGTACCCTGCCCCGAACTGGCCATGGAGCGCGGCCCACGTGATGGGGGTGTCTGTTTCGAGCGAGTGCAGCCTGAAAGCGAGCCACGTATAAATGTCGATGGCCAGCGACTGGTTCGAGATCTGGCGGATAGCCGCTTCAACCAACGGCGCATGATGGTTCTTCAACTCGGCGAAGAACTTGTCGGATAGCCGAACGGTGTCCACCCATAGCCTGGGCTGGTCATCGTCGCCTTGGTCGTAAAGCTGGATGCCGCCCTCAACGATGTTGTCCTTTCTGAATCCGGGAGCATGGTCCTTTGACCGGCCCCAGTGAAAGGACAGGGTGCAGGCCGAGATCCGGTTTGCTTGCTCACGAACGTCGCGGTAGTTCTTCCCGCCGGTTTGCACACCCATCCGCTCCATCCATTCGCGCATGGAGCGTCCAAGCTCGATTTCGGGACAGTTTGTCCGCATGGCCTGGGTTTGAAGATAGATGAGAATGAGGCGGGCGCGGCTACCATAGGGTACGCCGTAGAGCTTGCGCTCTCCGTTCTCATAGAGGTGTCCCGGTTCAATAAGCAGCGTGATGCGTGGGCCTTTGCGTTCCCACGGTTCGCTGTCGCCTAGGGCCTTGTGAGGGAGGCCCATCATGCAGAAGCCGGTGTAAGTGGTGCCAATGCCGGTCAGGTCGGCGCTCATGAAGGCGGCAGCGAGGTCTACGTAACGGCGCTCCTCGGTGCCGGCGAGCCGCCGGGCCTCTTCGTGACCGTGGGTCAGGATCAGTTGGTGTATTTGACCCATCATGGGTGCTCCGAAGTCAGCGGACTGACGTGGCCGACCATGCTGGATCGGACACGCTGGGGTCAATACGGACTCTTGTGACGCAATCTATTCGAACCTATTCGGATTCAACTATTCGATTCGTCACAAGAGTCCGCGGGATAAGGGCGAGTCGCGTCACAAGAGTCCGCATATGCCGTCACAGGAGTCCGTGGGATATCGCGGCGTGCCTGTGGATAGGTCAGAACCGAATCGGTGGGTGGCTTAGAGGCTATTCCGACTCGAGTCGCAGCGAGGTCGCTCTGCCTGTGCTGGGGCCGCAGGCGGACTCGAGTGACGGGGCGTCACAAGAGTCCGCGCGAACGACGTTCGCCACTATCGCGCCTGCTGCGCCAGTTCCCGACGTGCAAGCCCGGCGAGGAAGCCGGCGCGGGTGGTGTCGCGCCGTGTGGCCTCCGCGTCGATGGCAGCCAGCAGGCTCTCCTCGAATGTGATGGTGATCCGGACGGCCTTGCCCGGCAGTTCGGCGCGCACCAGCAGCCGGCCGGCTTCCTCGACTTCGGGGTCGGTGGGCACGGTGTCGATATCCGAAGGGGCGGGGATGGCGGCGCCGTCTTCGACCATGCCGACCAAGTGCAACGCCAGGGCGGCCTCGGCGTCGGCGGCTACCGCGGCCTTGCTGACGCCGAAGGCGATGCAGCCGGGGAAGTCGGGGAAGCTGGCGTGCAGGCCGTCGTCGGTGCGCTCCAGGATGATGGGGTAGTAGGCAGTGGTGGTGTTGGGTGAGCGGGCCATGCGGGGGTCTTTCATAGGATGGGGTGGGGTGCCCCGCCCTGGTGGGGCGGGGCTGGGACCTTACCGGAGTTTCACGCCTGACTGCCTCTCAATGCTCTTGATGGTGCCGGGCGGTAGGTCTCTGGCAGGGCTTGGAACGGTGACGCGGCCTTCCTTGGTTGGGTGTTTGAAGTGCTTGTGTGAGCCTTCGTGGCTGACCTCGCGCCACCCGTCGGCTTTGAGGAGGCTGATCACCTCCCGGCTGCTCATCGTTGCTTTCGTCGCGTCCTCCGCCGTGGTTGATATGCATATTTATATGCAGCATCAGCCCGCCGCGCAAGCAAAAAGATGCATATAAATATGCATTAAAAAGGTGGACAGAGGGCGCGTTTGTGCATATAAATATGCATCAAGACAAACGGAGGGCAGCATGGATACGGTTCTCGCCACCAACAACGAAACCTGGGGCTTCTGGGGCACGGCCGAGCGCAACGGCTACCCGGTGGAGCTTGCCTGGGAAGCGGCCTCGCGGTTCCTGGCCGCCCGCTTCGAGTTGAGCGCGGTCCGTACCCGCGACCTTCTCGACACCCGCTTCGGCCGGCATCTGGCCGACGACCTGTCCTTTGCCGGCACGGAGCTGACCGCCGAAATCATCACCGCACACTTGGAGGCGCGGTTCTCGGCGGAGCGGCGGGATTGGGTCCGGTGGGTACGCACGGCGCTCCGGGATCTGGACGCGCTGCATCACTGACCAGGACCGGGCGGGGCTGCGGCCCCGCCCCCCAACCAAGGGAACGAAGACGATGAACGAACAGTTGCGCATCATTGCCCGGACCCAGCTTGGGGTGGACACGCTGGATGAGCGCAGGTCCGACTCTCTGGACTTTCACGAAGTGTCGGTGTGGGGGCTGCGGCGGGCGCTGGAGGCGGCTTACGAAGCTGGTCGGCGCGACGGGTTGGCGGCTGGCATGGGTGTGGAATAGACGGCTTCGTTTGAACCTTGGTGACGTGCCATGGCCCGGCGGCCTCTGGTGCCGGGCCGTGGCACACGCCAACCGGGTGTGCCACACTCGACCGTCACCACGCGCACCAATGAGGGAGGCAATGGAGGCATTGGAAACGCTCGATCTTTCCCTCTATGCCGATACGGCGCTCGGGCTGGAAACCGGGCTGTCCGACGACTCCGAATGCTGGGCCAGCGTGGCGGCGGCGGGCTTGCAATTCTATGGCTATGATGGTCCGGACGGGCTGGACGGCCGGGTCATGCCGGCGCCCGGTGACCGTCTCGGCCTTGTCCGCGCACCCGACAACCCGGCCGACGCCAACGCCGTCGAGATCTGGTGGCGCAACGAGCACATGCTCGGCCATCTGCCGCGCGGGGTGGCGGCGGAGCTGGCGCCGCGGCTGGACGGTGGTGAACCGGTGCGGGCTTACTGTGCGGATCCGGGGACGGGGGAGGCGTGGAGCCTCGTCGTGCTGCTGGTCGGGCGCGGGGTGGAGGCCCTGCACCGGCAGCGGCTGGAGCGGCTGACCAACACCCGCGCCTGGGAAGAGCGGCTGGAGCTGCTGGACGCGGAGGAGGCGGTGTGGGGCCGCGAGCGGATGCTCCCGGATCCGGACGTCCCCTGGGGCCGCGTCACCACCACCACCATTCCGGAGCCGACGACGGCGCAGTTTATGGCCGCCCAGCGGTTTTGGGAGGGACGTCGGCGGGTGCAAACCGAGCGCCGGGCGGCGGCGGTCTACGCCTTCCACATGATCCCGAAGGAGCGGCCGGCGCTGCCGGCGGGGCCGGTGGACGAGGCTCTCCGCGGCCGGGTGTTCGGCTGGTGGGATGAGGTGCCGGCGACGTTGAAAACGAAGACGCAATGGGCCGAGGCCGGGCGCAAGCTGGCCAAGGGGGCGGCGCCCTTCGCGGCGGTGGAGTATGGGCGCGGGCGCCGGTATCGCCGTCATGACCTCTATGCGGTGAGTGACACGGTGGCGATGCGGGAGGCCAGCCCGCAGGCGGTGGCTGCGGCGGCGGAGGCGGCGTTCCGGTCGGGGCGGCTGCGGGTGTGGTGATCCCCGTTCCAAGAGTGCCCCCTCCCCCTCGCTTCCGGTTGTGCGGGCGGGTTTTCCATATGACTCATTCGGCGCTCAGGTTGTGGCAGACTCTTCAAGGGCTTAGGCTGTGCGCGAGGTTATGGGACACAAACACGATCCCCGCGTGTGTGGCGCAAAGGATTCTTGTCCACTTGACTCAACATCTAGGGGGCGGCGCGGCGAACGACGTTCGCGCAAGCCCGAGTCGCCAACAGGGCGCCGGTTGCATATCATGGCCGCCACCGAACCGAACACGGGAACAGCCATGCCCTACGCCGAAGACCTGAAGGCCATCGCTATCACCATCGCCGTCAGCCTCCTCGCCCTCGCCGCCTTCGGCACCGACCTCGCCGCTTGGCTCAACGTCAATGTCGGCGCCCTCGCGCTGGGCACCCTCATCCTCGCCGCCGGCATGACCGTCGTCCTGCGCAGCGACGGCGACCCAACCCTGCCCTGGACGCTCTGCGTGGCCGGCGTCATGATCGCCGCCGCCGCCCCGCTGTTCGCCTCCCACCTCCTGGTGAACGAGGGCGCCATCCGCATCGGCAGCTGGCTGGCCTATCTCACCCTCGGTCCCGTCTCGATGGAATCCATTACCCGCGAGGTGGCCGAGGGCCGCGTGTCCGAGATGCTCCAGACCCCCTGGCTCTATGCTCCGGCGCTCGCGCTCTTCATCTGCGCGGGGGTGGTCAAGGCCATGCGGTAGCGGCGTCTCAGGGCGTCGGAAGCCCGGACAGCCACCGAGAAACCGGCGCCGCGAGATAGGGGGCCGCCGCCGTCAGCAGGGCGGCAACCGCCATGATCAGCCTGACTGTCCTGTCCATGCTTCGTCTCCTTCCGCAAGGCCGGCATGAAAGCCCGTCACCGGCCCGGCAGCCAGGACCGGGCCGGTGAAATGACGGCATTTCACGCCGCAACGCCCGTGACCGTAGATCAGGACGCGCCCGCCGGCAGCCGCGCAAACCGTAGATAAGCCCCTATCTACGGTTCGGGGCGGTCGCGAACGACGTTCGCCGGACTCGACGGAGGCGGAGGAAAGTTCTAGTTTTGTTCTTATGCCGCAGCCGAACCCAAAAGACCCCGTCCCCGCGACGGCCACCACCACCTACGGCTGGCAAGCCCTCGACACGCTCAAGCGGCAGGGCGTCCAGTTCATCGAGTTCTGGTGCGTCGGCTCCTACCACCTGGGCCGCAAGTGCGAGCATTGGGTGGCCAAGCCCATCGACGAGGTTATCCGTCGCGCCGGGCCGGGAACATCCCTGGTGATGCTGGCGAGGAGGGCGCGGTGCGAACGCTGCAAAAAGCTGGGTTGCCACGTCCAGCCCTCCGACCCGCCGTGCCAGGGGCAGCCCGGATTTCGTGAATTCCTCCGCGGCGAGATGGAGAGGTCGCAGAGGTTCCTGGTGTGGGCGCGCGAGCAACTCTAACCCGACGCCCCACCTGGTCAGAAGGCGGCATCCGGACCGTTGGCGATCTCCAACAGCACGTCGGCATGGCAAGGCGCCCCTGGCTTGCACCAGCACGCCAGATCCCGGCCGGCGAGGTCGTGCCGGATCCGTTCCACCCCGACCGTCTCGACGATGTGCGCGCGGTAGCGGCTGACGACATCCTCGGCCGTCAGCGGAGCCGGGAAGAGGTGGATCTTGATCGGCGGATTGAAGGCGCGCAGGTAGCCGCCGCCGCCGAGGTCATAACGCTTGTCATCGGTGGGGCCGGTGCGAGGTTCCGGCTCGCCGCGCTGCCCCACCCGCCACGGGTTCCCGTAGGGAGTGCCGCGCCCGACATAGATGGCGTTCGCCGGCATCCGCCAGCCCTTGGCGCGGCTGCGCTGGATCCGCCTGGGTGTGGTCCGGTCAGGCTGCATCGACTTCCCCCGTCTCGGCTCGTTCGGCGGCGCAGGCGGCAAGCTTCTCCCTTGCTTCCTCGTTCTCGCCATAGTCGCAATCGCCACACGCCTCGCACCGATGAACAGGCACCGAACACCCGCAGTCGGGGCCGCAACCGGCATTCGCTCCGCCGACATGTTTCCAGCGATGGCCAACCTCAGCGCAGGGGGCTGCGGCGAGTTGCTGGCGGAGTTGCGCCAACTTGGCTTCGGTGGCGATGATTTGTTCGAGCAGGTTCATGGCCTCAATCCTCCCAAACTTCATGGGGCGGGAACGGGTCGAGTGCGAGAACCTGCCGGTCGAAGCGCTCGTTCTCGGTTTCGCTCAGTTCGATGGGCTGTTCGCTCTCGGTCTCCCACGCGCTTTCGACCAGGACGCATTCCTCGCGCCCGCTCCAGCCCCACACGACCGTGGCCTTGCGTCCATCGTCGAGGGTGAAGTCCTCAAAGAAAGTCTGCATCGCGCCGGCCCTCCGTCTCCTCGTCGGCGCCTGCCAGTTCGCGGCGCGTGCGGTCGAGCTGGTGGCGGATGCGGTCGAGCGCCTCGATGGCGGCGGCTGAGGCGGTGCGGGGATCGAGGCGGGCGAGCCGGTCCTTCACCTCCTTCAGGTCCCGGTAGCTCGGCCAATCGGACTCGAGGCCGAGCAGCTTTGCGAGGTCGCGCCACACGCCCACCACGTTGGAGACGGCGTGGGACAGGTTGGACGCATGCCAGCGGGTCTCGCGGTCCGCGGCGCCGGCAAAGGACGCGCCCTGGGCGCTTCCCATCAGCCCGGCGATCTCGCTGGCGGCCTTGCCGATGGCCTCGCGATGGGTGAAGAGCGCGGCGACATCAGCCCCCAACTCACGGGCGATGCGGTCGCGCACCAGCCAGTCGTGGGCCTTGCGCGGTTCGGCCTTCCGAAAGCGCTCGGCCCGCTCGATCCCATCGAACAGCAATTTCTGCCACACGGCGAGCGGCAGGTTCTCCACCGGCCGCAGGGTCGGCGACTTGACCATGCGCCAGCCGTTCGGGCCGCGCGCCATCAGGCCGCAACCGGGTGGCAGTTCCTTCGCGCTGATCAGCCCGGCCGGTGTCGCGAAGACGACCGCCGACGCGAAGGGCAGGTAGGTCTGCCACTTGCCGGCGGTCACGTCCGCTCGGAAGTCCGAGACCGACACCTTGCATTCGTAGGCGATGGGGCAGAAACGGCTGTAGGTGGTCGGCAGGCTGTAGACGTCCGGGCGCGGGCTGCCCGACGGGCCGAGCTGCATGTCGGTGAAGGTGAGGCGATTGGAGCGCCCGATGTGACACGCCAAGTCGTCGGCCAGATCGTCGTGCGCCCATTCGAGGCGCGATAAGAGGTCGGTCATAGCAGGCTCCCCTGCGGCGTCGGTTGGGTGGCGTTCTGCTCGCGGATGGCCGCCACACGGGCGAGCATCGTCTTGCCTCGCTCAACGCGGGCCGGGTCGCCCGACGCGATGTCGAGGCGGGCGGTGTGCTCCACCGGGCCGTAACGGTCGGTGGCGATGGCGCCGGCCTGCAGCGCCAGTTCGCGCTTTCCCTTGGCGATGTCGAAATGGACCCAGGACGCCTCACGGTGCTTGCCGTGCGACAGGGTCGGGTGGCCCTGGATCCATTTGCGCGCGACCTCGATGCGGTCGGCCATCGCGAGCAGCTCCTCCTCCGTATCGGCCCACATGTGGCACATCAGCATGCGGCCGAACCGGTGGATGGCGTCGTCAACGTAGACGGTCATATGTCGGCTCCTTCAGGCAGCCTGTTCGGTTCGGCGGCGACGGTTGGCGTTGGCCTTCCGCCGACGCTCGCGCACCTCTTCATCCGAGCGAACAGCATCGGCCGGGAGGGTCCAGGGCCGGAAATTCAGCGAGGTGACGCCGCTTTCATCGCGGAGCTTTTCCAGGGCGCGGCGGCGTTCGGAGGGTGGCAAACCCTGGGCTTCGATCTGCGCAACTTTGGCTTGGAAGGCGGTGAGGCGCTCGCCAGGGAAGCGGGGCAGGGATGACATGGAGGGCCTCCTCGGCGGGCGGGTCAGAGCAGGCCCTTGTCGCAGGCGAAGTCCTGCCACCCGGACAGCACGGCTCGGGCGAGCTGTTCGTCGGTGTGATCGTCGAAGCTGTCGGGCTGGTCGGTGGCGTCGCCGCAAGAGCGCACCTGATAGGCGCACCACGCCCGCTGTTCGCCCGTCATCGGAATGGCGTGACCGTTGTAGGCCCAAGCGCGCAAAGCCCGTTCGTCGGTATTGCACACGCAGCCCGCCGCGTCCTGTTCGGAGAGGCACAGACACGGGATGGCCGGGGCACCCGGCATGGTGGGCGATGCCGGCGGCGTGGCATCGGGGACCCCGATGCGCGGGGTGCCTTCCGGCCCTGGATCCGGGGCGACGGTGGCCAGGGCGCTCATGGACTCGCACTGCAGGGTAACGGCCTGATGAAAGTGCTGGATGATGCGCAGGTTGTTCCGATGGACGATGCGGGCCGCCGGGCGAACGTCGTTCGCGATCTTCTTCGTCTTGGCGAGCAGCTCCTCCATCAGTTGGGTGAGCAGCTTCTCCAGCTTCCACCCGTCCGGATTTTCGGCGCTCATCAGCACGGGGGCCGGTGCCGGTTCGGTGCCGAAGGCCCGCCCGGTCCGCGCGCATTCGATCAGTTCGTGGAGTTCCGCCAGCATCTCGGCCGTCGGCTCCTCGCCATGGGCGCGACAGAAGGCGGCGTGGATCCGGAGATAGGCGTCGGCGAAAACATCGCCGTGTCCGCCGTCCGGCCCGGCCACGACGTGGGCCAGTTCATGGGCCAAGATGTCGGGCATGGCGTGATAGGGGGCGCCGGCATCGATCTGGACGAGCGCGGTGATGCCGTCTTCCCATTCGGGGTGCAGCTCGCCGGACTCGTCCGGCCACCACGTCTGCCCCCAGGCGCCCTCGGCCTCGGCCATGCCGGACACCAGAACGACCTTTGTGGACAGGGACGGAAACTCAGCGAGGGCGCATTCCATCAGCGCCGACACCGGTTCGACGAAGCGGATCATGGGCGGGAGACTCCTTGAATGGTGGGGCGGAGGAGGGGGTGGGAGGGTTTGAAGGCGTTGACCTGCACGAAGAGATCCTGGGTGACGCTGAGCCAGCCCTTCGGGAGCCTGCGCGTGTAGAAGACGGGGTGGAGCTGCTCCGCGAGCTTCCGCATCAGCGTCTGCGCGCGGGCGAGGTCCGCTTCCAGGTCGTCGGTGTGATCTGGCACGACCGCGTCGTCGAAGAGCACCTGCAGGGCGGGATGGTGCTCCGCCGGCAGGCGCTCGGCGCACCACCGGATGATCTTCCGCAGCCGTTCGCACTCGGCTTCGGCATCGTCATAGAGGTCGCGGGAGACGGTATCGTCGGGCATGGGTCAGTCCTCGAAGAGCGCGGCGATGTGGGCTTCGGCGGTGTAGACGGGGACGGCGTTCCCGATTTGCTTGGTGACTTCCACCTGCTTGCCGCGGAACTCGTAGCCCTCTGGAAAGCTCATCGCGCGGGCCAGCTCGTCGTTGAACAGCATGCGGAAGGGGAGCTTGATGACGTGCAGCACGCCGTCGATGACGGTGAGGCGCCGCTGCTCGGCCAGATGCTGCAGCTCCTCGCTGCCGGCGATGGTGGCCTCGAGCCAGGGTTCGCACACCGCAAAGCGCGGTTCGGTGGTCGGGGACGGCAGCGGGGCCGTCGCCGGCCGGCTGGCGCGCACCTGGTCGCCCTTGGGGCCGTTGTAGACGGAGATGAACGGCGCGGCCGGTTCCAGGACCGGCTCGGCGACGGCCAGATTTTGCTTGGTGATGAGCGTCGGCGTTGGCTGGGAGGTCGGGCGGACGCATGGTCCGGAACTGCCATGCTGGTCGATCTGAACCAGGATCGGTTCGACCAAGCCGAAGCGGGCCTTGGTGGTCGGGGAGTCGAGCGGCTCGGTCGCCGGCTTGCAGGTTTCGCCGGATCCGGAGCCGTAATAGGGCGCGATGAGCGCCGTCGCCACCCCGATCCCGCGCTTGCTCGTGCCGGTCGGCAGAGGGTCGTTCACCGGCAGAAGGCGGGCCGCCTCGCCCTGGTGGTTGACGTGCAGCAGGATGGGATCGACCGCGTTCAGCGACGGCTGCACCAGCGAGATCGCCCCCTTTCCGGCGACCGTCATCAGCGGATGACTGGTGCGCCGGGCCACGCTCCCCGAATGCTGGCCCATCGTGAAGGGTTCGGCCTCGGGGGAGACGACGCCGAGATGGTAGCCGCCTCCCGTGATGCCCGGCACCGGGTTGTCGACCGGGTGGGCGCAGGCGGTGCCCCGCAGTTCGATCAAGGCCGGGGTGGTGACGCTGCCGGGCTGCCGGCGCTTGCGTCCGGCCTTCTCCTTCGTCTTGTCGCCCCACCGGGCTATCGAGCGTGCCAGTTCGAGATCGAGCGCCGCAAGGTAGGCCGGCGCCAGTCCGCCGAAATGCCGCTCAACGCCCACCATGATGCGGCGCAACGTGTTCGGCTTCAGCGGCACGGGGCGGCCGAAGACGTCGCGGCCCTTCCGGCGCCAGTCGATGATGTCGCGGGCCGTGCGCCACGGCCGGAGGCCGGGAGTTCCGGGGCGGCCATGGGTTTTGGCGGCCCAGCGCAGCGGCAGGCCATCCGACCGGCCGATCAGGAGGAACCGCTGGCGGGTGGTGCCGTCGCCATATTCGGCGCAGGTGACGATGCGCCACTCCACCACGAACCCGATGGCTTCCAGCGCGCGCACCCATGCCCGGAAATACTCGCCCTCGCGTTCCTTGATGGGGCGTCCGGTAGCCGGATCGACCGGCCCCCATTTTACGAACTCAGGAACGTTCTCGACCAAAATCCGAGCGACGCGGAGTTCCGTCAGCCATGTCAGCAGGTGCCACGGGTCCTGGCGCTGCTGGTCGCTCGTCGGCCGACCGCCGCGCGCCCGGCTGTGATACGTGCATGTCGGGCTGGCCACCATAAGGTCCAGGCGTCCGCCCGGCACCGCGACCAGCGGGCGCAGCGTGGCGAGATCCTGACAATAGTGGACGGCGTCCGGATGGTTCGTCGAATGCGTGTCGACCGCGACGGACCAGTGGTTCACCGCGACAAGCTGCAGGTTCATCCCCTTCCTGGCGATGGCCTGTTTCAATCCGGTGCTGGTGCCGCCGCCGCCGCAGAACAGGTCGGCGGCCAGGACGGTCCGGACCGAGGCCGCCGTGAAGCGCGACGGGTCGATGAGGATGGGTGCCGAGCCGTCCATCAGACTGCCGCCCGCCAGGGGAGGTCGTCCCAGGTCCGTCCATCCAGCTCGCGCCCGGTGGCTTTCTTGCCGACATGGACCGCCGCGATCAGACGCTCCCCATGGAAGCCCATCCCGCCGGCCAGATTGAGATACTGCTTGGCACCCGGTCCGAACTGCCCGTCGACGCGAGGCGTGCGGCGCCAGTCCGGGTCATCCACATCGCGGTCGTAGAAGATGCGCCACGAACCCCATTGCTTGAAGAAAAATGCAATGCCGTGGCGGAGGCAGAAATCGCGGGTATCGCGATGCCAGACCGGGTGGGTCGGTCGTGCCTTTCCCCCTGTCTCTCCTCCGGAGATGATTCCGCGCAGAAAGGTGAAGCCATGCCGGCCCCAATCGACGGGACCAACGGCCGGCTCATAGGAGACGATGGTTTGCCAGCCGGCGGCGGCGAGGCTGGCCAGCGGTTCGGCGGCCTCGGCGGCGTCGCTGTCGTTGGCGACGGACGCCCCCAGCCAGACATTCGCCAGCGGCTTCGGCCCGGCCGTCAGCAGCTCCGCCATCCGATGCACGCGCTTGGTCAGGATGACGATGCGCTGCTCCGGCTTCAGGGCGGCGACGGTCAGCAGCGCATCGGCGACCGCGGCGGGCACGTCGTCGTGGAACAGGTCGCCGACATGGGACACGAACCAGACCTGGGGCTTGCGCGCCGACTGGATGGCGTTGAGCTGATCGAGGTTCACGTTCACGCGGCCGGTCCACACCAGCGTGCCGTCCGGCCGCTTCTCGACGGTGCCGGCATAGCGTTCGGACAGGGCGGGGTGGGGGTTGTGCGCCAGCCGCCATGCCAAGGGCACGGCGTAGCAGTTCTTGCAGCCCGCGCCCTTGTTCCGGCACCCGGTCACCAGCGGCAGGCTGTTGTCGGTCCATTCGATGGCGCTGTTGAGCGTCATGCTGCTTCCTCGAATAGCTGGGGATGCCGGATCCCGCGTGGGCCTTTGGCGCTCACGTCGTAATCGCGGAAGGGAATGGGTGGGTTGGCCCGATAGGCGCCACGAATCACCCACCGCTGGAACTCGCCGAGAGTCCGGTGTTCAATCGGCTCGTTCCATCCGCCTAGCGGGAGCGTTCGGGTGCGATCACCGTAGACCATGGGGTACGGCAACAGTCCTCGCTCCACCATTCGGTTGAAGCGGTGGAAGAGGCGCGCCCAGGTTTCGTGCTTGTCGAAACCGACGAGCATGTACACGAACAGGCGATATGGGCGGATGCCGGCGCGCTCCAGGCGCTCCACTCCCCGAAAAAAGACCTGCTCGTCCTTGAGGTTGTCCCAGGCCGTATAGAGGCGCCGATGCTTGAAGCCGTCGTCGTAGTATTGAATGGAGGCAAGTGCCTCAGCGGCTTCGTCATCGATCAGCCGCGTGTTGATGCCCTGCATAAAGCAAACGCGAAACCCGCCCTCGGCGATTTCGCGGATTCTCGCTCGCCACTGTTCCGCCGGTTGACCAAAGAAATCATTGTCCAAGAGGATCAGGTGACGGGGGAGATCGCCGCCACGCCAGATATCGGCGATGGTGTTGACGGAGCGAGGTCGCCCCTCCTTGGTGGGAACAACGCAGAACTTGCACGACAGCCTGCAACCCCGTGCGGTGAAGCCGATGGACCGCGTTTCGGCAGGGTAAACGCTGTAATCGTAATGCTCGTACTCCGGCAGGCCGATGATCTGTTCGACCGTAATTGGCGTGCTAGAGCCGGTTCCGCCTATGATGGCGTCTGGCCACGTCGCCCGAAACCGAGACACCTTGTCGGCACTGGTGCTGAATGTGAATGAGCCGTACACCCGGTCGTAGTGTGGGCGGTCCAACAGGTCCCTTTCAGCAGACCAGGTGAACACAACATCATCGCCCCGCGTCCTGTGCCAATGAACGATCTTCATCAGTGCAAGGTTGGGCAGCTTGCCGTCGCCGTGGGTGACGCGGACAACCTCCGTCATTGAACTTCCTCCAGCCAGACGCGGATGAAAGAGGCGATGTGGCTGGGCTTGGCGTCCGCAATGGCGACCCGCTTGAAGCCGTCATCGAAGGAGGCGGCAGTGTAGATTTCCGGGGCTTCGCCGTGGGTTTGCTTCATTAGCGAGAGGGTCGCGCCCCGTGCTTCGAGCGGCAGGAGGATCCGGCCGAACTCCGGCAGCCTTGCCACCGCCGCCGCGAGTTGCCCGATGGCCTCCGCCGGCACCTCCTTCGGCAGCCCCGTGATGGTGCAGGTGGAAGCCTCTTCCGGCTTGTCATCTGGTTCGGACAGCAGAGCCGTCTCAATGTCGCTCGCCGTCCCGAACGTCATTTCCGCCGGCACATGCCGAACGTCGTTCGCCGCGATGAAATCGAGGACGAGGCGGAACCGCTCCTTCTTGTTGAGGGCGCTGAATGCCTCAATGTCGCGGGTGGCGCCGATGTCCCAGGCCAGCCGTTCGAGCTGATCGGCGGTCAACTCGTCGAGATAGGTTTCGTCGATGGGGGAGGGCGACAGGCCGATGTCGGCGCCGACGGCAGTCGCAGCGGCTAGAACGAGCGGCTCGTCCCCCAAGTTCGGGCGCATCGGGATCCAGGGGGTGGAGCAGCGGCTCGCGGTCAAGGCACTCAACAGGCGGAGGGATTCGTCTGCCGGCAACGCCTGCAGGTGAGGCAGAAGGGCGAGCGCCGCGAGCGTGGTCGACGTGCTGTGCTCATCGTCGCGGGCCAGGGACAGGTACGGCCATTCGTCGCTCATCGGCAAGAACGCGTCGTCACCGCCGAGCTGGTCGCGGAAGCGGCGCAGCACCGCGCTGACCTCGGGGGCGACCACCGCCGTCTCCCACCGCGGCGGCGGCGCCGCAATGCCGCAGACGTCGCGGCAGCCAAGCAGGGCCAGGATCAACTGGTGCATCCAGGCGTCCGGGTGGACGAACAGGGCGGTCTGCAACGCCCGCGTCTTGGCGCGCTTGGCGAGGATTCGCCGCTCGATCGACACCGCGCCGACCGGGTCGGGCGGGGCGGGAGCGGCGGTGTGGGTTGTCGGAAAGGCGGCTTGCCAGTTGGCGGTGTTGTCGGCCGGCGCGCTGGGCTGGCCATCGTCGGGCGCCGAGACGGCGGGGGAGGAGGGGCGGGCAACCGCCACAAGATCCTTGAAGATTTTGACTTCCAGGTTGCCGCCCACCCGCACCACCGCACCCCGCGGGAGATCGGCGCCGGCACTGTCCGGCCGGTCGGCGGCGTAGATGATCCGGTCACCACCGCCCGGCTCCCACCAGTCGTTGTGGCGCATCACGTTCACCCAATCGAACCGGCTGCGGAGCTTCTCCACCGTCCGGTCGATGGCTGCCTGCTGAAGCTCGCGCGCCTGCTCGATGTCGAGCAGCAGGGTTTCGCCGTTGATCGCATCGGAGCTGGTTTCGCCCTGGTAGCTTTCGAGCGGGAATAGCGCCCGGCTGGCTGGAAAGAGGCTGGCCTTGATCTGGGCGGCGATATCCTCGGACCGGCGCAGGCTGGGGTCGCCGCGGGAAATGCGGTCGAGCAGCTCCCGCTGCAGAGGGAGCGGCGCGGCGGTCAGGGCGCGGGCGGCGGCGAGGTTGATTTCGCCTGTGCGCAGGGCCTGCTGCGCGGTCTCGTCGAGGCGGTTCAGCAGGGCGAGCCGCAGTTGCACATGCCGCGAACTCTTGCCGATGGCGCCCGCGATGGCGGCGGTGTCCCACTCGCCGTAGGACAGCATTTCGCGATAGGTCTCGGCCTCGTCGAGCGGGTCCACCTGCACACGCTGCAGGTTTTCCACGATAGCCAAGAGGCGATGCTTGACCTCGTCCGCTTCGACGACAAGGCAGGGGATGGGGTGGTCGGCGGTCCAGTGGCCGCGCTCGATGTTGCGCCCGGCGGACCGCCAGCGGCGCTCTCCGGCAATGACCAGATAGTCACCGGGGACCTCGGGATCGGCGCGCACCAGCAGGTTCTGCAGGATGCCGTCCGCCAGCAGGCTGGCCGCCAGATCGTCCAGCGCAGCGTCGTCGAACAACTTGCGGGGGTTGAGGTGCGACCGCTTCAGCCGGCTGTGCGGGATGAGCTGGGCGCCGGTCGCCTGGGGTGCCGGCGGCGTATCGGCGGGGGCGGGAGTGGGTTCCGGTGGTGGCGGTGCGCTCGTCAGGTCGTCAGGCGCGCAATCCAGGGCGCCGGCAAGCGCTTCGACGGTCGCCGGCTCCGCCGTGGCGTTGGCCCCCGTCTCCAGGGCACTGATGACCGATTGAGGCACGCCGCTGGCGCGCGCCAGTGCCCGCTGGCTCAAGGCCCGTTCGGTGCGCCGGGCCTTGAGCGCGACGCCGAGCGGCGAGGGCGCTCCCTTCTGGGCAAGGTCGGGGTGTTCCCCGGCGCTGCCGGGGTTGGAAGGGGTGTCCATGATGACCTCTGCTTTTCAGGGGCGGACCGGAGGCGGGGTTGCCTCCGGTCCTGGTGCGCAGGCGCTCAGAGGCCCGCGACGCCGCAATAGACGTGAGTGCCGGTTTCGGTTTGCACGCGGGTGGCCACCGTCTCCACCGCGTGGCGGATCATGCGGCGGATGTCGACCACTTCGACCATCCACACCACCTGGGTGCCCTTGATGCGGAAGTAGAGCCGCACCGGCAGCAGGTGGCGGGCGCCACCGTCGAACACCGGGATGTTGATGAAGAACATGTCGGGGATGGTGACCTTGCGCCCATCCATCCGGGTGTCGTTGTCGTCTTTGAACATCAGCGTGCGCTTGCCCGACTTCGGGTCGAACGCCTGCTTCACCGAGGTGGACTGCTCGACCTCGATGCCGGCGGCCAGCCGCATCATCTGCTCGGCGTGGGCGAACTTGATCTTCCGCAGCTTGTACAGGGCGCTGCGCGGCATGTAGCGAGTGTCTTCCGGCTCCTCGGACACCTCGTCCTCGCCGTACTCGGCCGGGTCGGGCATCACGTAGTTGCCCGCATCGTCGCGCGGCCCCTTGTCGTCCACGAGGTTCAGGGCCAGCATCACCCCCTTGACGGTATCCTCGTCGACGCACATCCAGTCGACCGGCGGGTTCTCGATGTCGCGTTCCCGTTCCTGCAGGAAGAAGGCGAAGTCCTCCTGTTTCATCGGGTCGCCGTTCATCGCCTTCAGCCACGCGACCAGCTCGTCGGACAGGGGAAACTGGTGCTTCGCCTTGTGGGTGATGAAGCTGGGGGAGGTATCCAGGGCCGGCTTGCCGGTGTCGGGGGACGCGCCGGGCCAGTCCCTGTGGACGCCATGCCAGTCGATGGCGGCGACCATGGACGGCTTGGCCGGGTTGGCGTCGACGAACACCGAGGTGGACGGGGTTTTGAACCGGGACACATAGGCGATGAAGCTGTCGGCCGTGCCCAGGGTGACGGTCTGCTCGATGCGCTGCGGCGCGGTCCGGAAGGCGTCGAACAGCGGCTTCAGGGATTCCAGCTTCTTGTCCTTCGGCAGGACGAGGGCGGCCGGCGCGGTTCCCAGCGTATCCAAGGGAATGCGCTCGGCCTGGGTCAGGCCGCGCAGGGTGTCGATGAGGATGGCGGTGCCATCCGGGATCGCGGTGGGTTCCATCGGAACGGGACTCCTGGTGGGTGAGGGGAGGGGTTACGAAGGGTCGCCGAACCGCCGCCGGCCAAGATCTTGGCCGGGGAACATGGTCTCGCGGTTCGGATTGCGCAGGGTCAGGCCGTCGCCCTTGCCGGTGGTGAAGTAGCGGGCCTTCGACAGCGGGCGCTTGGGCATCTTGCGCGTCGTCTCGATGGCGACATCGACGCCCTTCGCATCGGCCACGATCTTGAACTTGATGGTCACTTCGCCGGTCGCCGTGCCGCCGTACGCCCCGATGTGCTCGGTGATGGCGGCCATCACCAGCCGGTAATCGGTGTCGGCGTTGGCGAGGTCGTCGCCTTCGTTGTTCACCGTCAGCAGTTGCGCCACGGACGCAACCTCGTAGGCGCGAGCGTCGATTTCAGCCATGGAACCCTCTGTCGTTGCTGGGGGGAAATGCCGCGGGGCGGGTGGGCGTTTGGACTTGCGCAGCCCAGCGGGGTAAAGTTCGGCCCCTGAACAACCGGAGTTCATGACGATGCAGGAGGTTCTTGCTCTGCTCGCGCTGCTGGCGGCGGGGGCGGCGGTGGTTGGTGCCGTGCGCCCGGCGGCCGTGCTGCCGGCGCGCTGGAAGCCCGGACGCCTCAAGGCGACCGGAGGCTATGGGCTGGTGGCGGTCGCCGCGCTGTTCGCCCTGGGCAGCACGTTCAGCCCGGAAGAGCGGGCGCGGCTGGCCAAGGAACGGATTGAGCGGGAGGCGGTGGCCGAGGCGCGGGCGGAAGTCGCTCGCGAGGCCCCGCGCGCTGATGCCGAGCGCCGTGCCGCCCAGCGGGCCGAGGAGGCGGCCTCCGCCAGGGCGGCCGAGGCGCTGCGCAAGGTGGAGCGGTCCAGCACTCATGTGGAACGTGTCGAGCGGGCGGGACCGTTCGTCACCGTGTGGCTGAAGCCAATAGAGTCCTTCACCGACAAGGGCTGGTTCGACCGCCTGTCCTTCGTCCTGGGCGATGTCTGGCCAGCGGTGCGCGATGCCATGCCCGATGCCGAAGGCGTACGCGTCATCGCGCAGGCCGACTTCGCCGGCGAGCGCGGGATCGCCGTGCAGCTTGCCGCCCCGATGGCGGAGGTTCGCCATATCCGGTTTGCCGAACAGGTCGGCCCGGCCCTGCTGAATGTCGCGGAGATTGAAAAACTGCGGCTGGGAATGCGGGACGAGGTGACCGCGTTCTGCGGCGATCCCGCGTTGCGCCGGGAGGCCGAGCGCTTCTGTCAGGCGGCGGTGGCCCGGCTGCGCGCCTCGTAGGGCGGCGAACGGCGTTCGCGGGGTATGAAGGGTGCGGCAGAGGCGACGCATCGGCTTTCCGTCGGAGCCTCCGAGAAAACCCTGGCGGCCTGCCTGCCCGGCAAGCCGCCAGAGAAGTCTAGGGAGGAAACGCAACCTGCCGCCCGTAAGGCGGCGGGTTCATGGCTCCGACGTTGCACGAAATTCGTGCGACGGTCAAGCGGCGAGCGAACGAAATTCGTGCATCAACAGCAGGCGAACGCTGAAATTGTCATGCGACTTGGACTGCCCGTCTTGGTCGTGGCGCGGTCGCGGATGTAACAAACAGCGTCGCAGCCACCACCAGGAGGCAGCCGACCGCCTGTTGCAGGGTCGGAACCTCGCCGGCCATCGCGAATCCGATGGCCGCCGCAACCGGGATTTCCAGGTACGAAAACGGGGCGACGTAGCTGGCGCCCGCGAGTGCATAGGCACGGGTGACCGCATACTGTGCCCCGGCGCCGGCCAGCCCGATGCCGACAAGCAGTGCCGCCTCGGCAAAGCTGGGCGGTGTCCACACCGCGGTGGCGGCGGGGGTCAGGGCCAGCATCGAGACCGCACAGAACACGGCGACGATCACCGACGGCGGGTTGCTCCGGGTCAGGCGGGTAACGGCCACCTGCGACCCTGCTGATGCGACGGTTGCGATGAGGAGGGCCGCAACCCCGCTGCCCAGCTCCGGCTGCTGCAAACTCGGCAGAACGGCGACAGTCACGCCGATGAAGCCCGCCGCGGCGGCAAGCCAGAGCGTGGGGCGCGAGCGCTCGCCAAGTGCAAGGGAGGCCAGCGGGATCATGAGCAGCACGCGCCCGTAATAAACCGCGGTGACGAGGGCGAGGGGCAGTGTCGAAAAAGCGTGCATCAGGCACAGCAGGGTCAGGACGCCAAGCCCACCGCGCACCGCGTGCATCCAGGGGTCGGAAAGGCGGCGAAGCGCGGACAGTTCGCGCCATGCCACCAGCAACAGGAGCACGCCTCCGGCGGCCCGGAACAGGGCCACCTCGGGGGAGGGCAGCGTGGCGCCGACCGCCTTGACCAAGGCGTTCGAAAGCTGGAAGGACAGGGACGCCAGGACCGCCCAGGCTGCGGCACGGATAAGCGTCGTCATTTCAGGACCCACACCGGCAGCAACGCGACGGCCACCGCAAGGGCAGTGGCGAGCAGCAACCAGGGCATCCAGTCGCGGCGGGTCTGTCGGCGGGCCTCTTTGAGGAGGTCCTCCATGTCGGCGCGGATTTGCGCGCGCTGATGATCGTCCTTCATGACCAATCCTTCAGAATGTAACCGCCCGGCCGGGATGGTTCCCGGCCGGGCGACGTGATCACGCCGCCTTGGGCAGCGGGCGGTAGCAGGCGGCGGGGGCGCGGCTGTTCGCCTCGAGTGCGGTGGCATCGGCCAGAAGCTCGATCCCGAAATGCTCGCGGAACAGGCGGCGGGTTTCACCCCAGGCCGCGGTGAATTCGGGCGTCCCATAGGCGTCCGGATCATGGTCGAGTGGGCCGCCGAACAGCGGCTGGCAGACGTCGAAATAGGCGAGGGGTCGCATCATGTGGCGGTGCCACGCCTTGTCGGCCGCGCTCGGCGGGCAGACCGGAATTGCCGGGTACAGGGCTGCCAGGGTCAGGAACTGGCGATACATCGTGATGGCGGCGTCGGCCTGGGCCGGCGTCATGCCGTCGCGGCGTACCAGGTCCGCATGCACGGCGGACAGGTCGAGTTCGGCAATCGCCTTGGTCGCGTTCATAGATCCTCGCTGGTTAACAGTGAAAAAAGCGCCGGGACACCCCGGCTATCGACGCCACCTGCCCGACGAGCTTCGCGAGCGCGCGTTGGGAGGAGACGCCCATATTCGAACTGAGCTTCTGGTAGACCGCCGCGAGCTGGCGGCGGACGGTGGATTCCTGCCTGCCGGTAGCCTCCGCCACCTCGGCTGGGCTGCCGCCGGAGCCGATGGCGAGGGCCACGCGGCACTCGGCTTGCGACAGGCCAAGGGTGGCCAATGCCTCTACGACACTGGCATCCGGGGCATCGACAGGGGCGAGCAACACCAGGGCCTCGTCGGGCATGGCCGAGCGGGAGATCGACAGCAGCCGCGTCCGCTCGCCGTCGGGGCAGGCCACATAGCGCTGTGCCTGCCCGTCGGTGCTGAGGACGTCCCGCAGGGCGATGGCGAACGACGTTCGCGCAAACGGATCCGGAAGATGCAGGCGCCCATCGTCGACCGCCAGGGCGCGGGCTTCCTGCAATGCCTCGGCGGCGGCATCGTTGCGCCACACGAGGCGGGCGTCCCGGTCTACGAACAACACGCCGACCGGGAGCCGGTTCATCGCAGTGTGCAGGCGGGCGGCGAGCTGCACATGCTGCATCGCCTCCAACAGGTTCAGCGGTTGCGTGCTGTCGAGCAGGCCGTGCATGCGGGGGCTGCGCAGGTCGACGCGCACCTGGGCGCTCCAGCCATCGGGCAGCCGGCGGTGGTGGCAGAGGAGATGGGCGCCGTCGTAGACCTTCTGGAAGTCCAGCGCATCGTTCGCCCGCCGTACCGCCTGGGCCATTGCCAGATACCCTTCCGGCTCGATGCGTAGCGCTTGCGGCGACGTCATGCCGTGTTCCAGCGTTCCCCAAAACACCGACGAGAATGAGTGCGTGCCGGCGCTGAAGTTGGCGAAGGGATAGCGGCGGCGAGCCGCGTCGCTGACGAACGCAATGCGGTCATCCGGCCGAAAAACAATCGTTTCGCCCTCTACGGACGACGACAGGTTGATCAGATCCCGCAGCGGCGCAGGCAGATCGGCGGTCACGGTAAGCACGCGGTTGCTCCATATACGATCAGTGGCGGGATGCGCCACAGCCAGACATGGAGAATGCTTGCATTATTTGATGTATCTGGGGGAGAGCGAAAATGACGCATGGCGCAATTTTTCTTTCACGACATAACTGAGTATGTCGCGAAGGTTGCGCGAACGAATTCCGTGCGTCAGAACGTTATCGGGTCAGCTAAGCTTTGTCGGTGGGAAGGGAGCCGCCGGGAGCCGACTCGTAGGATACGATGTCGTGGGCGAGCTGCTGGAGTTCCGCGCGCGACCGCTGGATAGCGCGGTCGTAGAGGTAGAGCACTGTGCGCGACACCTGTTCGGGCTTGGCCCGGTCCAGCCGGACACCGCCGGATTGGCAAGCGCTGACGAACTCCTCCAGGCATGCCTTCATGATGCCGAGGTCGGCGCCCGTCTGGATCTCGTCCGACAGGTCCAGGCCGCAGGCCGCGAGCAGCTCCGTTTTCCGGACCTGCAGGGTGGTGGCCAGAGTCGCGACCTCGTCCACGCGCAACGCCTGCTTTTCGCCCGCTAGTCGCTGAATGAACGAGCGTTCCCGGCCCAACGCGTGGGCCGCGGTTTCCTGGGTTAATCCCAGAGACTTAAGTCTATCGAGGAGCCATTTGCCGAACATAGCCGGGATCGTGGCTTGACATGGATCGGCATGCCCGCACGAAGTTCGGTCGCTACCGTCTTGCTGTCTGCACGAAATTCGTGCATCGTGCGCGCCATGTGCGAACATCAGTCCCCCACTCCCGCTGAACGCGTCATCGCCAAGCTTGGCGGAACCAAGGTTGTCGCGACCGTGGTGCAACGCGCCCGGCAGAACGTCGAGCGCTGGAAAAAGCCTCGTGCCGAAGGTGGTACGGGCGGACTGGTGCCCGCCCCGCATCAGGTCGAACTGCTGCGTCACGCTCTCGTCACGGGGGCTGACCTCGAGCTGGAAGATTTCTTCCCTGACGACTTGGTGGCCGCCCTGAAAGCCCGTCGGCCTTCCATGGCCGCCTTATCTCACGCCGCCGTCCGCCCCGAAAGTGAGAGAAAACCATGAGCCATTCCAGTTCCGATAACCGAGGTCGCCTGCACCCGCTTGGCGTGTATCTCAGGCTCAAAGCTGAATTCCGGCGACTGTGCGCGGCGGTGGGCAGCTACGAAGCGGCTGCGGCGCTGACCCGCGGCAGCGAGGCCACCCTCCACCGGCACGGCGACCCGGTCCGTGACGACCTGTTCGCCGCCGTCGACATGGTGCTCGATCTGGAGACCGCTGCCGGCAAGCCGTGGGTGACCGCCTTTCTGGCCGAATTCCAGGGCTACCGGTTGGAGCCGATGGCCGGGCGCCGTCCGTCCACTCCCGACGGGCCGGGCATCGGCGTGCTGGTGGTGATGAGGGAGGTCGGGGAGTTCGCCTCGGCCGTCCACGCCATGGAAGCCGACGGCGAGCGCAGCATCACCGAACTCGATCATGCCATCCGCGAGGGACATCAGGCGAAGGAGGCCATCGAGACCAGTCTCGACCTCCTTTTCCGTCTGCGGGCCGAGAAGATGGGTGCTGTGGGGCGGGAGGGCTGACCGATGGCTGCATCCACCACGCCCCATCCCTGGGTTCAGGTCGCTTCCGGCCGGGCCTTCCCTGTCCTCGAGCCGCGCGCCGAGCTGATCGACATCCGCGACATCGCGTCGAGCCTGTCCAAGGTCTGCCGGTTCAACGGTCATTGCCGGACCTTCTACTCGGTTGCGCAGCACAGCGTGCATGTGTCCCAGCTTTGCCCGTCGGAGTACGCCCTGTGGGGTCTGTTGCACGACGCCGCTGAAGCGTACATCGGCGACATCGTCCGGCCGGTGAAGGTGGCGCTGGAAGCCATCGCACCGGGCGTGGTGCGCTCGGTCGAGTCCAACATCGCCCGTGTGATCGGGGAGCGTTACGGGCTGTCCTGGCCGATGCCGCGCGCGGTCCATCACGCCGATGCGGTGGCGCTCGCCACCGAACGGCGCGACCTGATGTCGGCGTGCTCCGACCCGTGGATGCCGCTGCCGGATCCGGACGAGGCGGAGCTTTGCCCGCTGCCCGCGGCGGCTGCCGAGGGTCTGTTTCTCGCGCATTTCCACATGCTGACGAGAGGCCAGTGATGAGCGGCGCGCAGGCCATGAGTCCGGTCGAGGCCGCTTTCGCCAGCCGCCTGAGCCACGATGTCCTGGCGTGTGCCGATGCCGTCGGCATCTCGCCGACCATGCTGTGCATCGTCCTCGGACGGATTGCCGGCTTGGCGGTAAGCGCGGCCTACATCGACGGCCAGGACCGGGTGCGGACGTTCCGGGCGATGGATGAGAGCGCCACCGAGATGGCGCGGGAGTCCGACCGGGTGCGCGACCGCGTCATCGCGGCGGCGGTGATGGAGGGCGGCCATGCGTGACGTTCGCCACCGCCTGCGCTCCCACAACCTGCCCGAACCGGGGCCGGTGACCATCCGCCAGATTTCGTGGCAGGCCGACATCGACGGCGCCGTCAACGTGCTGATCGCCGCCCACAGCAAGGCCGGCTCGATGTCCGACCGCTTCCACCCGAATGTTCTGCGCGCCCGCATGCGCGCCTTCCTAGAACCGGGCCGGCGCGACGCTCCGATGTTCTTCGCGGCCTTCGGCGGCGGGCGGGGGCGCGTCGTCGGCGTGGTGGCCGTCTCGCCGTCCTTCTGCTCCGCCCTGGGCTGGGAGCTGGGCTATCTGGCCGTGGACCCGCTCTGGCAGGGCCTCGGCCTTGCCGGCGTGATGATCGATGAGGCGGTGGCGTTCGTCCTGGCCCAGCGCCCGGCACCGGGCTTCGTCCTGGTGCGGGCGGCGAACCCGGCCATGTTCCAGGCCGCCGGCTTCCAGCCTGTCCATGGGGGCGGCGACACGCCGTCCCTGATGTTGCTGCCCCTGTGAGGCGCCGATGCTGTCGCGCCCTTCTCCCCCTCACCTCCCTGACCTGACAGGGCATTTCTGCCGGACAGACGGGTGCCGGCGCTTCGGCACCCGCGGCTTCGGGCCGCCGAAGGCGACTATCGGGGCGCCAGCGGTCCGCTGGTACTGCCAGAAGCATGAGGGCGAGGGGCGGGCGTGGTGGAGCGGCGGAGAAGCCGGGGAAACCGCGGCGGATGCGACCATCCAGCAAGGGAGTCTGTTCTGATGCGCGCTCTGACCGTGCTGCAACCTTGGGCAAGCCTCATCATCATCGGGGCGAAACCCTATGAATTCCGCGTTTGGCCGTTGCGGGTTGTCGCCGGGGAGCGCTGGGCCGTCCATGCCGGCGCGAAGGTACCGTCCCGCGCCGAGCTGGCGCGCATCGTCACCGCGCTCTATCGCGGCGAGACTGACGGCATGGACCCGGACATCGCCCTGCCGCTGCTGGAGCAGGCACTGGACGGTGTCGCCGTTCTGCCGTTGGGGGCGGTGCTCGGCACCGTCCTCGGCGGCCAGCCGGTGCCGGCATCGTCCCTCTTCGACGGTGTCGACCCCGAGGTCTGGGCCAACCCGGTCAGTGCGCCGATCCCGCTTCCCCAGCCGGTTCCGGCCAAGGGAAAGCAGGGCTGGTGGCGCTGGGAGGCGGCGCCATGAGCCACGAACAGAACCTGGAACTGATGATGGCGGTCAACGCCATCCTGCTGCCGTCCAGGCAACAGCGGCTGCCGGACCTCGGGCGTTTGCGGCGCGCGGTCGCTGCCGTGAATGACAGCGAGGCGCTGTCTCCCGAACTGGCGGCGCTGCACCACGAGGCGACCCTTTACCTCGCCGGCACGGGATGCCTCGACGCCTTGCGGAATGCCCTGTCCCGGTACGTCGCGCTGGTGCGACAGGACGACGCCGTTATCGGCCGGGTGCGCAGCTTCCGGCCCGGCCGCTTCCCCCAGCGGGCCTGGATGACCGGCGTCGTCGCCAGTGCGCGGGCATTGGAGGGCGGCGATGCGCAGTGACGAGGCGCGGTTCGCCGCCTTCTGCCTGATGGAGATGTCGGGGCTGCCGGTCGGGCAGATGTGGGCGGCGATGGCGCCGTACCTGTCGCGCCGGCAGGCCCGGCGCCGGCCGACCTGGTCGGCGGTTCACGAGCGCCTGACCGACCTCATCCTGTGCAGCGTCGAAGCGCCGGAGCACCAGGATCCCCAGACCGTCCTGCTGATTTTCCAGGGAGGGATGGCATGCCGCGCCCTCACGCTGTGACGAACGTCGTTCGCAGGTTCCCCCTCGCCGTGGCGGCGGGGGGCCGGGGCGTTGGAGCGCCCCAAACCGCGGGGTTGTGGCCCGCACGTCCGAAGACGTCCCCTCCACCGCTCGCGCGGCGAGGGGGAACAGATCAGAGTTCACCCATGTCGTCAAATCGTTACGTGAGGCCCGTCAGCCCGGTGGTGGCCTACATCGGCGGCAAGCGCAAGCTCACGCCCAAGATCCTGCCGTGGATCGAGGCGTGCGACCATGCGTGTTACGTCGAACCGTTCGTGGGAATGGGCGGCGTGTTCCTGCAACGGAGGCTGGCGCCTCCGGTCGAGGTCATCAACGACCTGGGCAAGGACGTGGCCACCTTCTTCCGCGTGCTTCAGCGCCATTACGTCGCCTTCACCGAGATGATCCGCTACCAGATCACCTCGCGGGCCGAGTTCGAGCGCCTCTCGCTGACCGATCCGGCCACGCTGACGGACCTGGAGCGCTCCGCCCGCTTCCTGTACCTGCAGGCGTGCGCCTTCGGCGGCAAGGCGTCGGGGCGCAGCTTCGGGGTGTCGGCCACGGGATTCCATGGCTTCGACTTCACCCGGTTGAACCCCCTGCTGGAAGCGGTCCACGACCGCTTGGCGGGCGTGGTGATCGAGAACCTCAGCTATTCCGAAGTCATCGTCCGGTACGACGGCGTCGGGACGCTCTACTACCTCGACCCGCCTTACTACGAATCCGAAACCGACTATGGCCGTGGCCTGTTCAGCCGAGACGACTTCGCCCGGCTCGCGGAGCAACTCGCCGGCATCAAGGGACGCTTCATCCTGAGCCTCAACGATCATCCGGCAGTCCGCGACATCTTTGGAGCGTTTCAGACCGTGGAACTTCCCCATACCTACACCATCGCCCGCGACGATGCGAAGGCGGTAACGGAGTTACTCTTCATCGGTCCGCCTGGACGAGAGTGGCACCCCGACCGTGTACAGGGGGCGTTGCTTTGATGTCCGTCGCCCCGGCCTCCTCTCTGCTGCGCAACTGGCCGTTCCCCGGCATCATTCCGGGGACGGCCAGCGTGATCTATGCGGATCCCGCTTGGCCGTTCGAGAATTACAGCCGCCTCGGTGAGGGGCGCGGGGCGACCCGTCACTATCCGACCATGTCGATGGACGAGCTGCGCAAGCTGCCGGTGGGCGAGATCGCCGCACCCGACTGCGCCCTGTTCCTGTGGGTCGTCAAATCGCTGCTGCCGGAGGCCCTCGGCCTCATCGACGCCTGGGGGTTCCGCTACAAGACGGTGGCGTTCACCTGGATCAAGACGAGGCCAAGCGGGAAAGAGTTCATCAACAACGGCTTTTGGGTGCGCGGCAATCCCGAGATGGTGTTCCTGGCCACGCGGGGCCGTCCGCGGCGCCAGTCGCGCGCGGTGCGGGAGCTGGTCGAGGACCCATGTGATTGGTTCGCCGACGGCCCGGACGCGATTTACGCCCATGCCCGCGAGCACAGCCGTAAGCCCGATGAGGTCCGGACGCGCATCGAGCAACTGATGCAGCCGGGCGCGCCCGGCCGCGATGCCAAGGTGGAGCTGTTCGCGCGGCAGGTCGCGCCGGGATGGCTCGCCTGGGGCAACCAGACCAACAAATTCACGCCGCACGGAGGGGTCTGATGACCGCCACCGCCATCGCCAGCACCAGCGCACCGCCGCGCCCGTCCATCGGCGCCCTGAAGGGCCGAATGCGGCTGATGCTGGACCTCTGCCCCGGCCTCACCGAACGCGAGCGGCGTGTCGGGCACCTGATGCTCAACAACACGCACGCCGTCACCTATGAGGTTTCCGGCGAACTGGTGACGTGGCTCGGGGTGCCGTCCCTGGCTGAGTCCATTCTCTTCAGCGAAGAGGACGAGGGGGAGGGGAAGTTGGACCCCGATGAGCGCCTGAAGCGCCTCAAGAGCATCGTGCGCAGCGTCAAGCGGGCACGGGCAAGGCTGCAAGAGGTCGGCGTCCTGGTGCTGGTGGAGAAGGGCGGGCGCGGCCAGAAGAGCACCAGCCGCTTCCTGTTCAGCGTGCCGCGGTTGGACCGCTTCGAGCGGGACGCCCTGCGCGCCGGCATCCTGCAGCGCTTCGGTGCCGGCGACGATGACGAGGCTGTCACCCTAGGCTGGGAGAGTGACACCAGCGCCACCCTGGACCGGGATGGTGCCGGGGCGGTTCAGGGTGACACGGCGCCGCAGAGTGACGCTGCCGCCACCCTGTCCGCGAACGGCGTTCGCCAGAGTGACCGCCACGCCACCCAAGCGGGCGCGGCGCCTGTGGAAAAGGCCCGGCGGCCTGTGGATATCCCCGTGGCGGAGCGCCGAGGGACGGTCGTTAGGGTGACAGCCGTCGGCGGTAAGGGTGACAGCGGCGGCGGCGCCAGGGTGACTGGAGCGCCCCCCGAACCTGAATCTAACCAGACTCAACCCGGTCGCGTGCGAGGCGGCGGACGAACCGTCGACCGCCGGCAGCGGGAGATGCCCCTCATGCGTCCCATGCGCGGTGGGCTTGCCGGGGCGGTCGATGCGGCCCAGGGCGCGGCCGAGGCGAAGCGGGATGCGCGGGGTGATCGCCGGCATGAGGCGGTGATGCACCGTGCGACTGCTGTGCTCGGCGGGGATCAACGGACGTCGTCGCTCGCCGTCTCAACCCTGCGGCCGGATGTGATTGAGCGCATGCGGCGGGGGTGGACGCCCAGCGACGAAGAGTTCCAGGCCCTGCTCGATGAGAGCCTCGCGTCCTTGCGGGGCGCCGGCCTCATCGCAGACGTGCCGGCGGCGGGCGGGGCGGACGGGATTGCGGCGCTGCGAGGCGAGATGCGCGCGCTTCAGGATCAGGTCGGGACGCTGGCCCGGCTGGTGGAGACGGTGTTGCGGACGGGCGGCGGCGCCCTGGCTGCCGTCGGATGAGGAACGGGATGCAGGGGACAGTGGCGGAGGGCAGCAGCATGACGATGACGGCGAACGATGTGAAGGCGGCGGGCATGCCGGTGTGGATGCAGATCGAAGAGGTCTGCCGGGCGGCGGTCGGGGTCGGCATCGGCCGGAAGGCTGTGGCCGGGCTGGCGGCTGTGCTGCGGCAGGCTGGCGAAGCCGGGGCGCCCGAGGGGCTGGCGGAGCGGCTGGCCGACTTGGTGCTGCCGCCGCGTGCCGAGACCGGCAGCGAGGCAACCTGGATCACCCTGATGCGGACCAGCGGCAAGGTGACGGAGGATGAGCTGCGGGCGGCACGGGAGATCCTCTATGTGATGCGGCTGCGCATCGAGGTCAGCGGTGGCGCCATCCGGGCCGTCGACCCGTCCCGCCTCGTCGTCGATGGCGGTGCGCTGCCCGGCGCCCGGCTGGCCGGCATGCCGCTCGATCCGGCGGTGGAGCGCTTCGACCGGTGGGTGGAAGAGGTCAGGCGGCTGGATATGAAGCAGCGCATCGTGCGCGGGCGGAAGGACAAGGTCTCGCTGCTCGGTCTCGTCCAGCGTGTGCTGGTCTGCGGCGATGGGCCGAACGGGATCGACAAGGACATCGGCGTGCGCAACGGCCGGTGCGGAGAAGTGGTGCGGCGCGAGCTGAAGAGGTACGCCGAATTGAACTTCCGACCTTGACGGGTGGGGAAGCAAGGGGTAGCTTCCCGGTCAAGATGTAGTACTGCGCCCGGAGGGATATGGTCCCTGCCGGGCGTTTGCTTTTCACCCCCATGCCCATCCTCCTCACCACCTCCGAGGGCGCTTCCGAGCGCCACCTCGTCCGGGTCGGCGGCCCCCAGGCCCCCGCCCCGATGCGCAACAATGTTGCGATTTGTTTCAGGGGTGAGGCGGGTAATAATATTTCTCGGGTCCTTCCCCCGCCCCCCCCTACCACGGGTGCCGCGCGCCCGCGGTTGTCGCGTCGGGCGAAGTAACTGATTTTGCGTTGTTTTCTTCTTTTTCTTGTTGTCGATCGATGAGCGGGCTGGCGTTTGACATGGTGGATCGGATGGGCAGCGAGGCCCAATCGGTCCTGGTCAACAAGAAGGAGCTGGCGAAGCGGCTGCGCTGCTCGCTGCCCACGCTCGACCGGGTCATCGAACGTTATCCGGACTTCCCGATTGCCCAGCCGGGATCGAACGGCCGGCAGTACCTGTTCGACGCCGCGGTGGTCGTGGCCTACATCCGCGAGCAGCAGGAACGGGAGAAGGCCGAGGCGGCGCGGCGCGACACGCTGCTCGACCAACTCGTGCTGCCGCTGGTCGCCGCCGACGATCAGCCGGACGCGCCCGACGGCCGACTGTCGCCAACCCAGCGGTTGCAGCTCGCCCGCGCCCACCGCGAAGAGCGCAAGCTCGCCTCGGATGCCGGCCTTCTCACACCGACCCCGCGTGTTCAGGCGGCCCTGGCCGAGACGCTGGGCGGCCTCGCGCGCTTCCTGGATGGCCTGCCCCAGACGCTGGGCCGCCGCTACAACCTGCCGGAAGTCGTCGTCACCGCCATGAAGCGGGATCTGGACGAGCAACGCCGGCAGCTTGTCACCGACCTGAAGAAGAAGCTCCAGCCGGAGCAGACGCATGGGCGCCCAGACACCCTGGTTTGAGTGCTACGCCGACGCGAGCGGCCTGTTCGCCGACGCGCTCGACGCTCTGCTGCCGGCCGATGTCATGTCGGTTGCCGACTATGCGGCGGAGCGTCGCTTCCTCGCCAACGCGGGCGGCGGCTATGTCGGGCGCTGGAACCACGACGTGGCTCCCTACCTCGTCGGCCCGATGGAGGCCCTGACCGACCGGCTGTACGACACCACCGCCATCGTCGGCCCCGGCCAGTGCGGCAAGACGGCCATCGCCGAGAACTGGTTCCTTCAGGCCGTCGGCTGCGACCAAGCCAGCATGCTCTGGTACATGCCGACCGACGTGTTGCGCGACGCCTACGTGAAGGACCGCATCGATCCGATGATCGAGTCCCACGAGGAACTCAAGGGCAAGCTCGGCACCCGCGCGACCGACGATTCCCTGCGCTACAAGCGGTTCGGCGGCATGTCAGTGCAATGGCTGGCCGCCAACCGCTCTAACCTCATCTCGAAGTCGGCGCCACGTATCATCGGCGACGAAATCGACGCCTACGAGGAATCGCTGGGCGATGTGAAGGCCCTGTTCGACGTCCGCCGGCAGACCTATGGCGACGCCTCGATGCTGCTGGCGATGAGCCACTGCGACCGCGCGACCGGGCTGAACCCCGACAAGCACTGGCTCGCCGGCATCATGGCCATATACGCCGACAGCACTCGCTGCACCTGGTGGTGGCCCTGCCCGCGCTGTGGCGCCTTCACCTCGCCGAACCCCGGCACGCTGCGCCACATGGCTCTCGTCTATGACGACGGCGAGGGGGTCTCCCTCGATGCCGTCGAAGAGTCCGCCCGTCTGCGTTGTCCCGCCTGCACCGGGGAGATCAAGGACAGCGAGCGTTCAGCGATGAATGCCCAGGCGAAGTGGGTCGGGCTTGGCCAGGAGATCGACGTGGACGGCCGGGTTACGGGCGAGCTGGTGCGTCGGCGCACCGCCGGCTTCTGGATCGTCGGCGTGATGTCCCCCTTCCTGAAGAACGGCATCGGCGGCCTTGCCCGCGCCCTGGTCAAGGCCGAGCGCGAGGCCAACGAGACCGGCGAGGACGCGACGGTCAAGGAAGTGACCGTGAAACAGGTGGGCGTGCCCTACCAGCGCAAGCGGAAAACCGGATCCGTCAACGCCGATGCCCTCGCCGAACGGTGCGAGGGCTACGAGCTGCGCACCGTGCCGCCCGGTGTCCTCTGCCTGTTCGCCGCGGTGGACATCCAGAAGACCTATTACGACGTGCTTGTTCGCGGCTTCGGGCTGGAGCGCGAAAGCTGGATCATCGACCGGTTCCGCATCGCCAGCACGGACGAGAATGAGCCGGTGGTGCCGGCCTCCTATCCCGAGCATTGGGACATCTTGGTGCCCCGCGTCCTGCGCCGCTCCTACCCGCTGGCCGACAACTCCGGCCGGCGCATGATGATCCGCGCCATGGGGTACGACACCAATGGTGTGGCCGGTGTCACCGAGCAGGCGGCCGAGGCTTGGCGCCGCTGGAAAGCGCGCGAGATCGTCCGCCGGCATGGCGTCGGCCCGCACGGTGACCTCTACAACGTGCTGCCGCTGAAGGGCCTGTCGCAGAAGACGGCGCCGAAGCTGACCATCGCCTATCCCGATGGCCGCCCGCGTGCCGACCGGCCGAGCGCATGGTGGGGCGCACCGCTGGGCGAGTTCAACCCGAACCTCTTCAAAGACGAGGTGTCGTCCAGCCTCAACCGCGTCGAACCCGGCCCCGGATACATCCATTTCAGCACCGGTCTGCGCGCGGCCGAGCCGCCGCACCCCTTCTTCGAGGAGCTGGTGGCCGAGCAGCCGCGCAAGGACGGCACCTGGGCGCCGATCCGCGAGGGCATGCGCAACGAGACGCTGGACCTGATGGTGATGAGTGGCGCGGTGGCTCGGGCATGGGGCGTCCATCGCCTGGATCCGGCCAGCCTGCCGGGCTGGGCGCAGCCGTGGGACAGCAACAGCCTCGTCGTCGCCATGACGGAAGACGGCGAGGTGCTCGATGGCGGCGAACGCCGTTCGCCAGCCGCATCGCCTGCCGGCGTGCCCGCCAAGGCGTCGGAGGAATCCCGCGGCGGCTTCCTCGGCGGGCGCCGCAAGAACTGGATCGGGAGGCGCTAAGATGTCCCAGGATTTTACCCCAGAGCATCTGGCGGCGCTGACCAAGGCGCTGTCACGCGGGCTGAGGCGCGTCGAGCACAAAGGCAAGGTGTTCGAGTACCAGAGCCTGAAGGAGATGCTGGATCTGCGCGACCGCATGATCCGCGAGTTGAACGCCCAATCCGAGCCGCGGGTGATGACCCGCCGCACGCTGCCGGTGCGCTCGTGAGCATCTCGACCCTGTTCGACCGGTTCGTCGGCTACATCAGCCCGGAAGCCGGACTGAACCGGCTGCGCGCCCGCGTGGCCGCCGACATGTTCGCCCGCCAGTACGAGGCCGCGCGCCCCAACCGCAACACCAGCGACTGGCGCCGTCCGTCCACCTCGGCCCAGATCGAGGTGGGGCAGGCGCTGTCCATCCTGCGCAACTCGGCGCGTGAGATGGTGCGGAACAATCCGCACCTCAAGAAGGCCGTCGGCGACCTCGCCGACCTGACCATCGGTACCGGGCTGGTGCCCCGGCCGAAAACCGGAGATCCGGCGCTCAACAAGCGCCTGCTGTCGCTGTGGAGCCGTTCCGTGCGCACCATGGACATCGAGGGCGTGCATTCCGCCTACGGCCTGCAGCGCGTCGTGGCGAAAGCGCTGTGGGAGTCGGGAGAGGTGTTCGGGCGCCGCATGTTCCGCCGGATCGATGACGGCTTGGCCGTGCCGCTCCAGTATCAGGTATTCGAGGGTGACTTCTGCGACCACACCTTGACCAAGCCGCTCGCCGCCGGCCGGATCGTCCAGGGCGTCCAGTTCGACGCGCGCGGCGCCCGCCGGGCCTACCATATGTTCGGCGACCATCCCGGCAACGGCTGGGCGCAGACATTCGGCGCCGGCCGGAACACCGCCGCGGTGCCGGCGAGCGAGATCCGGCACGTCTTCGAGGCGCTGCGCCCCGGTCAGGTGCGAGGCGTGCCGCCGTTCCACGCCTCGATGCTGACCGCCCGCAACCTCGAATCCACTGACGATGCCAAGGATCTGCGCACCCGCCTGGAAGCGTGCCTCACCCTGGTTGTGAGCGGCGCCGATGTCGGACCGAGCGGAACCTCGAACGAGACGCTCGGCCCCATTGTGCGCGACGCCAACGGCGACCCGGTGGAGCAGATCGAGCCGGGTCTCGTCGCCTACATGCGCGGCGGCCAGAACGTGCATGTCGTCCAGCCCTCGACCATCGGCGGCTACACCGACTATCGGGTGTCGCGGCTGCAATCCATCGCGGCCGGCGCCCGCGTCACCTACGAGGTGATCAGCTCCGACCTGTCGCGGGTGAATTACAGCTCCTACCGCGCCGGCATGAACCTGATGTGGCGGATGATCGAGGCCATTCAGCACCTGGTCATCATCCCGATGTACTGCGAGCCGCAATGGGCCGATTTCGTCGAGGCGTGCATCCTGACCCGTCAGGTGCCCTACGACACCCCCATCGACGTCGAGTTCACCGCTCCCAGCGCCCCCAGCATCGACCCGGTGAAGGACGCGATGGCGGACCTCCTCGAAACCCGCGCAGGGTTCAAGTCGCTGTTCGAGGCCATCGCCGCCCGCGGCTACGACCCGCACGTCGTCATCGAGGAAATCAAGGAAGTTGCCGGCCTGCTGGACCGGATGGAACTCGTCCTCGACAGCGACGCCCGCAAGGTGTCGCGCACCGGCATCATGCAGGACGCCTCCAAGCTGGCGGCGCCGGCCGACCGGGCGCTGCCGACGGACACCGACGCCGACGCCGTCATTCGCCAGCTCATCGGCGACCCCGACCTGCGCGAGCGTGTGCTCGCCATGCTTCCCCACACCGCTGACCAGTAACGGAGCGACCCATGCCCCCGGAAGAGACACCCGGCGGCGGCGGCGACTTGCCGCCGCCTCCCGCAACACGGGCCGCCCCGCCCGGCCCGCGCCCCGATCCGGCCGCGCCCGTAACGCGCGGCTTCGATGTGCGGATGGCGCCGGAGAGCGTCAACGAGTCCGAACGCACCGTCGAGATGATGTGCTCGACCGGTGTCGCCGTCCGTCGGTACGACTGGAACCGCGACCGCTACTACGACGAAGTGCTGGTCGTCACCCCGGAGGCGGTGGACCTCTCCCGCTTCGACAGCGGCGCCCCTCTGCTCGATTCCCACATGCGCTGGTCCGTTGAGTCCGTGCTGGGCCGGGTGATGCCGGGGTCCGCCCGGATCGTCAACGGCCAGTTGCTGGCGACCGCCCAGGTGTCCGCCCGCGAGGCTGCGGCCGGCGCGTGGCAGGACATCAAGTCCGGCATCCTGCGCGGCGTCTCGGTCGGTTACATCGTCCAGCGCTACGAGATGGACGAGACCACGACGCCGCCGACGTACCGCGTCACGCGATGGCTGCCCTACGAGGTGTCCGTCGTCCCCGTCCCCGCCGAAGCCGGCGCCGGCTTCCGTTCCCTTCCCCCCGCCGGGCAGCCGCCCGCAAACTTGGAGACCCGCATGCCCCCCGAGGAGCTGCAGCCGGGCGGCCAGCCGCCCGCCACCCCCGATGCCACCCGCAACCAGCCCGCTCCTCCGAGCACCCCGCCGGTCGAGCAGAACCGCGCCCTTCCGCCGGCCCCGCCGCCGGGAGCGGATGCGGTCGCGGCCGAGCGCTCCCGTGCCGCCGAGATCACCGCGCTCTGCATGCGCCACGCCGTCCCGGCCGATGTGATGCAGCGCTTCCTGGCGGACGGCGTGTCTGCCGAGACCGCCTCGCGCCAGATCCTGGACCGGCTGGCCGAGCGCTCCGAGCAGAACCAGACCCGCACCCAGGTGCAGATGGGCGACCTGGACGAGACGGTGACCCGCCGCGACGCCGCGGTGGAGGCGATCCTGCACCGTGCGCTGCCCAGCCAGTTCCAACTGACCGAACGGGCGATGGAGTTCCGCGGCCTGCGCCTGATCGAGATCGCCCGCAAGGCGGTCGAATGGTCGGGGGTCAACACCCGCGGCATGGTGCCGGACGAGCTGGCCCGTCACGCTCTGAACTGCCATCGGGACAGCTACCGCCTGCACACCGCTTCCGACTTCCCCATCATCGCCGACAGCGTCATCCGCCGCGTGCTGCGGAAGTCCTACGAGGCCCAGGCGAGCGCGTGGCGCCTGTTCAGCCGGCAGCGCACCGCGGTGGACTTCCGCCAGATCCAGACGTGGCAGGTGTCCGGCATGCCGCAGCTCCTGAAGGTCGGCGAGGATGGCGAGATCGAGCGCGGTTCGCTGGCCATGTCGAAGGAGAGCTTCGCGCTCGCGACCTACGCCCGCATCATCGGCGTGACGCGGCAGACGCTCATCAACGACGACATGGACGTGTTCGGCCGGCTGCCGATGACCTATGGCGCCTCGGTCGCCCGCATGGAGGCCAACGTGGTCTGGGGCGTCTTCCTGCGCAACCCGACGATGAAGGCGGACGGGAACCCGCTGTTCCACGCCAATCACAAGAACGTCGCTGAAACCGGCACCGCCCCCACCCCGGACACCCTGTCCGACGGCTTCACCGCCATGGGAACGCAGACGGGCATCGACGGCGACGGCGAGGGCGACGTGCTCGGCCTGGAGCCGAAGTTCCTCATCTGCTCGATTGCCCGCCGGGCTGCCGCCGAACGGGCGGTCGGTAAGACGGTGCAGCCGACCCGCGCGCAGGATGCCGTGCCGTCCTTCCTGCAGAACATGACCGTTATCCCGGAGGCCCGCATCGACCGCCTCGGGGCGAATACGTGGTTCCTGGCCGCCGACCCGAACTCGGGCGGCATCGACACCATCGAGTACGCCTACCTGGAAGGCCAGGAAAGCGGCCCGTTCGTCGAAAGCCGCGAGGGCTTCGACGTCGACGGCATGGAGGTGAAGGTGCGCGAGGACTTCGGCGCGGGCGCCGTCGACTGGCGCGGCTTCTACATGAACCCCGGCGCCGCGCCGGCCGCGCCCGCTCCGGAAACCCCCTGACCGCCGTCACACGGGAGACACCCATGCGGAATTTCATCTTCGACGGCCGTTCCCTCCCCTTCACCGCGGCCTATGCCGTGGCGTCGGGGGACGGCTACCTGCTCGGCGCCATCTTCGGCGTCGTCAGCAGCACGGCCGGAGCGGGCGAGGAAAGCCAGCTCCGGACCGAGGGCTGCTACGCCCTCGCCAAAACTGCCACCGGCATCACGGCCGGTGCGCCGGTCTATTGGGACGCCACCGCCCGCAAGGTCACCGGCACCGCCTCCGGCAACCTGTGCGTCGGTGCCGCCATCAGCGCGGCCGGCGCCTCGGCGCCGACGGTGCGGGTCAAGCTCGGTGCCGCCGCCCTTGCGCACGGCGAGTCCGTCACCCTGCACGGATCCGGCCCGTTGGACTTCCCGTCCATCGCGGCGGCCGGGCACCAGGATCTGACGCTCGCCGTGGCCGGTGCCGCGCCGGGCGACGGGGTCGTGCTGGCCCTGCCGGCGGTGGTTCCGGCCGGACTGGTGTTCCAGGCGTGGGTGTCGGCGGCCGACACGGTGACCGTGCGCGCCACCAACATCACCGCGGCGGCGACCGACCCTGCCGCCCTCACCATCGGCGTCATCGTCCACCCCGCGCCGTGAGCCTGACGGGCGGGGGCCTGCCCCCGCCCGTCCCTTTCCTTTCAGATGGGACGCACTGACATGCCCGACGGCGCTCTCTTAAGCGTGGAAACCCGGTTGACCCGGCTGGAGTCCATTCCAGACGCCCTGGAGCGGCTGGAGCGCGCCGTCGAGCGCATCGGCGAGCGGCTGGAGGTGATGCACCGCCTCGAGCAGCAGCAGGCGTCCCACTCCTCCGCCATCGACCGGGCGTTCAAGGCCATTGAAAAGGTCACCACGGCCCTGGACGACACCCGTGGCCAGCTCACCTCGCGCGTGACCAAGCTGGAGCACACCTTCGCCGAGCGGATGGGGATGGCGCGCGGCACCATCACCACCGCCGGCTCCATTCTCGGCGTGGCACAGCTCGCCGCCGTGGCCGCCGTCGGCTACCTGTTTTCGCACCTCGCCGCCGCCGAAACGGCCCTGGCCGAGCGCGCGAAGACGGACGCCCTGTTCGAGCAGCGGCTGGTGCTCGTCGAGCGACACCTGCCCCAGCCGGCGGCCCGCCAATGAGCTGGGCCGAGATCTCCGCGGAGGTCGAGGATGTGTGCGCCGATGTGTTCGGCGACACCGTCCTCTATCGCACCGACGCCAACGACCCCGGCCGCACCATCGTCGCCGTGTTCGATGAGGACGCCCTGTCCGGCACTCTGATGGAAGGGGAATCGCGCAACCAGGTCGGCGTGGTCGAAGTCTCCACGGTCGAACCGGTGCTCTACGTGCGCCGGGCCGCCCTACCCTTCGACCCGAAGGATGGACACCTCGTCGATATCGGCGAACGGCGCTACCGGGTGTCCGATCCTCGTCCCGACGGGCCAGCGGCCTGGGCGCTATACCTGAAAAAGATCGTCCGGCGATGACCCATCCCCGCACCATCATCCGCAACGCGGTCGCCGCGGTGCTGACCGATTCCCCGCTGGCCGAGATGCTCGTAGCCAAGCGCGTGTGGACATCCCGCGCCAAGCCGCTGACCGCAGACACCGTGCCGGCGGTCCTGGTCTACACGCCGAACGAAAAGCTGGAGAAGGGGAGCTATGGCGGCGACGGGCAAGGGCCGCTCATCCGCGACCTGACCCTTGTCGTTGAGATCGTGGATCTGGCCGACGACGATGACGAGGCCACGCTGGAAGACCGCCTCGACCACTTTGCCGAACTGGTCGAGGCGCTGCTCGATGGCTTCGTCGTTCCCGGACGCCTTGCCGACCGCCTGCGCTATGCCGGCATGGAAAGCGATATGTTCGAGCGGGGCCAGCATGTCTACGGCGCCAAGATCATCCTCTACACGGTGGAATACCGCACCGCGACCCGCACCGCTTCGGATGCCAGCCTCTTCCCGTCGGCGACGGTGCCGCTGCGACTGGATCTGGTCACCGGCCGTGGCGCCCTGCCTCCCATCTCTGCCGGCAGCAATGCGCCGGGGGCTGGCATCGTGGTGGTCGGGTACGACCGCGGCATCGACTATGACATCGACACCAGCGGCCCGGTGCCCGTCATCGTCCGACTGCCCAGCGGCATGATTCCGGAGGGCGGGACGGTCGAGGTGTCGGTGCCCCTCCCGCAGCCGGCGGCTTCGCCGGTCGGCGTCTATCTCGGCCAAGCTCCGGAGATTGGCCGGGCGCATGAGGCCGATTACACGCAGGTGGCGCCGTGATCGGGCGGGGCGGCGCGGGTGACGAGGTGACCGGCGACTTGGACCGCCGGCTGGCGAACGTCGTTCGCAAGGGCGTGGTCTCCGCCGTCGATTATGGTGCCGGCAAGGCGCGCGTGCGGATCGGCGACATCGAAACCGATTGGCTGCCCTGGGAGATTCCGGGGCAGAACAGCAAGGTGCGCGTGTGGTCGCCGTTGCAGGTGGGGCAGCAGGTGTCCGTCTCGGCCCCGAGCGGCGATCTCCGCCAGGGTGTCATCGGCGGCGGTCTGTCGTCGAATGCGTCGCCCCATGTCGGCGACCGGGGCGACCTCTTCCGGGTCGAGTACAGCGACGGCTCGTTCCAGGAATACGACATGGCGTCGAAGACGCTGACCCTGTCGGTTCCGGCCGGCGGCAAGATCCTCATCCAGGTCGGCCCGTCCACCCTCGAACTCACCGCCGACGGCGTCAAGGCCGTCGGTCTGCGCATCGACCTCAATTGACGGAGGCGCTTGTGGCGTTCTGGCGTACCAACCTCATGTGGGCACTCCACAACCTGATAGCCCATCCCGTGGGCGAGCTGTGCTTTTGGGCGAGCTTCCTGTGTCCGCCGCTGCGTCGGTTCGGCGGTTGGCTGCATGACATCACCGTGCCGGCGCACGACCCGGTGGACGGGCGCGGCTGATGCCTGCTGTGACGCGCCTGGGCGACACCTGCACCGGCCACGGCTGCTGGCCGCCCCGTCCGTCCACGGGAGCCTCCCCGAACGTCAGCGTCGAGGGACGCCCGGTGCATCGGCAGGGCGATGCCTGGGCGGCCCACACCTGCCCGTCGATTCCGGAAACGCATGCCTCGGTGCTGGCCAGCGGCTCGCCGACCGTGTTCGTCAACGGCCAGCCCATCGGGCGCGTCGGCGATCCGGTGGCCTGCGGCTCCATCGTCGCCACGGGCGCCGCGTCGGTGTTCGCCGGCTGATGCTCGGCATGTCCGCCACCGCCGGTCGGGCGCTCGCCGGCACCGACCATCTGCGCCAGAGCATCCGCGACATCCTGACGACTCCCATCGGCAGCCGCGTCGAGCTGCGCGACTACGGCTCCAACCTCTTCAACCTCATCGACCGCCCCGTCGATGAGGTGCTGAAGGTGGACATCATCGTGGCGACCGTCGACGCGCTGCGCCGCTGGGAGCCTCGCCTCGAAGTGTCCCGCGTCGAGGTCGAGAGCGCGGCGCCCGGCGCCATCACCCTCGCCATCACCGGCCTCTACCTGCCGGAAGGGCGGGTCATCCGCTTGGACGGGATCACGGTGCAATGACCTCCTCTCCCCTGCCCGATCTGCCTGCCCCCCAGGTCGTCGAAACCCTCGCCTATGAGGACATCAAGGCCGAGGTGCTGTCCGGCTTCCTCGGCATGGCGCCGGAGTTCTCTGCCCTGCTTGAGTCCGACCCCGCCATCAAGGCGTTGGAGGCCGGCGCCTACCGCGAGCTTCTGCTGCGCCACCGCATCAATCAGGCGGCACGCGCCAACCTGCTCGCCTTCGCGCTCGGCTCCGACCTCGATCATCTGGCGCTGTTCTATGGCGTCGAGCGGCTGACCGGGGAGAGTGACGACCGCTTCCGCCTCCGGATCCGGGATCGCGTCATCGGCTGGTCCACCGGGGGCGGGGCGGCCAGCTACCGCTATAACGCGATGTCGGCCCATGCCGACATTGAGGATGTCAGCGTCGCATCGCCGAAGCCGGGGCTGGTGGTCGTGGCCCTGCTGCCGCGCGCCGGCACCACCGCCACCGACGCGGTCCTGCTCGACGCCGCGCGCTCACGTCTGAACGACCCGACCATCCGGGTGTTGACCGACACCATCGACGTCCGCATGGCCGCCCCGGTGTCCTTCGAGGTGGCCGCACGGGTGTGGCTGCGGCCAGAGGCCCCCGACAGCCGCCTCGAGGACATCGAGGCGGCGTTCCGTGCGGCCCTGGCCGGCGAGCGCCGTCTCGGCTGGGATGTCACCCGGTCCTGGCAGGTGGCGCAGCTTCAGCGCGGTGGCGTCTACCGGGTCGAACTCGATGCGCCGGCAGCCGATGTGGCCGTCGCCTCCGACGGCTACGCCCGGCTCGACCATGTCACCCTGGTTCTCTCCGGCCGGTCCGCCTGATGCCCAGCCTGCTGCCCGCAAATCGGACGCCGCTCGAAACGGCGCTCTCGCTTGCCATTGGCCCGCGCCTGTTCGACGCGCCACTGCCCCTGGCCGGCTTCAAGACCGAGCCGAGCGACGCGCTGGTGCCGTGGCTCGTTTGGGAATACGGCCTCGACGAGCTGCTGCCCTATCTCACCGACCCGCGCCGGGCGCTGCGCGAGGGCATCCAGTTCCAGCGCCTGCGCGGCACGGTGGCCAGCCTGCGCATGGCGCTGGATTGGATCGGGTACGACGCCGCCATCCTGGAAGAGGCGGGGCCGGGGCCGTGGTGGGCCGAGCTTCAGATCGACCCCGGCGCGGTTCCCTCCGATGAGGACGTGCGCCGCATCGTCGGCGTTGCCGGCTTGGCCCTCCCGGCACGGGCGCGCCTCGTCCGCCTTTACCATGGCTACGATTTCCGCCCGATCATCCTGGACCAGGGGCCGGCGCTCGATGCCGGCATGCTCGACGACGACAGCGGCACCGACGCGAACGGCGTTCGGCTGTCGTTCGGACGCACGGTCGGGCTGTCGGCCGAAAGCGATGTTGCCGACCCGGCACTGGCGCTGCACGGCGTCACCGGGTTTGCAGCCCTCTATGACGACGCCGAAGCACTCGACTGGTGGCGGCTCGACAGCGAGGTGGTGCGCAATTATCCGCTCGCCATGTCCTGGATCTACGGATGCAGCGGCGCCGAACTGGCGGAGGATCTCGGCCCCATCGCCGCCGGGGTCCGCCTCATCGCCAAGGCCAACATCGTCCTGGACGACACCCGGCTCGACAGCCCAACGGCCCTGCTCGACCCGACGCAGCTTGTCGAGGAGGGGGCGCCGCTGACCTTGGACGGCGACGAGCGGCTCGACTCTTATGTCCATTCCGTCCGCCGCGAGCCGCTCGACGAGGTGCTGCTCGACACGGTGGCGCTCGGCGCCGATGCGGCGATTGTCCCCTCCGTCTCCTTCAGCATGCAGGCCGCCATCGCGCTGCGGGCTGGCCCGGAGATGGAAGAGGTGGTGCTCGACGGCGACCTGCCGGAGCTGGTGGGTTGGCGCATCACGGCGACGGTCGTCATCTCGGCCGATGCCGGCCCCTACCGTCCGCTGTGGCCGACGGCCCGCTGGGGCGACCACACCTGGGACGATCCGGTCATCAGCATCGGAGTCTGGACGGTGCCGGTCGAGCCGGTCGGCCCCGAAGATATCGGCGCCTGGACCATCACGCCCTGGCCCCGGTCGGACCGCGGTTATGTGTGGGCCGGTGGCTGGACCGGCGGCTGGCAGGCGTCCTTGACCCCTCCTTCTGACTCCGGAGTTTGACGATGGCCATCTTGACGATCAGCGGGCGGACCGCCATGGCCCAGGCCCTGGCGAACCAGCCCCTGCATTTCGCGTGGGGGATTGGGAAGCAATCCTGGGACACCACCCCAGAACCCGAAACCATCGGCCTGTCGGCGCTCGAACTGGAGATCGGCCGGCGAACGGTCGATGACGTCGGCTTCTGCGTTGCCGACCCAGCCGGGGAAATCATCGTCCCCAAGGGCCGCTTCCGCCGGGTGTCCACGCCGACCAACAACCTGCTCATCCGCGTCTCTTTCAGCTTCGATGACGCCATCGCCGTGATCCGCGAGGTGGGGGTGTTCGTCGGCACCGTGCTGAAGCCAGACCTTCCGCCGGGGCAGCGCTACTTCCTGCCGTCGGACATCGCGTCCCCCGGAACGCTGCTCGCCATCGAGCGCACCACGCAGATGCATTTGGGCGGGGCGCTGCGCCCCTCCTTCGAATTTGTGCAGACGATCTGAGGCCCGCGATGACGACCTATCCCGATGGGTATTACGACAACTGGAACGCCGCGAAGGGGTACGACCGGATTCTGTTCCGGTCGGACCGCGTGCTGCAAACCGCCGAACTGAACGAGATGCAGCAGGCCGCACAGCATCGCGTCCGCGGCCTCGGCGACGCCCTGTTCAAGGACGGCGCGGTGCTGCGCGATGCGTCCCTCTACGTCGATGCCGTGACCGGTCAGACGAAGGCGGCTGCCGGCGAGATCTACGCGGCCGGCGCCGTCCGCGAGGTGGGCGAGGCCAGCTTCGTGCTGCCGCTCGACCGGCTGGTCGCCGTCGGCATCTATCTGCAGGAAGCCGTCGTCACCGAGCTGGAAGACCCCGAGCTGTTCAATCCGGCGCGGGACAGCCGCGCCGTCGGTCAACCTGGTGCGGCCCGCCTGAAAATTTCGGTGGTCTGGGGCTATGACCAGGATGGCAAGCCCGGCGATTTCTTTCCGGTATACCGGGTGGACCGGGGCAACCTGCTGTCGAACGACCCGCCTCCGACGCTGGACAGCGTGAATGTGGCGCTCGCCCGCCGGGACAAGGCGACCACGGGCGGCACCTACATCACCAGTGGCCTGACGGTCGCCTATCAGGGCGCCGAAGGTGCCGAGCAGGTGTTCACCATCACGGAAGGGGCCGCCCATATCGACGGGTTCGAAGTGACCCGGCCGACCTCGTTGCGCATCCGCTTTCCCGCCGACCCCGACCTGCAGCTTGTCGATGTCGAGCCGCATACCTTCACTGTGGCCACCGGGGGCAGTCAGCGGATCGACCTGAACCATGGCCCGGTGGCGGCCATCGACACCGTGCGGGCCACCGTGCGGATCGTCGATGAGGTCCGCACCCATGGCAACTTCACGAATGCCATCGACCCCCTCGCCAACGGCTCCGTTGTGCGGGTGCTGGCGGTGAACCAGGGCGGCACCTGGAACGGCACCACCTATACCGGCGGCACCACCTATGCCGCCGGCACCGATTACCGTCTGACCGGCGACGCCATCGACTGGAGCCTGTCGGGGGCCGAACCGTCTCCCGGTTCGACCTACAAGGTGACATACGAGCGCCTGACCACCCTGCCGGCCTCCGCCGTCGATGAGACGGGCTTCACCGTCAGCGGCGCCGTTCAGTCCACCCAGGTGCTGGTGACCTACAAGTGGAAGCTGCCGCGCGTCGACCGGGTGCTGCTGAACCGGGACGGTACCGCCACCCGTGTGCGGGGCGTTGCCCATCCCTTCACCCCCGGCAAGCCGGCGGTGCCGCCCAGCACCCTGCTGCTCGCCACGGTCTACCAGACCTGGACCGGTGCGCCGACCGTGCAGCTCGACGGCGACGTGGTCCACGCCGTGCCCTATGCCGAGCTGCAGCAGATGAGGCAGGACATCTCCGACCTCTTCTTCCTGGTCGCGAACGACCGCCTGCAGAACAAGGCGCAGGCCCGCGACCCGGCGGCCAAGCGGGGCGTCTTCGTGGATCCGTTCCTCGATGGCAGCATGCGGGACGTGGGCTTGTCCCAGAACGCCGCCGTCGTGGCCGGGGAGCTGACGCTTCCCATCGTGGCGACCGTCGCCAGTGCGACCCAGAACAACGACAAGAAGTTCACCCTCACCTACACGCTGGAGCCGGTGATCGAGCAGAAGCTCCGCACCACGACGATGAAGATCAACCCCTATCAGGCGTTCGAGGCGTTGCCGGCCCAGGCGACCCTTGTCATCGCGGTCGACCAGTGGACGCAGACGGTGGTGACCGACGCCCACGACGACGGCACCACGGCGATGTTCGCGAACCGCACGGTGTACGATCCGGGCTATCACGGCTCCAACCTCACCTATCAGGTGCGCAAAACCGAGACGTCCATCGTCAGCGCCGGGCAGCGCGCAGCCGAGACGCTGCGCCCGATTACCGTCTTCTTCGAGGTCAAGGGGTTCGGGCCGGGCGAGCAGTTGTCCCAGCTCAAGTTCGACGGCCTGACCCTCGCCCCGGCCGCTGCGTAACGTCCGCTTTCAGGAGATTGCGATGACTGTTCTTGTCGCCGACGCCTCGGGCGTCGTCCGCGGCACCTTCCAGATTCCGGAAGGCATTCCCGCGGGTACGAAGAAGGTGGAGTTTCTGGGCCAGGGCGGCAGCTATGGCACCAGCACGTTCACCGGCGCCGGCACCGTCGAGGTGCAGCAGATGCGGACGGTGGAGGTGGTCGAAACCCACTTCTACGACCCGCTTGCCCAGACCTTCAGCCTTGATTTCGGCCGGCATATCGGCGGCGTCGAGGTGCCCTTCGCGGTCCGCGGCGCGAACGTCGTTCGCGCCCAGATCCGGGAAACCCAGGTCGGCTTTCCCTCCCGCGTTATCCTCGCCCAGGGAGAGGTGAATCCGTCGGCCATCCAGCTCGGCGGCGCCTGGACGCGCATCACCTTCGACCCCGTCTGGCTGGACGCCAACACGGAATATGCGCTGGTGCTGCTGACCGACGACGCCGACGCCGCGGTGTGCGTTGCCCAGCTCGGCAAATACGATTCCGTCAACCAGCAATGGATCACGCGCCAGCCGGCGATGGGCGTGCTGCTGTCCAGCTCCAACGCCAGCACCTGGACCGCGCATCAGGATCTCGACCTGACGTTCCGGCTGCTCGGCTGCCGCTTCACGGTGACGACGCGGGAAATCCCCCTCGGCGCCATCACCGCCAATCAGGTCAGCGACCTCATCGCCCTCGCCCGCGTCGAGCGGCCAGCGGTCGATACCGACCTCGTCCTGGTGCTGACCGACGAGGACGGCGACGAGATGCGGGTCGTGAACGGGCAGGTGGTGTCGCTGACCCAGCGCCTCTCCGGTCAGGTGGCGGTGAAGGCGGTTCTCAGCGGCACGGATCTGCGGTCCCCGGTCCTGTACCCCGGCATCCAGGCCGTGCTCGGCAACGTCCAGGAAAGCGCGACCTACATCACCCGGCAATTCGAGTGCGCCGGCGCCACCAAGATCCTGATCGCCTACGAGGCCATGCTGGGCGGCAGCGCCACCGTGGTCGCGCACGCGCAGAAGGCCGACGCGAGCTGGGTGCAGATCCCGGTCATCGGCGGCAAGCAGGTGGGCGATGGCTGGCAGGAGGTGATCCACAGCCTCTCGCCCTTCAACGTCGATGCGACACGCGTGCGCCTCACCCTGACCGGCAGCGTGATTTACCGTCCGCGCGTCCGCGCGCTTCAGGTCATCGCCCAATGAGCGCGCTCGATCCCCGGACCGCAAACCGCGGCTATCCGAAGTCGGACCCGACCCACTATGGGAGCGACGATGCGTCCCGCATCGCGCAGGCGCTCGACATGGTCGACGGCGACGTCAAGGCGGTGCTGGACGCCGTCGAAAACGCCGAAATCCTGGCATTGGCGCTGGGTTCTTAAGCGGAGGCGTACCCAATGACCATCAACACAACGAACCTCAGCGCCGTGCTCCAGCAGAAGATCGACGCGCTTTCGGCCACGTCCGAGTTTAAGGATCTTCTGCTGCTGGCAAAAACCATTGAGGCGGCAGCGGGCAATGCCTCTGTCTCTGACGTGCTGTCTGCGGGAGCGACCCAGGTTGCGGAGGTCAACTCCGCTGGCTCTACCCAGGTCGGCAATGTCAACAGTGCAGCCGCGAGTAAGATCGCCGCCATCAATGCGCTGGATGCCGTTCTGAAAAGGAGCATGCAGTCCTATACCTTCGAAACCATAGACCTGAATTCCCTCAACACCGTGGGGGAGACGCGCTATGTCGATGCTGCTAACAGCCCGAACGCCCCCGCTGGAAGCGCGGGGTATGGCTATTACATGGGCTTGGCAGGTGGTGACGTTGGCGGCACCCTCGGGCTTCAGCACCTCGTGGCGCAAAACGGCCGCTACTGGTGGCGCGACAAATATGGTGGTGGGTGGCGTGAATTCTGGCACACCGGCAACTTGACGCCAGCAACCGCGCCAAACGCCAATACCGTAGCAGCCCGCACGCCAGACGGGTCTTTGCTCGGCAACCATCTGTACGCCCGAACCTCGGACATCTCGTCCAACGGCACAACTCTGATCGCTCTCGGGAGCAACAGCGACGCCCTCGACGCCTACTTCCAGATGAACAGCTCGACCAACACCACGGCGCCGGCTGGGGCACGCGGGTTGGCGTTGGTCGTGAACACCGGGGCTTTCGGCATTTACACCGGCAGAGTTTCTCCTGTCGTTCAGCTCTACATGGACCCTACTACCAAGCAGTTCACCTTCTACAAGTCTGTTGCCCCAAACCCGGTGACGGTTCCGTTCTCGCCCACTGTGACCCTTGATTTCGCCTCTTCAAACCGCTTCGACCTGACCGCAACGTCTAGCTTTACCCTTGCCAACCCGAGCAATATGAAGCCGGGCCAAGTCGTAGTCCTTAACGTTACCTCTTCTGTCGCCAACATTGTGATGGCGACCGGGTCTTTCTTCAGGACCAAGGGTGGCTCCGGGATCTCCCTGTCCGCTACCGCGGGCGCCCGTGACAAGGTCATTATGGAGTGCGTTGCCGCTGGCGTTGTGGACATCACCGTGCAAAGGGACTGGAAGTGATGAACCAAGCAGCCCTTCTGATGGATGGCGGTTTTTCGTGTCTGCGGGATCCGAACGCCGCGAACCTCGTTTACTGGTTTCGTGCCAACGGCTTGGCAGGGGCGCACCCCACCACAAGCGACGGCGGAGCCACTTTCACATGGCACTACCGCGACTCCACAAAAGCTGCGCTATCGTCTGCATCCAAGTATTGGGAGGATTACGACACGAGCATGTTCTTCAACGGAAACGGCATCATTTGCGATCCGTCCGTAGGGGACAGCAACTTCCCGTTTCGCCTGTTTGCTGACGGAGCCGCGTCCTGGTCGCACATGATGCGGATCATCCCTGGCTACACGGAAAGCGGGGTGCAGCTAAAGAATATCGGCATAAACAACAGCGACTGGGGCACGTCCGACATGATGTACAGTGTCGGGCTTAATTATGACACTCCGACCGGGAAATTGCGGGTTGGAACAAGCTGGAATGACGGCACCGGGACATCTGGCGGTGGTTGGGGCGTTCAGGGCATCAACTCCAGCATCCTGGTGCCGCAAACCACGCCGATGGAAATTCTTATAACCAGGGACGGGCCGAGCAAAACCACATACATGCTCGTCAATGGGACGCTGGCTGGTTCCTTCGTTGGAAGCCCGCGCAGCGCGGCCTACGATCCAGCCACCATGAAGGTGGCAACGGCTGGTTCGGCGAACGCAGGCGCCAACGCCTATGCTCCGGTGTTCTACCTGAACGACGAGTATCTCTGGAACACCTGCATCGCCACCGCCTCCTATACCCCGAAGACCCAACCGTTTTGCTGATAGGGGCCATCATGGACCTTCCTGTTCTCGTTGTGCTGCCGGATGGCTCTCGTCGGCTGTTCGAGCGGCCGGAGCCGTTTTCGTGCGAACGCACGCTGCGGGCCAAGCGTCCGCAGATCGAAAAGACTTTGGTGAAAGAGGACTATGAGGAACCCGACACTGGTGAAATCGGCGTGCGGGATGTTGAGGTGGAGACCGCCACGCTGGTGGAGGTGGACGAGGTGGACACGATCACCCACCCGGCCGGCGCGTGGGCGAGCTACACCATCGAGGAATTCGAGGCCGCCTGTCCTGGCTGGACATTCCTGCCAGTGCGCGAGCAGGCCGCCTTCGACCGCAGCAAGGTGCTGGTGACGCGAAAGCCGATTGCCGATTGGGTGCTTCACCCGGACCACGCTGAAGTGACCTATGACGTCGCCGCCCTGCCCCAGGCCGAGACGCGGGCTGCGAAGGTCCGCGCCATTGACGTGGAACGGGATCGACGGCTGGCGCTGGGCGCGCTCCATGGCGGCAAGCGCTTCAGCATGTCGGATGCAAGCCGCACGGATCTGGGCGGCATGGCGACCACGGCCGGCTTGGTGCTGTCGGGAGCGCTGCCCGTGTGGCCGGATGCCTATGTCCAAGGCTGGATCGCTCTGGACAACAGCCGCCTGCCGCTGCCTGCCCCGGCGGATGGCGTTGCCCTCGCCGCCTCTGTTGCGCTTGCCTATTCCGAGTTGGTCCAGCACGCGCGCGACCTCAAGGACGCGGCTCTTGCAGCCGATGATCCCAGCCTTGTGGACGAAATGTCCGGCTGGCCGGACGACGATCCGCCCTGACCGCCGAACGGCGTTCGCCACCATTCACCTGCTTTCTCATGCCCGGCTTCAAGCCGGGATTTTTCTGCCCTCAACCAAGGGAAGCATCGTCATGCCCGAACAGTTTCTGCACGGGGTCGAGGTCGTCGAGATCGACACCGGCCCGCGTCCCATCAAGACGGTCAAGAGCGCCATCATCGGGCTTGTCGGCACCGCCCCCATCGGCGCCGTCAACAAGCCCGTTCTGATCGCCGGCAGCCGCAAGGAGGCGGCGGCGAACTTCGGTGACGACTGGTCCTTCAGCATCCCGCCCGCGCTCGACAACATCTTCGACCAGTCCGGCGCACTGGTGGTCGTGGTCAACGTGTTCGACCCCGCCCGCCACAAGACGGTGGAGCCGGCCGCAGACCATGCTCTGCTCGAGGGGGTGTTCCCGCTCGCGCACCGCTGGGTCAGCGGCGTGTCGGTGAAGACGTCCGAGCATGGGCTGCTGTGCGTCGAAGGTGTCGACTACACCCTGGATCCGACCACCGGCATCGTGACGCCCACCCGGTTCGGCAAGCTCGCCGGCCGCTCGGCATCCTGGATCGGCTACACCTATGCCGACCCGTCCAAGGTGACGCCTGCCGACATCATCGGCGGCACGGATCCGGCGACCGGAGCCTACAGCGGCGCCATGGCGCTGCTCGGTGCCCAGAGCAGCCTGGGCGTGACGCCCCGCATCCTGCTCGCCCCCGGCTACACCGGGCAGCGGATCGCCGACGGCATCGCTGGCATCACCATCGCCAACGGCGGCGCCAGCTATGCCCGCCCGCAGGTCACCATCGCCGGCAACGGCACGGGCGCCTCGGCGGTCGCCAAGGTCGTCGGCGGGGAGATCGTCGACATCGACATCGTGAAGGCCGGCGAGGGCTACAGCACCGCCACCATCACCGTCACCGACGAGGCCGGTGCCGGCGCCACGGCGACCGCGACCCTGGCCAGCGGCGGCATCGCCTCCGTCACCGTCACCAGCGGCGGCTCGAACTACGTCACCCCGGCGGTCGCTGTCAGCGGCGACGGATCCGGCGCGGTCCTGGAAGCGGTGACAGTGGACGGCAAGGTGACCGCGGTCGCGGTGGTCAATCCCGGCACCGGCTACACCGAGGCCACCATCACCATCAGCGAGGCCGCCGACGGTGCCGGCGCCGTCGTCACCCCCATCATCGGCACGGTGGCCAATCCGGTCGTTGCCGAAATGCTCGGCATCGCCCGACGGCTGCGCGCGGTCATCTTCGCCGACGGCCCGGACACCACCGACGAGGAAGCGGTTGCCTACCGCAACGATTGGGGCGACCGCCGCGTGTTCGTCTGCGACCCGTCCGTGCTGCGCCTCAACCCGCAGACCAACAACATCGAGCGGTTCCCGGCCTCCCCCGCCTTCGCCGGCATCCAGGCGTGGATGGACAACGAACAGGGATTCTGGGTCTCGCTGTCGAACAAGGAGATCGCCGGCATCGTCGGCACCGGCCGCGCCATCGACTTCGTGCTCGGCGACACGAACTGCCGGGCGAACTACCTCAACGAACACGAGGTGGCGACCATCATCCGCGAGCAGGGCTATCGCACCTGGGGCAACCGGACCTGTGCCAGCGACCCGAAATGGGCCTTCCTGTGCGTCGTCCGGACCAACGACCTGATCCTGGACAGCCTGCAGAAGGCGCATCTGTGGGCGGTCGACCGCAACATCACCCGGACCTACATCGCCGACGTGACCGAGGGGGTGAACGCCTACCTCCGCCACCTGACCAAGATCGGCGCCATCACGGGCGGCCGGTGCTGGGCGGATCCGGAACTGAACACCCCGGACCAGATCGCGCAGGGGAAGGTCTACTTCGACTTCGATTGGGGTCCGACCTACCCGGCCGAGCACATCACGTTCCGGTCGTCCGTCAACAACGGCTACCTGGAAGAGATCTTCAAGTAGCCCTCCGCGAACGTCGTTCGCCCCACCCTTTCCCCATCCCTGAGTCATAGGAGGCGCCGATGGCTCCGCCCAAAGTCGTCAAATACTGGAACCTGTTCATCGACGGGCGCGGCTATGCCGGCCGCGTCGACGAGGTCAACGAGCCGAAGCTGTCCATCAAGACGGACGAGCACCGCGGCGGCGGCATGGACGCCCCGATGGGCATCGACCTCGGCATGGACAAGATCGAGTTCAGCTTCACGCTGTCCGAACACTCCACCGAGGTCTACCGGCAGTTCGGCCTGATCGACGGCAACGCCGTGCGCGTGCAACTCCGCCAGTCGCTGGCCGATGACACCACACTGCGGCCGAAGGTCATCACCGCCCAGGGCATGCTGACCGAGCTGGACGGCGGCTCGTCGAAGAGCGGCGACAAGGGGTCGCTGAAGGGCACCATCTGGTGCCGCTACTACAAGCTCGAGATCGACGGCCGGGCCGAGATCGAGATCGACATCGACAACATGAAACGCGTCATCAACGGCGTCGACCAGCTCGCCCAGCACCGCGCCAACATCGGCCTCTGAGCCGCAAACGGAAGGTAGAAGACCATGGATATCACCCTGTCCCGCCCGCTGAAGACGACGGCCGGCGAAGTGACCACCCTGACCATGCGCGAACCGCTGGTCGAAGACCATCTGGCCTCGGAGGAGGCGGCCGGGCCGAACGCGCGCGATGCCCGCGTCGAAGCCACGCTGTTCGCCATGGTCTGCGGGGTGGCCCCCGAGGACATCGGGCGCCTGCCGATGAAGGACTACAAGAAGCTGCAGGACGCCTACCGCAGTTTTATGTCCTGAGCCGGGAGCAGCTCCGGCCAGCGGTGGTCCGCCTCGCGGCGGCCACCGGCTGGCAGCTCCCGGTGATTGGCCGCATGACCCACAGGGCGCTCGCCCTCTGGCTTGAATCCCTGCCACCCGACCGGCCCCAGCCGGTCTACCTGGTCGAACTGAGATGATCCGCTTCACCCTGTCCGGCATGGCCGAAGTTCGCAAAGCGATGGAGGCGTCGCCCAAACAGGCCAGCTATGCCGCCGCCCGCGCCCTCACCGATGTCGCGCAGGACATTCAGCAGGCGGTCATCCGCGACCTTCCGGAGATGTTCACCATCCGCTCCGGATGGGTGGCGAAGGGGATCCGCATCGTTGCCGCGAACCCCACCAGCTTGGAGGCGGTGATCGGCTCCAAGGACGATTTCATGGAGCGGCAGGCGGTGGGCGGCACGAAGGAGGCCGAAGGTGGCGGGTCGGTGGCCGTTCCGGTCGGCGCCCGCCCCACGCGCACGGCGATGACGCGCCCCGGCCGCTGGCCCAAGGCGCTGCTGGCGAAGTCGGGGAAGTTCATCGCGCCGCTCGGCACCGACGGGCTGTACATGGGCGTCGAGCGGTTCCGGAGCGACGGCTCGGCAAAGACCCGGCGGAGCACCTCGCACGCGGCACCTGGGGCGAAGATCCGTCGCGGCGACCGCGGCCGGGACACCTTCGCCACCCTCGGCGTCTGGGAGCGGTTCGGCGGCAAGGTGAAGGCGACCAAGGGGCGGTTTGCCGGGCAGAAGCGGCAGCGCATCCGCCTGCTCTACGTCCTGAAGGACGAGATCCATATCGACAACCCGCGGTTCCGGCTGCGCGAGATCGCGGAGCGCGTGGCGAAGGAACGGTATCTGCCGGCCTTCCAGCGCCGCTTTGCCGAAGCGATAGCCTCGGCCCGCTGACGCTTCTCCCCAAGGGCAGACACCACCATGGCAACAAATTTCCCGGTCGCCGTCCGTGTGGGCGCGGCGCTCGAAGGCTCGTTCTCGTCCGTGTTCGGCGGGGCGACCCGCCAGATCACGCGGCTTGGAGACGCGGTGGGCGAGGTCGAAAACCGCGCGGCCAAGGTCGGCCGGATGCGCGAACTGCAGATCCAGACCTCCGCCGCCATGGGCAAATGGCGGGAGGCGGAGGAGCGCGCCAAAGCCTTCGGCCGGGCACTGTCCGAGATCGAGCGCCCGACCGCCGCCCAGGTCAAGCGGCTGGAGCAGCTCCGCGAGGCGGCCGACCGGGCGCGGTTGGCGTACCGGCAGAACCAGCAGGAACTGGCGCGCCTCGATGGCGAACTCCGCCGAGCCGGAGTGGACACCGAGCGGCTGGCCATCGAGGAGGGACGCCTGGGGCAGGCGGTCGAGAAGCTCCGCGGCCATTATGCCCGCCTCGGACAGGCTGTCGCCCAGGTCGATGCCGCGCGCGCCAAGCGCAACGAGCTGCGCATGCAGATGCTCGATGCGGTCGCGCTCGGCGGCGCCCTGTACGGTCTGACCAAGCCGGCCATCGAGTTCGAGTCTGTGCTGGGCGACATCGACAAGGTGGTCGATTTCGCCGACGGCACCGCCGGCCTGCAGAAGATGGGGCAGGCGCTGAAGGAGATGTCGCGCATCATCCCCATCAGCCAGACCGGTCTCGCCGCCATCGCGGCGGCCGGCGGACGCATGGGCATCAAGGAAGGCGACCTCCTCACCTATACCGAGACGGTCGCCAAGATGGCGGCGGCCTGGGAGATGCCGCCGGACGCCGCGGGCGAGGCGATGGCGAAGATCCAGAACGTGATGGGCTTCGCCATGGGTGACCTGATGAAGGTCGGCGACGCCATCAACAAGCTGGACGATTCCTCCGCCGCCAAGGCTCCCGAGATCCTGGAGGTGCTGAAACGCATCTCGGGCAACGGTAAACAGTTCGGCCTGAACACGCAGGAGCTGGCCGCGCTCGCCACCACCATGCTGGATCTGGGCCGAACCCCGGAGGTGGCGGCCACCGGCATCAACGCCTTGATGGTGAAGCTGCAGGCGGCGCCGATTCAGACGAAGAAATTCAAGGCCGCGCTGAAGGAGCTGGGCTACACCCCGGAGGGCATCCAGAAGGCCATCGCCAAGGACCCGACCGGCACCCTGACCAAGTTCCTGGAAAAGGTGTCGAAGCTGAAGCCGGAGAAGCGCGTCAACATCCTGGGCGAGATGTTCGGGATGGAGTACAGCGACGATCTGGCCATCCTCGTCGGCGGCCTGGACAAGTACAAGCAGTACATGGGCATGGTCGCCAATGAGACGACCTATGCCGGCAGCGTCCAGGCGGAGTTCGAGAAGCGCACCAAGCTGACCGCCAACCAGCTCAAGCTGCTCGGCAACCAGACCACCGAACTCAGCATCAACCTCGGCACCGCCCTGCTGCCGGCGCTGAACCGCATCGTCAGCGGGCTGTTGCCCGTAGGGGCGGCGGCGGCTGACCTCGCTGCCAAGTATCCGGAGGCGACCACCGCCATCGTCGGCACCGTCGCCGCCGCGATGGGTCTCAAGGTGCTGATGATCGGCGGCGGCTATGTGAAGTCCTTCGCGACCGAGCTGGTCGCGCTGGGACGGGTGGCACGGGAGTCCGCCCTCGCCCAGGTGACCCTGGCCAGGATGTCGGGTCTGGTAGCGCCGGCCATGAGCACGGCCACGGTCGCAACCCGCGCCTTTAGTCTCGCCCTGCTGGCCACCCCCGTCGGCTGGGTCGTGGCAGGCGTCGCCGCCATCGCCGCTGTCGGCACGCTGGTCTACAAATACTGGGAGCCGTTGGGCGCCTTCGTGTCGGGCGTGTGGGACGGCATCGTCAGCGCCGTCAGCCGGGCCGCTTCGGGTATCATGCCCGTTCTCGCCCCGCTCCAGCCGCTGGCCAGCAGTGTCGGGTCGGCATTCAGCTACATCGGCGACGGCATCTCGACGGTGGTCGGGTGGTTCGACAACCTCCTCACCCCGGTGCGGCTGACCGGCGATGAATTCCAGCGCGTCCACGACTCCGCAACCGGGCTTGGCGATGTCCTCGGACGGAGCCTCGTTGCCGCCGTCGGCATCGTCACCGCGCCCATGCGCGCTTTGGCGGAATGGGTGCGGCTCATCTGGTCGGAGGTCCAGGGGGTGCTGTCCTGGGCGCCGGGCGACGCGCTCAACGCCGTATGGCCCGGCGCCTTCGATGGTCTGGGCAGCATCGTCGAAGGTGCCCGCGCGCGGGTCGAGCAGGCTTGGACCGCGGTGAAGGAGTGGATCGGCTGGGACCCCGGCCCGACCATCAGCGCGCTGTGGGGCGGCATGGCCGCCACCTTCGACGCCATCTGGACTCAGGTCACCGAACGTGTCGGTGCCGGTGTCGAGTGGA
>NZ_VTTK01000040.1:0-59927 GCF_008365135.1 Azospirillum sp. Sh1 | reverse complement strand
GTCCGCGCAATGACGCGCCACGCAAAACTCAGACGTCGGACCCTATTTTGCCAAGGCGGCACTCACCGGAGGCGTACCCTTCGCCGCCAACGCCACGGCGGCAATCCCGGCCAAGCGCGCCGCCCACCCACGGGAGGTGGCCGAAGCCGCGGTCTGGCTGTGTTCCGACCGCGCCAGCTACGTATATGGTCACATGCTGGTGGTGGATGGCGGCATGACGATCGGCGGGTTCGAGCCGGCATAGTGGAGCCGTGCCGTTCTAGAATGCGTCCCTGGCTTCGTCCTCTTCCACCCCGCGGCTCTTGCGGAACCGGTAGGCGAGCTGGGGGCGCGTCATTCCCAGTTCACGGGCGGCGGCGCTGAGGTTGCCGGATGCACGCTCGACCGCCCGTGCGATGATCTCGTTCTCGAAGGTCTCGAGCGAGAAATTGCCGTCGAGAAGCCGGTCGAGCGAGGGAGTGCCATCCGTCGCCGCCGGCTCCTCCGTCCCGCCCATCGACAGCCGGCCCGCCCGCGAAACGCTGAAGAAGCGCGGGCTGTCCTGATCGAGCGGCGAGGAGAGGTGCGACAGGTCGATCGTTCCGGCGTCGGGCGCGAGGATCACCGCGCGCTCGATCATGCTCTCCAGTTCGGCGATATTGCCGGGAAACTCGTAGGTCAGCAGGAACGCGATGGCGCTCTGGGCGACCGACCGGATCCGCTTGTCGTGGCGGCCGGCGAATTCCGTAACGAAATGCTTCAGCAGCAAAGGGATGTCCGACCGCCGTTCGCGCAGGGGCGCCAGACGAATCGGAAAGGCGCTGAGCTTGTAATAGAGGTCCTCGCGAAAGCAGCCGTCCCGCACCGCCGCCATCAGCCTTGGCGTCGATGCGGCGATCACGCGCAGCTTCACCGGGCGCGGCTGGCCGCCGCCGAGCCGCTCCACCTCGCCGGCCTGCAGCACCCGCAGAAGCTTCGCCTGCGCCCGCGCGTCGAGGCAATGAACGTCCTCCAGGAACAGGGTCCCGCCGTTGGCCCGCTCCACCCGGCCGTTGCGCGACACCGCGGCCCCGGCCAACGCCCCCTTCTCGAGCCCGAACAACTCCGCGTCCAGCGCGTCGCCGCTCGCCACCGAGCAGCTGAAATGGACGAAGGGCTGACGCGCGCGCTTGCTCAACCGGTGAAGGGCGCGTGCGCTCGACTTCTTGCCGACCCCCGCCTCGCCGACCAGCAGCACCGGCGCATCGGTCGGTGCGACCTTGCCGATCAAATCCATGGTGGAGACGAAGTTCGGCGACATGCCCAGCAGCCGGCCGTCCGACCATTCCAGCGCCGGGGCCGCCACTCCGGCCGTCCGCTCCCAATGGTCGGTGTCGCTGTTCCACGGCTCGGACAGGCACAGGCCGTTCTGCAGGTCGTCGCGGGCACCATCCTCCCAAAGCTCGGCCGGCTTGCCGACGATGCGGCATTGCGCATGGCCCATCGCCCGGCATTCGACCTCGCGGTACAGGATCGGGCGGCCCATGAAGACGCTGGTGTAGCCGGTCGCATAGCCGATGGCGCTCCAGCACACCGGTTCCTTGCTCAGGCCATGTTCCTTCAGATGCGCCTCGACCTCGATCGAGTTGCGCCAGATCCATTCCCCGGCCTGGAAGTTCGTCGCCGGATCGAAGGAATGGGCGACGGGCTCCACCACCACCATGCCTTCGATCGCGTGCAGCCGCGGCCCGGCCAGAAAGTTGGTCAGCATGTCCGATTCCGGCCGGGCGCGGCGCGCCAGCGCCCCGTCGGAACTGCCGCCGGCATGGCCCATGCGCATCAGCATCCGCTTCGCCGCCTCCTGCCCCACCGCCTCGATCAGTTCCTTGCGGAAGGCAGCGTAGGCGGAGAGATGGACGAGCAGCATACGCTCGCGTTCAAGCCAGATGCAGCCGTCTTCCGGATTGAACCGAAGCCGTGCGGACAGCGCCCCGATATCGACGCCGAGTTCAGGTTCGGTGTTCATGACGGTGAACCCGATGACGGAGCGGGATGCTCACCCTTGGCGGGCGAACGGGGGACGATGACTGCGGAGTTGAGCATGGACCCTTGTTCACCAAATCATGCAGGCCGGCGGAAACAATGTGTTCAAATGCTTACTTTGGCAACGCCCCCGTTGGGGGGCGAAAGCCCGTTCAAAGCCAGGCTCAAGCCTAACCTTTTGAAATATATGTGTTTTAAAATTTCGTTGTGCTGGTTCGATGATTGCTGGCACCCGCCCGCCCGTCGCATGCACCCTATCCTGGGACAGAGACTGCGCTCCGCACCGCGTCGAAGGACGTGACCGGCCGCCGGTTCGAACAAAAGCCCGGGAGAGGTCAGATGACACGGTTCGACGGTAGGGTAATCAGCGGCGTCGGTGTATTTGCCGCCGCTGTCGAGACAGGCAGCTTCGTCCGGACATCGGAGGTCGTCGGGTTGACGACCTCCGGGGTCAGCCGGGCGATCGGCCGGCTTGAGGAGCGACTTGGCACCCGCCTCTTTCACCGCACCCCGCAGGGAATCCGGATCACCGACGACGGCCGCCGGTTCTACGAACAGACCTTGCCCCTGCTGGAACAGCTCGCCCAATCCGCAAGCGCCGTACGCTCGCCGAACGGTGGCCTCGCCGGTACGATCCGGCTGAACGCCGATTCCGCTTCCAGCCACTTCCTTTTGCCCGTCATCCGAAGCTTCACCGAAGCCCATCCGGACGTGAACCTGCGGCTGGAGGTGCGGGAACGGCCACTGGATCCCGGTGCCGGACCATTCGATCTGGCGATGCACCTCGCCGATGCCGATTGGCCGGGGGCGGCCGGGGAGCCGCTGTTCGAGAGCGAATCGATACTCTGCGCCTCGCGCTCCTATCTGCGGGCGAAATCGGCGCCATCGACGCCGATGGAGCTGACAGGGGCGGGGCACACGCTTCTTCTCGACGAGACCAGCGAACGCCGCCGGGCACCCTGGTTCTTCAACCGCGGCACGCAGAAGGTCGCCATCGAGGCGGGCCGGCATCTGAGCTTCAACACGCCGATGATGGTGCTGATGGCGGCGGTTCAGGGCGGCGGCATCGCAAAGCTTCCACGCTTCGTGGCCGCGACCGAGCTGGAGGAAGGCCGGCTTGTCCGCATCCTGGGCGACTGGCATGCGGGCTTCGCCTGCACCTATGCGTATTGCCAGCCGGGCAGCGCCCCCAACGCCAGGACTGAGGCGCTTCTCACACATCTGAGAACGGCCAGCGACGCCTTCACCACGCGCACTCCCCCGGGAATGTTCGAGACCGGCCAAATCCCGCCCCCTGCATCCGACGTTGCACTCCGGAGCATCGGATGACCATCCGCAAGCAACTTCCTGCCGGCGATCCTCGTCCCTACCACCATGGCAAGCTGGCGGAGGCGCTGGTCGACGCGACGTTCGACATCGTCCGCGAAAAAGGGATCGAGGGGGTCTCCGTCCGTGAGGCGGCGCGCCGCGTCGACGTGTCGTCCTCCGCGCCGTTCAAGCACTTCAAGAACCGGGCCGACCTGATGCTGGCCGTCGTCGACAAGGCGGTCGAAAGCCTGCGGATCGCGGTCGAAGCCTCCTTCCTGTCCCAATCCGATCCTCTGGATTGCGTCCGCGCCGCCGGCGATGCGTATCTCGCCTGGTCATACGCCCACCCCGTCCACATGCAGATCATCACCGCGTCCTGCGCCAGCCTGCCGCGGTCTGCGGATGCCCAGCACCAGATCGACGAGATGACCGGCTACTGGTTCGCGTGGTTCGGTGCGGCGGCGTCGTCGGGGGCGCTGAGGGGCGATCCCGACCCCTCCATCGCCGCGGTCGCGAGCGGCGCCCAGCTTTATGGCCTGTCTTCGGCCTTCGCCGAGGGCCGCTGTGTTTCCCCGGCCATGGCGGCCGATCCGCTCGCAACGATGAAAAGCGCCTTCGCCCTTCACCTCGCCAATCTGCGCTCCTGAGCCCCAAACCGGCGCGGCTGACGCTTTGTCATCCGCGCGGTGACGAATTGTCGGTCGTGCGGCCACAGACGGGCCGCTTAGCATCGTGACGGTGAACGCATGCCGGCAGGACTGCCGCGGCCCCCGCGGCCCCTCTCCTGCACCGCTGCAATCCGCACCAACCGAGAAAAGGATCGCTTTCATGGTCAAGGTTCTCGTCCTCTACTACTCGTCCTACGGCCACATCGAGACGATGGCCCATGCCATTGCCGAAGGCGCGCGCGGCGCCGGCGCTGCGGTGGACGTCAAGCGCGTGCCGGAAACGGTGCCGGAAGCGGTGGCGAAGAACGCCCACTTCAAGCTCGACCAGAGCGCACCGGTCGCCACGGTGGCCGAGCTGGAGCAGTATGACGCCATCATCGTCGGCACCGGCACCCGCTTCGGCCGCATCTCTTCGCAGATGGCGGCCTTCCTCGACCAGGCCGGCGGGCTGTGGGCACGCGGCGCGCTGAACGGCAAGGTCGGTGCCGCCTTCACCTCCAGCGCCACCCAGCATGGCGGCAACGAGACCACGCTGTTCTCCATCATCACCAACCTGCTGCATTTCGGCATGGTCATCGTCGGCCTGCCCTACAGCCACCAGGGCCAGATGAGCAGCAGCGAGATCGTCGGCGGTGCGCCCTATGGCGCCACCACGATTGCCGCCGGCGACGGGTCCCGCCAACCGTCCGAGATCGACCTGGCCGGCGCCCGCCACCAAGGCGAACTCGTCGCCCGGACCGCCGCCAAACTCTTCGGCTGAAGCGAAACCACCAAGGATCCCGCGATGTCCAGCACGCCCCAGAGCAAGGCGGCGATCGCCGTCGTGCGTCGCAACACCGAAGAGGTCCAGGGCCGTGGCGACTACGCCCTGTTCGAGGAACTCTTCGCCCCCGATTACATCGACCATACGCCGCAACCGGGCGGAACGCCCGACCGGGGCGGCACGCTGCGCCTGTACAAGGCCCTGCGCGCCGCCTTCCCGGATTTCCATGCGGACATCCACTGGTAGGTCGCCGACGGCGATCTTGTCACCACCTACAAGACCTATCACGGCACCCACGAGGGGTCCTTCCTCGGCATTGCCCCCACCGGCAAGGTCATCGCCTTCGAGACGGTGGACGCCATGCGCGTGCGTGACGGCCGGATCGTCGAGCATTGGGGCGTCGCCAACCTCTACAAGCTGCTTGAACAGCTGGGCGCCCTGCCCGCAGCCGCTTCCACCACCCAGCCGGCTGGTGCGCCGGACTGATCCGGCGCCCCTTCTCTCCTCGCGAGGTCAATCATGAGCAATATTCTGAACGGCAAGGTGGTCGTGGTAACCGGCGCGTCGAGCGGCATCGGCCGGGCGATCGCGCTGCGCGCGGCCGAGCATGGTGCCCGCGCGGTGATCGTCTCCGACGTGACGGAGACGCCGCGCGAAGGCGGCGAACCGACTGCCGAAGCAATCAAGGCGTTGGGTGGAGCCGCCCGTTTCGTGAAGACCGACGTCAGCAAGCGCGCCGAGAACGACGCCCTGGTCGCGGCGGCGGAGGAGTTCGGCGGCGTCGATGTGTTCGTCGCCAACGCCGGCATCACGCTGCGGACCGACGGCGCCGAGGTGCCGGAGGAGGATTACCGGCGACTGATGGCGGTGAACCTTGACGGCGTCCTGTTCGGTGCCCAGGCGGCGGCCCGCCAGATGAAGGCCAAGGGCAAGGCCGGCAGCATCGTGCTGATGGCGAGCATGGGCGGCATCGCCGGCGCCGGGATCACGGTGGCTTATTCGACCAGCAAAGGCGGCGTGGTCCTGATGGCGAAGTCGCTGGCCGATGCGCTGGGGCCCGACGGTATCCGCGTCAACGCGGTGGCACCGGGAACCATCGACACGGTGCTGCTGCGAACGGCTCCCGGCATCGCCGAGGCGTCGGAAGGCTTCCGTCAGCGCACGCCTCTGCGCCGCCTGGGCCAGCCGGCGGAGATCGGCGACGCGGTGGCCTATCTCGGCTCCGACCTGTCCAGCTACGTCACCGGCCATGCCCTTACCGTCGATGGCGGCCTGCTCGCGGTGATCTGACCCTGCTGTCAGCGATCCAAATAGCCTTTACTCGCAAATCTCATAGAAACAAGCACTTGTCCCGGTCGCAATATCGTTAACTGGCACCGTCAACTTGTCGACAACCGGGCAGAGCGAGGGCGCGGCGGACGGCAGCGGCCTGCTGATTACGCCGCCAGCGGCGCGCCGGCGACCTCGGCCCAGACCTGGAACGCCTGGGCGCGGGCCTTCCGGTAGTCGGTGACGGGGCGGTGGTCGCGGCGGAGATGGAAGAGATTGGCGATTTGGTCGTGAATCGACAGGAAGCGCTGGACCTGGGCGGGGTCTTTGAAGCGCTTCCTCTGCCGTTCGCGCCGCCGGGTGGGTTGGTGGGAGTTCTCAGCCCCGTTGTTCAGCCCCTTGTGCTGGCGGTGCTCCCCGCCCATGGCCAGTTCCCGCTTGGCGGCGGCGTAGGATTTCAGTTTGTCGGTGATCAGCATGCGCGGTGCCTGGCCCTGCTGTTTCAGCAACCTGCGCAGCAAGCGCTTGGCCGCCTTGGTGTTGCGCCGGCTCTGGACCAGCACGTCAGGCACGAAGCCATCCTGGCCGACGGCCCGCCACAGATAGTGTTTGCGGCCGCCAATGGTCAGAACCACCTCATCGAGGTGCCATTTGTCGCCGCGCCGAGGTGCCCGCCGGCGCAACCGGGTGGCGAACTCGGGACCGAACTTCCGGGCCCATTGGCGCACCGTCTCATAGCTTACCGTGATGCCGCGGGCCGCCAGCATCTCCTCGACCATCCGCATGCTCAGCGGGAACCGGTAGTATGTGCAAAGTCAACGGATCAACGACTGAACCGAGGACAAGGCAGCGCATGAGGCATTTCTTTTGTCAGTATTTAACGCAGATGGGTTCTCTCTTCCGTGCTTTTTTCTTTCAATCCGTGTTCCATCGAAGCGCTATTACTATTCGCGCCAATACGATCCGGCAAGCTAGTACCACGTCGAACAGCTTGCGGCGTGGTTCCAGTCCATCCTCGGAAGGCACGAACAAAAGAGTTTGCGTCTTCAAATCCAAGTAAAAGCGCAATCTCAGCGCTCGACATCATTGTCTTTTGCAAATAATGCTCGGCAAGCGAGGATCGCACAGCATCAAGAGTATGCTGAAATGAGGTGCCTTCTTGTTGGAGCCTGCGCTGAAGTGTGCGCGTGCCCACTCCCAGCCGTTTCCCAACTGATTGCATCGAGACTTCACCGGCGGGTAAAGCTTCAAGCAAGGCGCTTCTGACCCGCTCGACCATGCTGGCATTTCGATCAAGATCCGCCAGCCTTTGGCGTAGCGATGGTTCGAAAAACTGCCAAAGTTTGTGGTTCTCAGTTAGGAACGGGCGATCAAAGTCGTCGGTTTTAAAGACGATTGTCGCCGCATCTGCTTCTTCAACCGGAACGCCAAAGAAATTCTTGTACAAGGCAGCATCAGCATCCGATGTATCGACAGCAGATGGCCACGTCACTTTCAGCGGGGCGATTGCTGTGCGCGTGGCAAGGCGTGCGAGTTGGACAAAAAAACGAGCTTAAAGGCAAGGAATACGTTAGGCGGTGTTTTCGTTTGATCAAGAAAATCGATCGTGAGCGTCGCGCTCGACGAAGCTCGTGCGACGTTGAACGTCATCGGTGCAATCAATCGCACATATTTCGCCATGCGTTCGACTGCGGTGCTGAGATTGGCACTGCACAAGGCGGCGAACAATTCCGGATCAAACCAGTCACTGGTCATGACCTTTGCAATGCGCAGAGGGGCAGGCAACGTAGCGTCTAGCGATCGGGCCTCATCCTCGATGGCTACCCACAGCCTGAAGAATTCCTGTGACGACAAGCGAACGTGATCACGAGCAAACAGATCGCCGGGCAGATCAGCGCGGCGCAGAACCGGGGCCGTGGCCAAGCCGGCATCCTGCATCAGCAAGCGCCAGCCCGGCCAAACGGCATAATCCCGGGAAGTTGTTGACCGACCGGACAATGCGGCGTCTGCTTTCGTCATGGCGCGATTTTATATTGCGGATCATGCCAGAACAATCGCGGATCGCGCCAATCTTGCAGGAGGTTTGCTGGCACCAAGGCTTGGCATCCAGCCACATCAAAGTGGCGCCGCGCCCCAGATTGGCGTGATTGGAATTTTCTTTGGCATGTTCCGCTAGTGAAAATAGCCGCTCTGTCCGGCATATCTGCTTTCACTCAATCCTTCTCACCGCGTTGATGCGATGGATGCAACGACATGACGAAGACTGTTCTCATTACCGGCGCGTCGTCGGGTTTCGGCTTGATGCTCGCAAATATGCTCCACAAGCAGGGCTTCAATGTCATCGGTACCAGCCGGGACCCCGCAAAGTATAGCGGAAAAGTCCCTTTCAAACTCCTCACCCTCGACATCGACGATGACGCTTCCATCCAGGCGTTTCCGGATGAACTGTTCCAACACGTCAAACAATTGGATGTCCTGGTGAACAATGCCGGTTACATGGTGACCGGTCTGGCCGAAGAGACGCCGCTCGATGTGGCGCGGAAGCAGTTCGAGACCAATTTCTGGGGAACCGTGAAGGTCACCAATGCCATCCTGCCGCATTTCCGGCGCCAGCGGTCTGGCAAGATCATCACGGTAAGCTCGATCGTTGCCCTGATCGGCCCGCCCAATCTTTCCTTCTACACGGCGTCGAAGCATGCCATTGAGGGCTATTTCAAATCGCTACGCTTCGAGCTGAACCCATTCAACGTCAAGGTCAGCATGGTAGAACCGGTTTGGTTCAAGACAAACCTTGGTGCCAATGCGGTAAAGGCGACGACTGGGGCGATCAGCGACTACGACAGCTATCGCCGCAAAACCGATGCAGCGACGCAGAAGGGGATCGACGATGCGGAAAGCCCTGATGCCGTCGTAAAGAAGATTGCTCAGCTCATCGATGCCAAGGACCCCAAATTCAGCAACCCGGTGGGCAAGATGACCGGCATGTTCCTCTTCCTGCAAAACTATGCCCCAAAAATGTTCGAGGGGGCGATCCTCAAAAGCGTAGCAAACGCGATCTAGCGGTAACGAGACCTTCGAAGGAGAAGCCGGTGTTCTTCCTGTCTCGCTTCTCGGGCACATCGATGGTCTATCCAGCTTTTGTCAATTTCTTGCACAGCTTCGTGCGCATCCTGCTGCGGATGGGGTGAGATGCTCTCCATTCCCGATCACCAAGGAGTGCTCCCATGAAAGCCTATCTGACCAAGTGGGTTCCGCCGCGTGCGGATTTCCTTCAGACCATCACCGATGAGGAAAAGGCGCTGTTCCAGCAGCATGGCGACTGGCAAACCGAACTGCGCAAGACCCGCCAGATCGTCGCGCACGGACCCGTCGCCGACCCCGCCGGACCTTATGGCGTTGCGCTGTGGGAGATCGAGGACGATGCCGACATCGCGGCGCTGACCGCGCAGGACCCGATCGTGAAGGCGGGGGTGGGGCATTACGAGCACTTCCCGATGATGCAGCTGCTTACGCGCGACTGACGCGCCGAGGAGCAATTTCCGAAAGGACCGACCATGACTGCGGTTTTCATCCCCCCGCATGCCGATGACGGCGACGGGAAATGCGATCTCGTGTCCGCGATCCTGTCACGACGCGGACTGCTCGGCGTCACCGCGGCGTCCGCTGCCGTCATTGGCTTAGGGCTCGCACCATCGACGGTACGCGCCGCCAACACGACCGTCCGCTATGTCCAGACGCCGCCGACTTCACCGCCGAAGTCGACAAGCTCCTCGCCGAAGCCTGATCCCCCAGACACAAGGTTCATCATCATGACTGTCGCTCTCATCACCGGCGCCTCCAGCGGCATCGGAAACCTCTACGCGCGCCGGCTCGCCGCGCGCGGCCATGACCTTGTCCTTGTCGCGCGCGATGCCAGCCGCCTCGCCGCGCTCGCGGAGGAGCTGCGGTCCGCGCACGGCACCACGGTCGAGGTGCTGGCTGCCGACCTGACCGATACGGCACAGCTGGACGCGGTGCAGGATCGCCTTGCGAGCGGCATGCCGGTCGACATCCTCGTCAACAACGCCGGCATGGCGGTGCTCGGCGGCTTCGCGGCGGCCCCGCGCGCAAAGCTGGCGCAGATGCTCGATCTGAACGTGCTGGCGCCCACCTTCCTGGCGCATGCGGCGCTGCCCGGCATGGTCGCACGCGGCGGCGGTGCGATCGTCAACGTCGCTTCGGTGCTGGCGCTCCTGCCCGAATACGCGCCCGGCGCCTATGCCGCGACCAAGTCGTTCATGCTGACGCTGTCTCAGAGCCTGCACGCCGAATTCGCCGACAAGGGCATCTACGTCCAGGCGGTCCTGCCTGCCGCCACCCGCACCGAGATCTACGGTCGCGCCGGGGGCGACATCAGCAAGATCAACGGCGTGATGGAGGTCGAGGATCTGGTCGATGCCGCGCTGATCGGGTTCGACCGCAAGGAACTCGTCACCATTCCGCCGGTGCCGGACGTCGCTGCCTGGGATGCCTTCGAACAGGCGCGCGCCACGCTCGCCGCGGGCTTCGGCAATGCCGAGCCAGCCTCCCGCTACCGCGGCTGACCCCCTTACCCGACACGGGAGACCATCATGGCCTATCGTACCGTCAACCCGTACACCGAACAGACGGTCAGGGAGTTCGACGACCATTCGGATGCCTAGGTCGGTGCGCGCGCCGCCGAGATGCTGAAGACGTCGACGCTGGAACTGGGCGGCAGCGATGTGTTTGTCGTGCTCGACGATGCCAATCCGGCCAAGGCGGTCGAAGGCGGCATCTTCGCGCGGCTCGGCAACGCCGGTCAGATCCGCACCGGGGCAAAACGGTTCATCGTCCAGCGCGGGATCGCCGACGCCTTCACTCAGGCCTTCGTAGGCGCCATGCAGGGCGCAGCCATGGGCGATCCGCTCGACGCGACCACGCTGCACGGCCCGCTCGCCTCGCAGATCGAGACGTGAATGGTCTTCATCAACACACCGACCACCTCGCGCCCCGAACTCCCGTTCGGCGGCATCAAACGGTCCGGCTACGGCCGCGAGCTGGGAGATGTCGGGATCAAGGAATTCGTCAACCGCAAGCTGGTCGTCGTCGCCAACGGCTGACGTCCGGAATGGAACGGCGCCGAGCCGCTCCAGACCTGCAACAGGAGGAACACCACCATGACCGATCAAGTGCAAGCCACAATCACCGAATGGCTCCGCGTCGTGACGACCCGCGACTGGGACGCGCTGCCGGCGCTGCTCACCGACGACGTGACCTATCACAACCCGGCGCAGGCCGAGCCGTTGCGCGGGACGGATGCGCTGGTCGGCACGTTGCGCCTGGTGTTCGGAATCTTCGAGGATTTCGAATACACTCGCCGGTTCGGCGGGGATGAGGGCCATGCGCTGGAATTCCGTGGCCGCGTCGCCGACGCGCCGTTCACTGGCATCGACCTGCTACGCTTCGACGGCGCGGGCCGGATCGTCGATCTGGTCGTCATGATCCGCCCGATCGGCGCGGTCATGAAACTGGGCGAGGAAGTCGCCCGCCGGATGTCGCACAAACAGTAAAGGTGCGAACCAATGAGTGATCTGGCGATTGTCGCCAGCGTGATGCATTGAGGCGAGCGGGAACGGCCTCCGCGCTGAACCAGATGGTCAAACTGCCGCGCTGACGTAGGCCAGCCTCATAGGTCGCCCAATTCGTTACGCGGTACCGGGCACGAGGAAACTGATGGCGATGCCCAGCGTGGTGTTTAAACAACATCGGGCGGCGATCGTGGCGGGCATCAATAGGGACCAACGTCTACGCCGAGCCGTAGTCCCCCGCCAATCCCCCATCCATGCACCACGCTGGCGGCCGGCTGAGCGCCCCCTACCCTCTCCGGCGTTTGTGCTGGAGCAAAGAAGGGGGCGGCGATCCGGGGTACAGGGGGGCATGGCGATCCTGCCGCTCCCCCACAGACCAGACGGACGACGATGCCGACCACCAACTCCCACGCCACTGCCCAGGCCGAACCGGTTCTCGATCTCCGCGCCATCCCGCCCTATCAGCGCCACCAGCTGATCTTCCAGTCGGTACAGGATCTGACGCCCGGCGACGGCTTCTCGCTGGTCAACGACCATGACCCGCGTCCGCTGCACCACCAGTTGCTGAGCCTGTTCGGCGCCGGTTTCTCCTGGGAGTATCTGCAGCAGGGTCCCGAGGTCTGGCAGGTCCGCATCGCCCGGCCCGAGGGTGCGGCGGCGACCAGCTTGCGCGTGCGCATCGACCGTAACGGCGACGTGGCGATCGGTGCGGCCGATGCGCGGCTGGGGCCGGACGGCAGCGGCGCCTCGGTCTGCGAGGTGACGGATGTTCCGCCGGGCACGCTGGAGGCCGACGTGCTGTCGCTGCTGCAGGGCGTGATCCCGCCGGCCGGCGTGGTCAGCATCGCGTACGAGCGGCTGCTGGCCCGGCGCAACGGGTCCTGCTGTGGCGGCATGTGCGGCTGAGGACCCCGTTTGGCCGATGGTCAGGGTTGCGGCAACCATTCCTGTCCCGACCGGTTCTGTGTGGGGCGCTTCACCGCGTCGCACACAGAGTGCCGACTCAGGAGACAGGTATGGACCGCAAGGACGACACCGTCACGCCGCAGGACCCCCGCAACAAATACCCGCGCCCGCCCTTCAAGGGCCAGTCGCAGCCCTGGCCGGGACTGGCCCGCGACATGGACCCGCCGCCCGACCATGGCGAGACCAGCTACAAGGGCTCCGGCCGGCTGGCCGGGCGCAAGGCGCTGATCACCGGCGGCGATTCCGGCATGGGCCGGGCCGCCGCCATCGCCTATGCCCGCGAGGGCGCCGACGTCGCCATCAACTATTTCCCGACCGAGGAGCCGGACGCCCGTGAGGTCGTCGCGCTGATCGAGAAGGCCGGCCGCAAGGCGGTGGCGATCCCCGGCGACCTGCGCGACGAGGGCTTCTGCCGAAAGCTGGTGGCCGATGCGGTCGCGGGCCTGGGCGGGCTGGACATCGTCGTCTGCAACGCGGCGCGGCAGCAGGCGTTCCCATCGATCCTCGACATCAGCAGCGAGGAATTCGACGCGACGATGAAGACCAACATCTACGCCCCCTTCTGGATCATCAAGGCCGCCCTGCCCCACCTGAAGCCGGGGTCGGTCATCATCGGCACCACGTCGGAACAGGCCTACGACCCGACGCCGGATTTGTACGCCTATGCCCAGACCAAGGCGGCGACGATGAACTACGTCAAGTCGCTGGCCAAGCAGCTGGCCGAAAAGGGCATCCGCGTCAACGGCGTGGCGCCCGGCCCGATCTGGACCCCCCTGCAGGTCAGCGGCGGCGCCAGCCAGGAGAAGCTGAAGCAGTTCGGTGGCCAGACGCCGTTCGGCCGTCCGGGGCAGCCGGCGGAGCTTGCCGGCATCTATGTCCAGCTTGCCGCGGAGGATGCCAGCTTCACCACCGGCCATGTCTATGGCGCGGCGGGCGGCAGCGGCCAGCCGTAAGGGGATCGGGCTGCGGGCGGCGGGGCCAATTCGCGAAAGCGGGACTCACCCCATGATGTCCTCGGCGGACCGCCTGCGGTTGGACGGGACGGTCATTGCTCCGGCGATGTCCGGCGTCAGGTTGAAACAGAGATCGCACCCGACCAGCAGGCCCAGGCTGAAGATCGACGTGGCGGCGGTGATGCAGAGGATGGTCATGGGATCGCTCCGTCCGGCGAGGGTCTGCGCCGTCCATCCGACCGGGGGTGGTTCGCGGCGTTGGAGCGATCCTGGGGGTATCCGGAGTCCGGCGCTGTGAGTGGGCCCACAGTCGGCACCTCGTGACGCCGGCGTTGTGGGCCAATTACTGACGGAAGCGCGAATAGGAGTTGTTTGCGGTGGCGCAACGATCCCGCAGCCGCCGGCCGGCATGCTGGCTTCAACACCGCCCAATCAAGGGCGGCACAGGTTGGAGACAGCATCATGTCCAAAGTCACCGTCAGCACCGCGCTCTACCGCGACCACCATGCCGGCGTCGGCCAGCTGGTCGGGCGCATCGAGGCGCTGCTCGCCTCGCGCACCGTGGAGGCGGACCCGGCGGCGCTGATCGCCACGGTTCGGGAGCTGTTCGGCACCTTCGCCGTCCATCTGTCGCTGGAGGACAGCGCGCTCTATCCCCGGCTGCTGGCCCATCCGGACGCAACGCTGCGCAGCACGGCGGCGCGGTTCCAGGCGGAAATGGGCAATCTGCGGGGGCGGTTCGACCAATACCGCACGCGCTGGCCCGGCCCGGTCGCCGTCGCCAAGGACCCCGCCGCCTTCATCCGCGAGACGCGCGAGGTGGTCGCCGCGCTGAAACACCGTATCGGCCGCGAGGACCGCGAGCTGTACGACCTGATCGACCGTGCCGGGCTGGCCAGTGCGGCCTGACGGCGGATCTTTCAAGCTTGAACTTGACCGAGGTCAATGACGTCAGGCGGTTACCGGCTTTCATGGGCGGCGGAATGACCGATGAGGAGGGAAGCCGCCCATGCGCGATCCCGATGTCGCCCCGAATGTTTCCGACGAACGCGCCCGCCGGTTCGAGACCGGGTTGAGCAGGGCCGGGCTGGGGCTGGTGCCCAAGCTCGGGCGGCGGGCCAGCGACGCGCTGCTCGCCCGGCTGCTGCGGCTGCTGGCCGAGCGGCATCCGCGCGCCTTCGATGCGCTGCGCGAGATGGCCGATGCCCGCGTGCTGATCGAGCCGGTGGATGCGCCGGTCGCCCTGCTGATGCGCGTCGGACCGGAGCTGTCGCTGCATGCCCTGGCGCGTGGGGCGGACGGTGCGGGTGAGGCTGCCGACGCGATGGCCGATGCGGTAATCCGGGGGCCTTACGCCCGGCTGCTCGACCTGCTGGAGGGGCGGATCGACGGCGATGCGCTGTTCTTCCGGCGCGAGCTGAGCATTTCCGGCGACACCGCGCTGATCCTGGCATTGCGCAACACGCTGGATGGCGAGGAGGAGATGGATTTGGTGGCCGATGCCGCCTCCATCGCCGGGCCGCTGGCCCGCGCCCTGCCGGTGCTGCGGCGCAATGCCGGGCCGGTGCTGGACCGGATCGAGGCGGCGCGCCGGCTGCTGCCGCCGCCGCTGCGGCGGGGGATCGAGCGGGTGGAGGCGCGACTGACCGGGGTGCTGCCCGGCACGGGGGCTTAGGGAATCATGGACAATTTCGAGCTGATCTGCCCGGCGGGGACGCCGGCCGCCTTGCGCGCCGCCGTCGATGCCGGGGCCGATGCCGTCTATCTCGGCTTCCGCGACGAAACCAACGCCCGCAATTTTCCGGGGCTGAACTTCACCCGGCAGGATGTCGCCGACGCGGTTGATTACGCCCATGCGCGCCGCGTCGAGGTCTATGTCGCCATCAACACCTACCCGCAGGCCGGCAATCTCGGCCCCTGGCAAAAGGCGGTGGACGATGCGGCGCGGCTGAAGGTGGATGCGGTGATCCTGGCCGATCCGGGGTTGCTGGCCTATGCCGCCAAGCGGCATCCCGACCTGCGGCTGCACCTGTCGGTCCAGGCCTCCGCCGCCAATGTCGAGGCGATCCGGCTGTACCGCGATGCCTTCGGCGTGCGGCGCGTCGTGCTGCCGCGCGTGCTGACGGTGCCGGAAATCGCCAAGCTGAACGCCGAGATCGACATCGAGACCGAGGTGTTCGTCTTCGGCGGACTCTGCCCGATGGCGGAGGGGCGCTGTTCGCTCTCCTCCTACGCCACCGGCCTGTCGCCCAACAAGCAGGGCGTCTGTTCGCCGGCCAACCATGTCCGCTATGAACAGCGGGGCGGCGCGCTGGCCTCCACGCTGGGCGGCTTCACCATCAACGTGTTCGGCGAGGGCGAGCAGGCCGGCTATCCGACGCTGTGCAAGGGCCGCTTCGTCGCCGGTACCAGCGCCGGGGAGGGGCCGGCCTATCTCTTCGAGGAGCCGACCAGCCTGAACGCGATGGACCTGCTGCCGGAGCTGAAGGCGGCCGGCGTGCGGGCGCTGAAGATCGAGGGGCGGCAGCGCGGCAAGGCCTATATCGCCGCGGTCGTGCGTGCCTATCGCGAGGCGCTGGAGAGTTTCGCCGCCGGGCGGCCGGTGTCGCACATCGATCTGCAGGCGATGGTCGAGGGCGGGACCCAGACCACCGGCGCCTATACCCGCGCCTGGCGTTGAGCCGCTGGCGGTAAGGAGTTTCAGGGAATGACTGCGTCACTCACTTTGGGGCCGGTGCTGTTCAACTGGCCGGTCGACCGCTGGCGCGACTTCTACGCCCGCATCGCCGACGAGGCGCCGGTGGACACGGTGATCGTCGGCGAGATCGTCTGCTTCAAGCGGGCGCCCTTCTTCGCCGAAGCGATGGGGGATGTGATCGAGCGGCTGAGCGCCGCCGGCAAGACGGTGTGGCTCGCCAGCCCGATCCTGGTCGGCAGCGAGCGCGAACGGGCGGCGATGCGCGATCTGGTGGAGTCCGATGCCGCGCTTATCGAGGCGAACGACATGGGGGCGCTGGCGCTGCTGGCCGGGCGGCCCCATGCGGTCGGGCCGACGATCAACGTCTACAACGAGGCGACACTGGGCTGGATGGCCGGGCGCGGCGCGGTGGCGGTGTCGCTGCCGGCGGAACTGCCGGCGGCCACCGTCGCAGTGCTGGCCAAGGCCGGGCGGGAACTGGGGGTGGAGACCGAGGTGCAGGTCTGGGGGCGGGCGCCGCTCGCCATTTCGGCCCGCTGCTATCACGCGCGCGCCCACGGGCTGCACAAGGACGGCTGCCAGTTCGTCTGCGGCAACGACCCGGACGGCATGCCGGTGACGACGATGGACGGGCAACCCTTCCTGACCGTCAACGGGACGCAGACGATGTCGCACGGCTGCCTGTGCCTGGCGGCGGAGATGAATGAGCTTGTGGCGATGGGGGTGGACCGCTTCCGCCTGTCGCCGCATGCGATGGACATGGTGCGCGTCGCCGAGGCGTTCCGCGCGGTGCTGGACGGCCGGCGCGACGGGGCGGAGGTCGCCGCCGAGCTGGGCGGGCTGATCGACGCGCCGCTGGTGAACGGGTTCTACCACGATACCGCGGGGGCGCTGCGGGTGGCGTGAGGGGGATGAGCGGGGGTGCTTAGGCGGGTGCCCCCTCCCCATCCCTCCCCCGCCTTCGGCGGTGGAGGGGGTAGGATGTTTGTCGGCGTGACTTATCTGCCAAAGCGACGGCCGTCCCCTCTCCCACCGAAGGTGGGGGAGGGTTAGGGAGGGGGCACCCGTCGCATACGCTCAAGCCATCACGCGATCGGCTTGCGATCCTCGTCCTCGTCCTTCAGGCCGGCCTTGAAGCTCTTGATGCCCTTGGCGAAGTCGCCCATCACGGACGGCAGTTTGCCGGCGCCGAACAGCAGGAGGACGACCAGCAGCACGATGGCCCAGTGGAACAGGCTGAAGCTTCCCATGACGATGATCCGATCTCTTTAAGCCGGCAGCCGCAGAATGCGGCCGTCGGGATGGGTGAAGCGGGCGGTGACGCCGGGATAGGCGGCCAGGATGGCCGGAACCCGATCCGCCGGCACCACCGACAGCGCGGTCGACAGGGCGTCGGCCGTGGTGGCGTCCGGTGCCTGCACGGTAACCGCCAGCCAATGGGCGGCGCAAGTGCCGCTCGCGGGGTCGAACAGGTGGGTGAAACGCCCCGCCGCGTCGAAACGGGTGCCGTAGCCGCCAGAGGTCGCCATCGCGCCGTCGGTCAGCTCGACCGTGGCGGTGGTGCGGTCCGGGTTGCCGGGATCGGCCAGACCGACGGTCCAGGGACGGCCGGAGGGGTGGTGGCCGAGAGCGCGCAACTCGCCCATGTCGACCAGCACATGCTCCATGCCCTCCGCCTTCAGCCGTTCGGTGACGCGGTCGGTGATGTAGCCCTGGGCGATGCCGTTCAGCGTCACCGCCATGCCGGCGGCGGCGAAGGCGATGCGGTCGGGCTCCACCCGCAGGGCATGGACATCGACCAGAGCGCGGGCGGCGCGGACGGCACCCGCCGGCGGGCCGGCGGGGTCGGCGTCGGGGCGGGCGAAATGGCCGGCATAAAGTTGCCACAGCGGCTGCACCGTGGGGTCGAAGGCGCCGCCGGTGTGGTGCGCGGCGGCGGCAGCCTCCGACAGCAGTCGCACGAGGTCGGCGGGGGGCGAGTCCAGCACGCCGTCGCGGTTGAGGCGGCGGAGCGCGGAGTCGGCGCGGTAGAGGCTGAAGACACGCTCCAGACGGGCGACTTCCTCCAGGCTCAGCGCGATCAGGCGGTCGGCTTCGGCCGGGTCGGGGTGGGCGATGCTCAGGCTGGCGTCGGCACCCAGCGCCACGCCGCGCCAGACGCGGACGGGAACGCCGCCGGGAACATTGCCGGGAATGGTTTCGGCGCGCAGCAGGCGGTGCGGCAGCAGCGACAGGCCGGCGGCGACGGCGCCGATGGCGAGGAAGCGGCGGCGGGTGAGAGGGCGGGTGACGGCGGTCTGCATCAATGCTCTCCCTCGGCCATGGTGGCGGCGGGCGGGGCAAGGATCTGGTCCTCCGGCACGTCGGCGAAGCGCAGGACCTTGCCGCCGTTGGCCTGGGCGAAGCGCTCGGCCGCCGATTTGTCGGAGAAGGGATAAGGTTCGGCGTCGCCCATGCCGCCGCGGAGCTTGCTGCCGAGGACGTACCAGGCCTGGCGCGCTTCGACCCAGGCGGTCATGTCGGGGGCGGCGGGATCGGTCGCCTTGGCCACGTCGGTGACGTAGATCGCGCTGATCTCCTTCGGCTCCTCCGGCAGCATGGTGAAGGCGAAGGTGTCGCGGACGGAGGACAGCCAGATCGGCCGCGCTTCCCCCTTCACCAGGATCTGGCCCTTGGGACCGGGATGGTCGGCGAGGTTCATGCCGCAGTAATGGCCGACGGCGTCGGCGGTCAGGGTGACAGGCGGCGGCGGAGCGATCTCCGCCTTCTCCTGCTTGCAGGCGGCGAGCGGCAGCAGCAGGACGGCGGCGAGAAGGACGGTCCGCAGGGGGGAGGTGGTGCGCATCAGATCTGCTTCCTCGAAAAGAGGGCGGCGGCCAGCGCCAGCGGGGCGGCGATCCAGCCGGCCATCACCGCCAGCAGAAGCGGGACCGACAGCTGGACATGGGCGGCGAGGCCGGCGGTGCCGGCGAAGGCGCTGACGCCCTTGAAGCCGGTCAGGTTGAACAGGCGGTAGGCGTCGGCCGGGTTGGCGAGCAGCAGCCAGTTCAGCGTCTCCACCCCCAGGCCGCTGCCGCTGGCGAGGATGCCCAGCAGGGCCATGTCGTAGAGCAGGACGAAGCCCAGCCACACCGCCACGGCGATGCCGGCCGCGGTGCCGCGGTCGCGCACGATGGTGGAGGCGAGATAGCCGAGTGCGGTGAAGGCGGCGCCCAGCATGACGCTGGACCCGATCATCGCGGCGAAGGCGCGCCAGCTGTCATGCCCGATGGCGGTGTTGCCCATGGCGAGCGCGACGCCGGCCGCGCCATAGCCGACCACGGTCGCCAGCGCGATCACCGCGGCATGGCCGAGGAACTTGCCGAGCAGCAGCTGCCAGCGCGCCACCGGGTAGGACAGCAGCAGGGTCATGGTGCCGCGGTCGATCTCCCCCACCACGGCGTCGAAGGACAGCAGCAGGGCGATCAGCGGCAGGAGGAAGATGGTCAGGCTCGACAGGCTGACGATGGTGACCTCCACCGGGCCGACACCGACCGTGCCGGTGGGGACGGATCCGAGGAAGCTCAGCGTCAGCGCCAGCGCGGCCATCAGCAGGGTGGTGGCGACGACCCAGCGGTTGCGCGTCGCCTCGCGCAGTTCCTTGCCGGCGACGATCAGAAGCGTGTTCATTCGGCGGCCTCCCGGCGCAGGAAATGGGCGTACATCTCGTCCAGGCTGGGCTGGACGATCTCGATGTCATCGACGGCGAGGCCGTTGCAGGAGATGCGGCGCACCAGGGCGATCTTGTCGTCGTTGGCGCAGGCCAGTTCCACCACCCCGCCGGCCAGACGGGTCAGGGCGGCGTCCTGCCCTACCCTGCTCGCCAGCGTGTCGATCTCGCCGGTCGGCAGGGTCAGGCGGATGCGCACCGGCAATTGGGCGAGGCTGCGCAGGGTGGCGAGCGAGCCGTCGGCCACCTTGCGGCCGCGGTTCATCACCACGACGCGGTCGGCCTGCCCTTCCAGCTCGGTCAGGGCGTGGCTGCACAGCAGGATGGTGGTTCCGCGGTCGCGCAGCTCGGCGACGATGGCGTAGAAGCTCTGGCGCAGGGCGGGGTCGAGGCCGGTGGTCGGCTCGTCGAGGAACAGCAGCTTCGGGCCGCCGAGCAGGGACTGGGCCAAGGCCAGACGCTGGCGCATGCCCTTGGAGTAGGTCGAGACGCGGCGCTTGATCGCGGCGGCTTCCAGCCCGACCTTTTCGAACAGCGCGTCGTTGTCGCGGCGCGATGCGCCCTTCAGCCGGGCGTAGAAGTCCAGCGTCTCCCGTCCGGTCATGTTGGGGTGGAAGGCGACGTTTTCCGGCAGGAAGCCGATCTGGCGGCGGATGTGGGAGCAGGCGGCGCTGGCCGGGTCGCCGCCCAGCACGCGGATGCGGCCGGCCGTCGGGGTGGTCAGGCCGAGCATCAGCTTGATGAGGGAGCTTTTGCCGGCGCCGTTGTGGCCGACCATGGCCACGCATTCGCCGGGCGCCAGCGTCAGGTCCACGCCGCGCACCGCCTCGGTCTCGCCATAGCGCTTGGTGACGCTCTGCACCTCTGCGGTGAAGTCGGTCATGGCTGTTTCCTTTCGGCGGTTTGTACGGGAGCGGGCATGGGGGGCGGCGCCATCAGCGGGGCGCTGTCGATCACGCCGCCGGGGTGCAGGGCCGGGAACTGCTTCTGCGCCCAGCGGATCACCTGGACGCCGGGGCTGTTCATCAGCAGCTTGGCCGCCGGATATTCCCACATCACCCGGTCGACCACGTCGTTGGGGCGATAGGGCTCGTCGGAGATGCCGTCGCCGTTCAGGTCGAAGGCGGCATTGTCGGACCAGAAGTTGCCGCGCCCATCCTCCGACCAGTCGAGATAGCGGGTGCCGACATACTTGACCTGGGTGCGGTTGCCGATGAAGGCGTTGCCGGTCAGGCTGTTGCGCTCCGACCCGGCGGTGAAATGGACGCCGATCTCGCAGCCCTCGAACCGGTTGCCGGTGAAGCGGTTCTTGTTGGCGTTGTAGATGAAGACGCATTTCCAGGTGCCGCTGCGCAGACGGTCGCTCATCGCCTCGCTGTCGCGGGGGATGTCGGTGTCGGGCAGCGCCTCGCCGCTGTCGGACACGGCACCGGCGAAGCTGCCCTCGATCAGATTGCCTTCGATGCGCGAGCCGTTGGCGCTGTTCAGCATCAGCCCATGTTCGCGATCGGCCTTGGAGCGGTTGTTGCGGATCAGCAGGTTGTTGGAGAACATCACCGCATAGCCGACATTGTTCGCGATGGAGACGTTGTCGGTCAGCTCGGAATCGTTGGTGTACATGTAGTGGACGGCGAACCGGACATGTTCGAACCGGTTGCCGGAGAAGACGTTCTTGCGGGACGAGGTGGTGAACAGCCCGTCGCGCCCCTCGCGCACGCTGTTGTCGAGCACGCGGGTGCCCGGCGCGTTCCACAGCTGGATGCCGTTGCCGCGTTCCGACACGCGCAGGTCGGTGCGGCCGACGATGTCGTTGCGGCGGATCAGGCTGTCGGCGGCGCCCCAGATGTAGACGCCGATCAGGTTGTCGCGCAGCCGGTTGTGTTCGACCACGGCGCCGCGCGCCTCCTTGCCCAGGAAGATGCCGGAATTCTGGTCGATCAGGCTGAGGCCGGAATTGCGGATCTCCAGGTTCCGCACGGTGACGTTGGGGGCGAGCACGGTGAGCGTGCTGTCCTTGCCGTTGCCATCGATGACCGCCCCCGGTTCGCCGGTCAGGGTGACCGGGGTGCGGACGGTCAGCGGGCCGGGATGCACGCCGGCGGCCAGCACCAGCGTGTCCCCCGGCGCCGCCGAGGCCAGCGCCGCCGCCAGTTCGCCGGGGGCGACCGTCGCCGTGGCGGCGAATGCCGGGGCGGTTGCCAGGACGAGGGTGGCGGCGAGGACTGTCGCGGTGCGGAGGAGCATGAGGGTGTCCTAGTGGGGGAGATCCCCTCTCCCGTCCCGGGAGAGGGAGGGGCCCGCCGAAGGCGGGAGGGTGAGGGGGAGTTCAAGAAACCGGGGGTGCATGGTTCCTTGCATTCCCCCTCACCCTTCCCAAGCTCCGCTTGGGCCCCTTCCCTCTCCCGGGGCGGGAGAGGGAGATCCAGAGGGATCAGGTGGCGGTCGGCTCTACGATCATGCGGCCGGCCATTTCCATGTGGAGGGCGTGGCAGAACCACTGGCAGTAGTACCAGTGCACGCCCGGACGGTCGGCCGTGAAGGTGACCGAAGCGGTCGCCTGCGGGCCGACCTCCATGCAGACGCCGTGGTTCGTGATGCTGAAGCCATGGGTCAGGTCGTCGATGTCGTCCATGTTGGTCACATAGACGGTCACCTCGTCACCCTGCTTGACCGTGAACTCCTCCAGCCCGAAGGCCGGGGCACGCTGCCACATGTAGACGCGGACCTTGTTGCCGTCGCGGATGACCTTGGCGTCGTCCTCCAGCACCACGCCGTCCTTCTTGGCCTGCTGGCGCGCCTCTTCCCACAGCGGGTCGTTGCGGTCGTAGACCGAGCGCGGGTTCACCTTGGAACGGTGGACGATCAGCGTGTCGTGCGGCTCGGCGAAGGTGGGGCCGTCATGCACCACCCGCATCTCGTCGCCGGAGATGTCGATCAGCTGGTCGTTCTCCGGCTTCAGCGGGCCGACGTTGAGGAAGCGGTCCTTGGAGAACTTGTTCAGCGACACCAGCCACTTGCCGTCGGCCTCCTTGGTCTCGCCCATCGAGCTGTGGTTGTGGCCGGGCTGATACTGGACGTCCAGCTTCTGGACGATCGGGTCGATCTTCTCGCCCTTGAAGGCACGCCGCGCCTTGTCGATGTTCCACTTCACCAGCTGGCTGTCGAGGAACAGGGTGGTGTAGGCGTTGCCGCGGCCGTCATAGGCGGTGTGGAGCGGCCCGAGGCCCAGCTGCGGCTCGGCGACGACGACGTCGCGCGGCTTGATCTTGTCGTCGAACAGGTCGTCCAGCAGACGCACGTCGAACACGGTGACGGTCGGCGACAGCTTGCCGTTCACGGTGACGTGGATGCCGTCCGGAGCGGCGTTGATGCCGTGCGGGTTGGCGGGCACCGGGATATAGCGGGTGAAGGCGCTGCCGTGGCGGCCGTCGACCACCGGCACGCCGTTGACCAGCGGGATCTTGCCGGACTTCACCGCCTCGTCGATGCGCTTCAGGTTGAAGACGACGACCCAATCCTGCTCGGCGCTGGTCATCTCCGCCGCGGTGACGCCCTCTTCGGAGTCGTAGCAGGTGGAGAAGGCGTATTTGCCCTGATAGTCGGCGTCGGTGTTGTCGAGGTTGCCGTCGACCCAGACCTGCCACGCGATCTTCATCGTGTCGCCGTCGATGGCGGTGAAGTGCGACTTGTAGGCCTTCGGGTCGGTCAGGTTACGGCCGTCGTTCGGGGTCGGCACGCGCTGTTCGCCGTTGGCGAAGACATAGCCGGTGCGCGGGTAGCGCTGCGGGCGCAGACCGTGGATGGCGGCGGCGTTGGGGATCTCGATGATGGTGTCGGTCTTCATGATGTCGCAGCGGATGCGCGCGACACGGGTGTTGGCCTTGTCGTTGATGAAGATGTAACGGCCGTCATAGGTGCCGTCGGTGAAGGACATATGCGGGTGGTGGGCGTCGCCGTTCAGATAGATGCCGCCGCGCGATGCCAGGAACTTCTTGGTTTCCGGCAGCATGTGCTCGGTCAGGATCTTCCGGCTCTCGTTGGTCATGCCCCAGCCGGTGGCGGAGCAGCGGTTGAAGACCGGAATGCGCATCAGCTCGCGCATCGACGGAAGGCCGAGGATGCGGACTTCGCCGGAATGCCCGCCGGAATGGAAGGCGTAGTATTCGTCGAGATCGCCCGGCTTCACCTCGGCGTTGAGGTGGCCCGCCTGCGGGGTTGCCGCCAGCGCCGAGGAGGCGCCGAAGAGCGCGCTGCCCGCGATGCCGCTGGCGGAGGCGCCGCCGACGGCACCGGTCAGGCCGGCGAGCGCTGCCGCCTTCGCCGTTCCGCCCAGAAGCGCACGGCGGTTGACGCCTGCCGTATTGTTCGTCTCGTTCGACATGGTCTACTCCTTCGCTGACCCCGCTTTGGGGCTTTCAAGGACCCGTTGTGGCCGGGCCCGGTTATGGGGATGAGGGGATGGTGGTCAGGACTGGTGCGGCCGGAGCGTCAGCCGGCCGGTGGCCGGGTCGGCGGTGGGCACCGTGCTGCGGGCGCTGACGGTCGTGGGGGCGCCGGCGGGGGCCGGTTGGGCCGCGGCCGCGGCTTCCTTTTCCGCCGCCAGACGGGCCTCGGCGGCCTGCCACTTCTCGCGCTTCTGCCGCTTCTGGATCATGACCGGGCATTTGTGGTCGTGGTGGTAGAGCATCTGGCAGTGCAGGCATTGGATGCATTCGTTGGGGTTGATCGAGCCGTCGGGGTGGATGGCCTGGACCGGGCATTCGTTGCCGCAACGCTGGCAGGGGCTGCCGCATTCCTTGTAGCGGCGCAGCCAGTCGAACATCCGCAGCCGGCCGGGGATCGCCAGCGCCGCACCCAGCGGGCAGAGATAGCGGCAGAAGAAGCGTTCGATGAACAGGCCGGCCGCCAGCAGCGCCACGGCGAAGGCGACGAACCACCAGTCGCGGACGAAATGCAGGATGATGGCGGTCTTGAACGGCTCGATCTCCGCCGCCTTTTCCGCCGTGCCCAAGGATTGCAGCGACAGGGCGAACAGCATCAGGAAGATGATGTATTTGATCGGCCACAGACGCTGGTGCAGGCCGAAGGGCACGGTGATCTGGCGGATGCCGATCTTCTTCGCCGCCTTCGACAGCAGTTCCTGCAGCGAGCCGAACGGGCAGAGCCAGCCGCAGAAGGCGCCCCGGCCCCAGAACAGCAGCGATGCCGCCACCGAGAACCACAGGATGAACACCAGCGGGTCCATCATGAAATAGTCCCAGCGGAAGTCGGTGCGCAGCGCGTTGGCGAAGGTCAGGACATTGACGACCGACAGCTGAGCCGTGGCGTACCAGCCGAGCCAGACCAGGGTGAAGACCAGATAGGCCATCCGCACCCGCTCATACAGCTTCGGGCGCCTGGTCAGCTGGTCCTGGAAGAAGAAGATGCCGGTCAGCAGCAGGATGGCGGCGGACAGGATGGCGACATCGACCTTGCGGTTCTGCCAGATGCGCTGCCACAGCGGCGTTTCGGCGGCTTCCTCCGCCTCCGCCGCGCCGGCGGCCTGGATAGCGGCGCTGTGGCTGGCGGATTGGGCGGACGCCGGTGCGGCCGATGTTGGGGCCAGGGGGGCGGCGGGCTTTTCGGCCTTCAGGAATTTGTCGGGCGGCTGATAGCCGAGGTCGAAGGTGACGAACACCTTGTCGAGCGCGGCGATGGCGCGCTGGACCAGCAGCTGGAGGCGCCAGGGGTCGGCCGGGTTGAACTCCGCCTTCTCCGGCAGGACGAACAGGCCGATCTCCGGGAAATCGGGGGCGCCGGCGGCGGCGATGGCGCCCAGGCGCTTGTGCATCTTGTCGCGGAAGCGGACGGAGCCCTCGTGCTGCACCAGCTCGATGCGGTCGAAGATGCCGCCGCGGACATAGCCCGACCCCTTGAAGGAATAGCGCCCCTGCCCCGCCACCAGGATCGCCTGCTGGCCGGGCTTCAGCTGCCTGGTCAGGGTTTCGTATTCCGCATCGCCCAGCAGCGAGCGGCCGATGGTGGGGATGCTGACCAGGGCGGCGTAGAGGTCGATGAAGGTCTCGTCGGGGCTGCCGGCCTCGGCGCGGGCGATGGCCTCCGCCTTGCCGGTCTTCTCGAAGGCGGCGTTCACCTCCCCCACCGACAGGGTCAGGCGGCGCACCGATCCGTCGCCGATCAGGGTCGCCCAGTCCTCCACCCCGGTCTTCGACAGGTCGATGGTCCGGGTCACCGTCTGTTCCGCCTCCGGCGCACCCTGCCCCAGCGCCTGCATCACCTTCTTGCCGGAGCGGATGATGGAATCGCCGATGACCATCACCGTCACCGTCGCACCCGACACGATGTCCACCGGCGGGCTGGCGGCGCTCTGGGTGGCGAGCGTCAGCACGTTCTTGCCGACATAGCCGTTGATGAAGCCGTTGATGCGGGCCGGCGGGATGCCGATCAGCACGATGGGTTCGTGATGATCCATCAGCCGGGCGCCGGTCACCGTGCCGTCCGCCGCCAGCCCGACCACCACGTCGATCGGCCGGCCGGAATAGCCGGTGGTGTTGACGAAGTCGGAGGTCAGATAGGCATGGCCGACCACCGCATCGCCCTTGTAGACCGGGACGGTGGGGACGTTGGGGGTCGCCTGGCCGAAACGGTCGGCGCCGGGGACGAGGTCGGACGGCTGCAGCTTCGCCAGATAGGGCAGCAGCCGGCCGCTGTCGGCGGCCTGGGCCGCGGCGATGCCGGTCAGCAGCATGAGGGCGGCGACCAGGGCCGATCCCACCCAACGTTGCAAGCGCGTGAACCTCACGACGGCCATCCTCCGGCTTTCGCCCTTCGGCTTCGGTGTTTAGTCTTGGTGTTTCGGAGGCATGAAAGCGCGCGGCGGCGGGGGAGTTCTTGACCGTGGTCAAGAGTTAGGCAGATCGGCGGTCGAATTGCGCCAGATCAGCAACTATTGGGGGAGGTTGTGGTTGGCGGGGCGTGATGTGCCCTCTCCCCCGATGGAATACCTCCTAGGGGCAGGATCCACGGGCGAGACGTTTCCAGCAATTTGCGGTTGGAACGGTCAGCCCGAGATAAAGCGGAAGGCCGCATCCCATGAGTGCAGCCTGGCAGGCCAGTCCAGGCCGCACCGTCGATCGCGGTCGTCGGCGGCTATGGCTTCATCGTCTGGATGTCGCAGATGATCCTGGGCCCGCCCGGTCCGCCGCCGGTCTGACGGAGGAACCGTTCCATGGCCGACAATGGCTTAGGCGGAGGAACGATAGACCGCGGAGGATCGACCGGGGAAGACGCGGCCCCCTGCGCGGGCGGCCGGCGGCGGAGCCGGCACCCATCTATCCCCCCTGATCCCGTCCCGATTATTTCATCTTGCACTGCGCCCGTTGCTGCGCCTGTGCCGCGGCCTGTCCGGAGGCGATCCTGCGCCCCGGCGACGGCGGCTATCCTATGCCGCGACGAAGCTGATGCGGGCCGGCTTCCGCACCAACAACTGGACCCCAGTGCCAGCCATTGCATGGCGTCGGCCGCCGTCGCCTTCATGCTGTGGGGCTCCAACATGGCTGCGATGCACCCCATCCTGTGGACGCGCATTACCGACCGCCGGCTGGCGCATCGACATGCGAATATTGCACGGCGGAACTGACCGGGAGAATCTCCCAGCCGGGGAACGGTCCCTTCGGCCAACCATCGGCCTGCGGCACCGCGCGCGAGGTGGGGACCTTCGCCCACCGCCTGCCCGACATGCAGGGGGTGCCGCCGGGATGGAGCGAGGTGCCCGACAACCCGCAGAAGCTGATCGGGCATCGGCTGGCGAATGCGGGCGGGGAGGGGAGATAGCTTTCTCTCCCGCTTCCGACGCCGCTGGGACATCACTGGTCGGAATCCGACCACCCTTCTTGCGGTGGTCGGATTCCGACCAGTCTTACTTTCCGGCGTCGGCCAGGATGGCGTCGATGGCGGTGCGCATGTCGGCCAGCGCCTGACGGTCGGTGTCGGACAGCGGCTGAGGCTTGGCCTGAAGCTCCTGCAGCACGTCGCGGGCCTGGAAGACCGGCTTGGCGGCGCGCCGGGGCAGGGCGCTGGAGGCGACGCCGGCGGGGGTGCCGACCGGTTCGCGCCTGGGCTGGGCGGCGGCCGGGGAGGGCGGGGAGCCGGCCTCGGCGCGCTTCAGCTTTTCCCAGGCGCGGACCTGTTCGTCCTGACCGTCAATGGCGGCCAGCGCCTCCAGCTTCGCCTTGGTCGGGCGGAGCAGGGGATAGTCCTCGCGGATCGCCGGGGCCAGACGCTGGAAGGACAGCATCATGGTGACGTAGGTCTTCTTGCGGCCCAGCGCCTCGGCAAGCTGGCGGTGGGAGTAGCCGTGCCGTTCGGCCAGCCGGGCCAGCGCGTCGGATTCCTCCAGCGGGTTCAGGTCGCTGCGCTGGAGGTTCTCGACGATGGCGATCTCCTCGTCGTCGTCGCCGGTGAACAGGATGCCGAAGATGGTCTCCCGTCCCAGGAGCCGCATCGCCCGCAGCCGCCGCTCGCCATAGACCAGCTGCCAGCTGTCGTCGGCGGTCTGGCGCACGCCGATCGGTTGCTGCAACCCGTGACGTTCGATGGAGGCGGCCAGCCCGCGCAGTTCCTCCTCGTCGAACTCGCGGCGCGGCTGGTTCGGGTTGGGAGCGATGCGGTCGACCGGCACCTCGACCAGATGCGGCGCGTGGCGGCTGAGGCCGAACAGCGCGTCCTTCATCCTTGCGGCTGCGGTGGCGCTCTGCGCCGGCTTGGTTGCCTTGCCGAGAAGACTACGCGACACGGTCGACCTCCTTGATGCGGGCGGTGCGTTCCTCGACCAGGGCGGAGGCGACGTCGCGATAGACGGCGGCGCCGGCCACGTCCGGCATCGCTTCCACCGCCGCGCGGCCGACCGAGGTCGCCTGGGCATAGACCGACGCCTTCGGCACCGGATCGAACACCCGCAGATGCGGGCCGTACTGTTCCTGGATCTGCTCCAGAACCTCGCGGTCGTTGCGTTCCCGCTGCTTGAAGATGGTTGGCACGATGCCGAGCACCCCAAGGGCGGTGTTCATCCGCCGCCGGATCTTCGCGACGTTCTCTAGCAGGAAGGCCATGCCGAGCAGGCTGAACTTCTCGGTCTGGCAGGGGATGATCGCGGTGTGGGCGGCGACCATGGCGTTCTTGGTCAGCTCGCCGATGTTGGGCGGCGTGTCGATGACGATGAAGTCGAAGCTGCGCTTCGCTGCGGCGATCTTCTCCTTCATGATGAAGTCGCCGCCGGCTTCCTTGCCCAGTTCCACTTCCGTCTCGGCAAGGCGGATGGAGGAGGGGGCGACGCGCAGGCCGCTCTCCGGCACGGTGACCAGGATGTCGTCCAGTTCCAGGTCGCCATGCATGACGTAGTAGAGGGTCTTGCCCTCCGTCTCCATCGTGTAGGAATCGATGCCGAGATGCTGGGTGGCATTGGCCTGCGGATCGCAGTCGATCAGCATGGTGGAATAGCCGGAGAGCGCCAGCGCCGAGGCGATGTTCACCGCCGACACCGTCTTGGCGCAGCCGCCCTTCTGGTTGGCCACGACGACGACCAGGGCAGGGCCGCCCAGCCTTTCCGGCTCCGGCCCGGCGATCTCGCGCGTCATCAGCGCATCGACGGCCGCCGGGATGCGTTCGGCGTCGTTTTCCCAGCGGCTGATCTTCTGCTTGTCATAGCGGCGCTGCAGCCGCCCGTTCAGCCAGACGGCGAATTCGGACTGCGACAGTCCTTTCGCTTCCCGTTGGGTTCGCAACTCCTCGCCCTTCACCGTCCCCTCCCCAGCATGAACAGGGCGGGAGGGTAGGGGTAGACGCTACAATGGTCAAGGAAGCCGTTGGGGGACCGTGGCGGGTTCCGTCGCAAAGTCTGGATGGAACCATGAAATCTTACGGGAGCACCCATGTAACGCACTCGCTGGAACCATAAAATGGTTCGCTACCCCCGGTATCTGAAATAGGTTTTCGGGCATTGTCACACCAACGACGGTGGCCCGGCGGCTGTGACGGTAATCTCACCGAATGTCGCCGCTCTCGTTTGCCCGCCAGCAGTTCCCGCCTGCGATCATCCAGCATGCAATCTGGCTCTATCTCCGGTTCACGCCGAGCTACCGGGGTGTCGAGGAACTGCTGGCGGTATGTGGGATCGAGGTGTCTTACGAGACGGTCCGGCGTTGGGTGGTGAAGTTCGGGCCGGCCATCGCCGGCAACCTGTGGCGCCTCCGGCCCAAGCCCAGCCCGCGCTGGCATCCGGACGAGATGGTGATCAGGGGCAGCAGAAAGCTGATGTACTTATGGCGGGAAGGTGATGACGAAGGCGAGGTGTTGCAGGTGCTCGTCCAGCGCCATCTGGTCTCCCGCCGCACCCTGCACACCTTCCGGGCACAGGCCGTGGCCGACTGGCAGGCCGCGACCGCCGCGGCGCGAACCAGTTGCGAATTTCGCAATTCCTACTTGCCGACTCAGTTGCCGTGACAAAGCCTCGCGCTCTCATCAAATGGGATCACTCACGAGGATCGGGGGGCGTCCATCCCATCAACACCCGACAGAACCCTTGTAGCTGCCGGATGCCAGCCAATCGGTGTGGCTGGGACCGATGTTGATCTCGGCGGCGTGGTTCAGCAGGCCGTCCACCGTCATCGCGTAACTGCATTCGGCCAGCGCCACCATCGTCGCAATCAGCACCGGCGCGATCAGCGCCAGCTCCAGCGTGGTGGTTCCCCGGCGTTCGGCCAACGGCACCGTGTTGCGCATCGCCATCATGCCCGCCTCACCGCGTCGCCATCGGGCGCACCGTGTCGTAAAAGGCGAGGTTCGCGCGAACCCCGGCGTCGTCGAGGTCGAGATGGGCGGTTCGCGCCGCCTCCTCCGCATGCAACAGCCCGGCCATGGCGAAGCTCTGGCCGCTCGCCAGTTCGATGGTGGTTTCGGCGCGGCGCACGGTCAGGCCGGGGATGCGGATGCCGTCGCTGACCTCCGGGCGGACGCGCATGCTGATCTGGCCGCCGGCCAGCACGGTCGGCACGAAATCCAGGCTGACGCCGTATTTTTTGAACTATATGGTGGTGGTGCGGTCGGCCTGGGCAACCGGGATGGGAAACTCCCCGCCCGACAGGAAGCTGGCCGTTTCGCCCGACAGGGCCGTCAGGTTCGGCTCGGCCAGAACGGTGATCAGCCCGTCCTCGGCCAGCGCGTCGACCACCGCGTTCACATCGACCTTGCCGCCGTTCGAGCGATAGGAACCGCCGAGCGAACTGGTGGGCGGCGTCGCCCGCACGAGATTTCCGGCGGCGTCCAGGATGCCGCGGCCGCTGGCGATGCCGAAGGCGAAGGAGCCGAGGTTGAACATGCCGTTGAAGTTGAACCCCAATTCCTTGGTGATCTGCCGCGACACCTCGGCGACGCGGACACGCAGGTTGACCACCGTCTGGCCCTGCCCGACGTAGCGCTCCGCCAGTTCGCCGATGTGACGCGCGGCTGCCGGCGAGGCGACCGAGCCGGTCAGCGCGATTCCGGTGCTGGTGCTCTGCACGTCGATGGCCGCCTCGGGAAGCTGGGCCGACAGCTTCGCCCGCAGGTCGGTGATCGGCAGGGTGACGACGACGGTGAAGGACGGCAGTTGCTTGTTGTCGATCGACAGCGCATGGACGCTGGCCCGGCCCGGCGCCTTGGCGATGATGAAGAAGGCTTGCGGCCCGGATGGCTGGACGTCGGCGATCTCGGGGGCCGAAGTGAAGACGCTGGACGCCGGGGACGGCAGGCTGACCGGCTGGCCGCCGCCGACCTCCAGCGTGATCTCGCGCGGGCGGGTCAGGGCCATCGCGCCGCCATCCCGCAGCGGTGGAACGGCGGCAAGGGCGAGCCGGGCTGATTTGAACGTCTTCATATGCCGCTCGCGTCATCGGGTCGGCTGGTGGGAGACTTCGCAGGTGTTGTTCAGATACCGACTTTGTCGGTGCCCGCCCCCGAGCTTCAGCTCCTTCTTCGCCGCCGCATAGGATTTCAGTTTGTCCGTCACGACGACGCGCGGGGTGTAGCGCAAGGCTTTCGGCAGCTTGCGGAAGAAGCGCTTAGCCCGAATACAGTTGCAGGGAAACCGGGCGCGGTTCACCCCAAAGGGGAGGGGGCTTCTTCGCGGTTGACCGCCGGGCGGCGGTTCAAGACGTCTTGCCCGCCGTTTGGCGCCGGTATTCCTCAACCGGTAACCCGCCCACACCCCAGTTCTCCATGGGAACTTCGTCGATCACGACAAAGGTCGCCGCGTGCGGCTTGTTCAGCACCTCGAACAACAGGTCGCTGACACCCTTGATCAGGGTCGCCTTCTGCTCCGGCGTCGCGCCGGTTGCGCCGGGGCTCGTGCCCTCGCGGGTGATCTGGATGTTCACGTACGGCATCGGGTGCGTCCTTTCCGTTTGATGGCGTTACCGCCAGGGCCTTACCAGCGACCGGCATGCTGCCCGCCGTCGACGTGCAGCGTTTCACCGGTGACGAAGTTGGCGGAGTCGAGGTAGAGCACCGCGTCCACGATGTCCTGAATGTCGCCCAGGCGGCCCACCGGGTGCAGAGCGGCCAGGAATTCGTGCGTTTCCGGGGCGTGCATCGGCGTCTTGATGATGCCCGGCGACACCGCGTTCACGCGGATGCCCTTGCCGGCGTATTCGATGGCGAGCGAGCGGACAACCGCGTCCAAGCCGCCCTTGGTCAGGGATGCCAGCGCCGCGGGCACGCTGGCCAGCGGCTGTTCCACCAACGTGGTGGTGATGTTGACGATGTGCCCGCCGCCCTGGTTCAGCATCTGCGCCGCGGCCAACTGGGACACATGGAAGAAGCCGGTCAGGTTGGTGGCGACGACCCCCGCGTAGTCGGCTGCGGTGTATTCGGTGAAGGGCTTGGCGACGAAGATGCCGGCGTTGTTGACCAACGTGTCGATGCGCCCGAAGCGTTCGCGGGCAGTGTCCACCAGGCGCTTGGCGGTGTCCGGGTCGGCGACGTCGCCGCCGACGGTCACGACGTTCGGATCGTCGCTGGCCTTGATGGAGCGGGAATTGGCGACGACGGCGAAACCGCGCTCGCGGAAGCCCGCCACCAGACCCGCACCGATGCCCTGCGACGCGCCGGTGATCAGCGCAACCCTCTGCGTGCTCATGATGGATCCTTTGGGTTCGAACAAGGGGCGTGTGTGGATGACCCGCCACCCGCGGGTCGTTTTCCGCCCCTTGGCGTGGATTGAAACGATGAGAAATTCTGTTGTGAGGCGGGAACCGGAGGACCGTCGAAACTTGCGACCGCGTTGTCTTGCCGTCCCGCTTTCGCATTGAAAAATGCCGCAGGACGCGTAGAACGGCAAACGAGCTTTCCTCATCGAATCGACAAGGTGGGTTTGTCGATGTCACGACCGTTGCTGCCCCTCAGTGGGTTCCGCGCCTTCGAGGCCGCCGCCCGCCACCTCAGTTTCGCCCGGGCCGCGGAAGAATTGCGCGTCACCCCGGCGGCGATCAGCCATCAGGTGCGGACGCTGGAGGATTATCTCGGCGTGCCGCTGTTCCGACGCAGCGGCCGACGCGTGCTGCTGACGGAGGCGGGGCAGATCCTGCTGCCGGATCTGCGGCGCAGCTTCGACCTGATGGAGGCCGCCATGGGGCAGGTCAAGCGGCTGGCCGCGGGCGGCGTCCTGACGGTCAGCATGTCGCCGTCCTTCGCGGCCAAATGGCTGATGCCGCGCATCGAGCATTTTCGGACGCGCCACCCCGACATCGACCTGCGCATCGACGCGGACGTGCGGCTGGTGGATTTTTCCGCCAACGAGGTGGACATCGTCATCCGCTATGGTCCCGGCTCCTACCCCGGCCTGAAAAGCGTGCTGTTGTTCGAGGAGGAACTGTTTCCGGTGTGCAGCCCGCGGCTGCTGTCCGGCGCCGTTCCGTTGCGGAGCATGGACGACTTGCGGCACCATACGCTGCTGCACGACGAGACGATCAATCTCGCAGGGCCGATCCCGTCATGGCGGGTCTGGCTGCAAACGGTCGGGCTGGAGCAGGCCATCGACCTCAACCGGGGACTGCGCTTCAATTCCTCGGTGACGGCGACCCAGGCGGCCGTCGGCGGGCATGGGGTGCTGCTGGGGCGCAGCCTGATCGTTGCCGACGATCTCTCGGCCGGGCGGCTGGTCCGCCCCTTTGCGGAGTCCTGCCCGGCGGGGTTCGGCTATTACCTCGTGTATCCGCCCCAGGTCGCGTCGCGGGCGAACGTCCACGCCTTCGTCGACTGGATCATTGAGGAAGCAGCCGGGGAGGCAACTCTTCCGCAAGGCGCTGAAGCAGGCGCATACGGTGAAACCGCGCACCCTCACGATGGATAAGATTGCCGCCTGCCCGAGTGCGGCCAAGACGACGAAGAAGAACGGCGAGCTGTGGCGCTTCGCAAAGCTGCGCCAAATGAAGTACATGAACGATATTGTTGAGCAGGATCACCGACGGATCAAACGGGCGGTCCGGCTCACCCGGCGGCACTCCCGGCGGTGGCGCCGAGCATGTGCCGGATCTGGGCATAGCGGCCCAGCGCCCCCAACACCTCCGCCTGGGCGTCGGGTCTGAAGCGGGCGGCGGTCATGGCGTCGAGGATCATCTGCCTTTCGGCGGGGCCGAAGCCGGACAACCGTTTCAGCACGCTGCGCAGCAGCGGCGACAGCGGGATCGGCTGCGGTGCCTGCGCGGGACGGTTCGCTCCACCGTACGCCTCCAGGAACTTCGCGATCCGGCGGCCGTAGGCGGCCGGGCTATAGATGTCGGCGCACAGCCGCGCCAGCCCGTCGAGCAGGTCCCGCCGGCTCATCCGCGCCGGGTGGATGTTGGTGGTGAACGGGTTGGCCGCACTCTGCGCGGCGTCGCCGGCCAGCCGCCCCTCGGCGGCGAGACGGTCGTGGAGCGGGGTGCCCGGCGGCGCCACCAGCGCGCCCACCGACAGCACCGGCACCGGGCAATCCATGATGAAGCCGGCCAGCCGGTCGAAGATGTCGGGCCCGTCGGCGTCGAAACCGACGATGATGCCGCCGGACACCGCGATGCCGTGCGACAGGATGGTGGCCAGCGCGTCCGAGGTCGACTGGTACAGGTTCTGCAGCTTGCCGGACTGGCGCAGGCTGTCCTCGTTGATCGTCTCGATACCGATGAAGACGTTGTCCAGCCCGGCCGCCTTGCAGGCCGCCATCAGATCGGCGTCGCGGGCGAGGTCGATCGACACCTGGGTCATGAAGCGCATCGGCGCGTCGGCATGCGCCTCATTCCACCGCCGCAGGGCCGTCAGCATGTCGTGCGCGCGGCTGCGGTAGACGGTGAAGTTGTCGTCGGCCAGGAAGACGCTGCGGTAGCCGTGGCGGTGCAGGACATCCAGTTCGGCGATCACCTGATCCGGATCCTTGTGGCGCTGCTTGCGGCCGAGATACTGGATGACGTCGCAGAAATCGCACTGGAAGGGACAGCCGCGCGAGGTCTGGATCGCCCCCATGTTGGCGCTCTCGTTGGGATAGAGGTCCCAGCGCGGCAGGGGAGAGTGTCGAAGGTCGGGACGCGTCCCCTCATAGCGGTCGCGCGGCCGGCCGGCGGCCAGATCGGCGAACAGCTCCGCCGCGATGTCCTCGATCTCGCCGGTGACCAGCACGTCGGCGTGGGGGCGCACATCCTCCGGGCTGAGCGAGGCATAGGAGCCGCCGATCACTACCCGCCGTCCCATCGCGCGGTAGCGGTCGGCCAACTGCAGCATGCGGTTGCGCTGGGACGACTTGCCGGTGATCGCGACGATGTCGGCGTCCTCGGCGGTGGGGCGGTCCGGCAGCGGCGTGATCGCTTCGTCGGTCAGGCGGATGTCCCAGTCCGGCGGCACGAAGGCGGCCAGGGTGGTGGTCGACAGGTCGGCCACCGAGCTGCGCCCGCCAAGTCCCCAGGCTGCGAAGAAATCGGCCGTGTGGTAGCCGGGAAAATCCGCCGCCGGATTGATGATGTGAATGCGCACCAGCGCCCGCTCCTGTCCGGCCGATACCCGATCCGCCCATCTGGATAAGGACCTGAACAATCACCGGCAGGCAAGGTTTTGCTGCGCCGCCCGGTTTGTCCGGCGCCCGCCGATCCGCCGTATCGGGTCCGGCGGCGGGGCGGCCTGGAGCATGTTGACTCCCGCGCATCGGCAGGTTTATTCAAATCCGCAAGGAATTCGGCATGGATTGTTATCGTTGGCCGCAACAGGGGTGGTGTCGATCCCAAGAAACGATCCGAAGCGGCGGGGGCGGTAGGATTTGAGCGGATAGCATGGGCATTCTGGCAAATGGGACCATGCCCCAGTATGATTTGAGTCGATGCAGTCGTTCCGACAGCGGTGATTTGGGCGGTGATTTGGGCGGTGATTTGAAAGGATAAGCACGCATGCCGATGCAGGTGGTGAACGGCGCGACGCTTCAATGCAGCTTCGGGATGGCCCCCTCGACCTTCGTGGTGCTTCCCGTCCATGGCGTCATGGACGGGAACCAGCCGGCGGCGAACATCACGGACCACAAGCCGATGGTCAACATCCTGCCGTTCGGCATGTGCACCAGCCTCGCCAACCCGACGGTGGCCTCGGCGACGGCGGCGGCGATGGGCGTGCTGACCCCGATGCCCTGCATTCCCGCCACCCTGTCGCCCTGGGTGCCGGGCGCGCCGACGGTGACGCTGGACCATATGCCGGCGCTGGACAACGTGTCGAAATGCCTGTGCAACTGGGGCGGCGTCGTGTCGGTGGTGAATCCGGGGCAGACGACGACAGTCATCCCATGAATCGTCATCCCATGAGGCGGACGGCCTGCACCCTTGCCGCGGCAGCGGTGTACTGCCTTGCGGGAACGGCGGCAGCGGCAGACGCCGACGTGCAGTTCGACCTTGCCCAGCGTTATGAGACGGGCAGGGACGTGCCCACCGATCTCGGCAGGGCCTATGCGCTCTATTGCGGGTTGGCGCGGCAGGGGCATCCGAAGGCATCGTTCCGGGTCGGCTGGTTTCTCTGGACCGGCCTGGGCGTGCGCCGCGACCCGGTGCGCGGTTTCGACTGGTTCGCCGCCGCCGCGCAAGGAGGAGAGGCCGACGCCAGACGGATGCTGAAGCTTCTGCCGCCCGGCAAGCCTCACCCCCAGCCGGCGTGCCGGAGCGAGGGCCGGCACCGGTCCGTCGCGCCGGTCTTCATTCCCGACACCGCCCGGTTCCGCGAGCTGGCGGCGCGCGGCGCGGTCGCCGATGCCGTGCGCGATCTGGCGCCGCGCTTCTCGCTCGACCCCCGGCTGGTGCTGGCGGTGATCGCGGTGGAGTCGAATTTCGAAGCCAGCGCCGAATCGCCGACGAAGGCGCGCGGGCTGATGCAGCTGATGCCGGAGACCGCCCGCCGTTTCGACGTGGCCGACCCGTTCGACCCGGTCGGCAACCTGATGGGCGGGATGAAGTACCTGCGCTGGCTGCTGGCCTATTTCCAGGGCGACGTCCGCCTGGCTCTGGCCGCCTACAACGCCGGCGAAGGCGCGGTGGAACGGCATGGCGGCATCCCGCCCTATGCCGAAACCCAGGCCTATGTGCGCCGCGTCGGCATGCTCTATCCGTCAGACCGCCATCCCTTCGACGCCGCCGTGGCCGAAGCCTCCAGGCTGGTGCGCACGGCGAGCCGGGAATGACCGCCCCCCGCGATCAGGGCTGTTTGGAGACGGCGGAGCGGCGGAAGCGCATGACGTAGCGCGTCGTGCCGTCGCCCGTCTTCTTCTGGAGCTGCACGCGATCGTTCTCGATGGCGGTGATGGTCAGTCCGGGCTCCAGCTCGTCGCCGACGCTGTAGTCCTTGGTCTCGTTCCTGACGTTGATCGTCGCCACCTTGCGGTCGCCGACGCGGCCGACGCCCGACAGCTTGTGGATCCAGGTCAGGTCGATCTCGGCCGAGACCTCCTTGGTTGTGGCGTTGAAGGCGAAGCGCTGGAACGGGTTGCGCTTGTCGAGGCTGGCGACCTGATCGCGCAGGGCCACGACGCGGTCGTCGGACATGGGTGCTGCGTCGTTGCGCGGGGTGATGGAGAATTCGATGGCATGGACGGGCGGCGTCTTGGTCGGATCGTAGGGCCGCACCTGCAGGTCGTTGATGACCAGATTGAGCGACTCCAGCTCCGCCGCGAAGCGCAGGAAGGTCATGTAGTCGGAGGTGATCTTCAGCAGGAACTTCAGGTCGGTGTCGCGGCTGGGGGTCAGCTCCTTGATGATGACGGTGGTCTTCTGGGCGATGGAGTTGATGCGCTCCAGGAAGGTCGGCAGCGAGCGGATGCCCTCCTGCGGTGCCGCCTCCGCCTTCTTCTGTTTCTTGGCCAGTTCCGCCAGCGCGCGGTTCTCCTCCTCCACCAGACGGTTCAGCTGCAGCGCGTCGGCGATGGCCACGTCGCGCCTGCTGTAGAGGGTGGCGTAGCCCAGCAGCATCAACCCGGTGATCAGGTACAGGGTCGACAGCAGGAAGGCGCGGTGTTTCCTGAGGAAGGCGTCCATGGGGGTCTCCGGGTCCTTGTCGTCAGCCGCCGCGCTCAGCGCGCCGATACCGGCGCGTGGGTTTCGATGGCCTCGTTGCGCTCGCGCACCTTCAACTGCATGTCGCCGAGCGCTCCGCCGCCGGCGCCGCCGGCCGGGGTGGCGGCCCGCGTCTGGACACGCTTGTTCTCGTCGTACCAGGCTTCGATGCCGAAACGGATGATCGGGTCGCTTTCCGCCTGGTCCAGGCTGGCGCCGTGGAAGCGGATCTCGCGGAAATCGTCCATGAAGCCGACGGTGTCCTTTTCCAGCCGGTCGATGAACTTCGAGATCTCCAGGATATGGCCGACGGTGGAGGGCAGGACCGCACCTTCCAGCACCAGCTTCTTGCTGACGACGCTGCTGCCGCCCACCGTGCGGGTTTCGGTGGCGAGGAACACGTCGGTCAGCCACATCGGCTTGTCCATGTTGCGGCCGATGGCCAGGAACTTTTCGGTCCACAGCACCTTGTCGGTCGACGCCGCCGCCTGCACCCGCTCGCTGCCGGCGACCGCCCGGCGCATGCGCGCGTTCTCGTCCATCAGCTGCGACACGCGCGCCATGGCGTTGCGGTGGCGGGATTGAAGGTCGTCGTAGCTCTGCCAACCCACCAGCAGCAGAAGCCCGCAGACCAGACCGAACAGCAGGAAATATTGCCGGTCGCTGCCGGGCGCCTCCTCGCCGTCGCCGGCCGGCTGGCCGCGCAGCCGTGCGAGCAGCCCGGCCACCCCCTGGTTGGCGGCGGGGCGGGAGCGGGAGCCGCGGCGCCCCGGCTGCTGCCTGCGGTCGCCGGGGCGCCCGGCTCCGGCCCGGCCATCGGCACGCTCCGGCTTCTTGGCGGCGGCCAGACGGTCGCCATGCAGGCTGTAGCGGGTCTGGCCGATCTGCAGGTCCGATCCGGTGTGCTGCAGCAGGTTGATGCAGTCGCCCGGCGGCTGGCGCTGGAACAGCTCCAGCACGGTGACCGGCGACGGCGCCACCGGCAGCGAGGCCGCCAGGAAATCGGCGAGGCCGTTCACCCGTTCCCAGGCGCCGAACAGTTCCAGCCGCTGCGGCCGGTCGGAGACGCGCTGCGTGTCGAAGAACTCCAGCGTCGCTTCGATGTCGGCCACCATGCGGCGCAGCGCCGGTCCGATCATGCGGTCCATGGCGCTGCGGGTGATCTCGGCGTCGTCGCCGAGCGGCTCCAGCGTCATCACCTCGTCCGCCACCGAACGCTCGCGCAACGCGCGCAATGCGTCATCGACGCCGATGCCGGACTCCCGCGCCACCGCCTCCACCAGCGACATGACGCCGACCGGCAGCACCCGGCTGGTCACCGTGCCGTGCCGCGGGCAGGCCACCACAAGCTGGCTGGATTGTCCGCCGACATAGAGCGCGCCATAGGTGGCGCCGCCCAGGTCATGGGCGCGACGGACGAGGATGTCGGCCACCGGCACCAGCGACACGACCTTCAGCGCCAGCCGGTCGAGCCGGCCCAGGCAGCCGCCGGCGCGCTTGGCGCTGGCGAAGGCGGCGACGCCGTTCTGGCGCGTCTTGCCGCCCTTCTGGCCGAAGGGGGCGAAGCCGAAGATGGCGTGTGGGGCATTCAGCTGCTCCGCCCCATAGGCGCGCAGCACGGCGGGGGAGGTCTTCTCCGCGGCGTTGAACTGCTCGCCGCGGGTGTCGGTGTAGAAGATGCCGGGATCGTCGGTCAGCACATGCAGCCGGTCGATGGAGACGCGGTTCCGTTCGAACGCCTCGGCGGCGGCGGCGAAGACGGTGTCGAGCCGCTCCTCGCCCGGTGCCGGCGCCTGTTTTGCCGGCGGCTCGCCCGACAAGGCCGTCGGCGCGCCGGGCGATGCGGGATCGAGCACGAGCGCGCTCCAGCCGATGTCGGTGCAGTGCAGATAGGCGATGCCGGTGCCCGCCGCCGCATCGGCCCCTTTGCGCGACGGAGCGAACAGCCGCCGCGCCGCGGTCAGCAGGCCACCCGTACGGGGCAGGGCAAGGGTCTGGGACGGAGCGGTCATGGCGCCTCGCTAATACGAGAAGGGGAAGTTGCGCTGGATGAATTGGATGAGGGAGGACCCCTCATCCTTAGTGGTGGCGCAGGATGTGGCGGCAGGCGGGGGGCTGCCGCCCGTTTGATCGAGAACGCAGAAACCCACCGTCAGCCGGCCGACACGATCTGCGATGTTCCGCAGGACGGGCAGGGTGGTAGAATCCGTTACGTCGGTGACCTCGAAATCGACGCGCAACTGGCCGTCGTTTGTGTTGCTTCCATTTGGAATTTCCAAATCGCTAACCACGCCGCGAATTGAGAAGTGGTATTTGTTGGCGTCATTGGTCACGTTTGTGTCGTTGAGCGCAGTGGTGCCGATGTTGGTGGCGTTGGCGTTCTGTGGGTAGTACCAGACCAGTGAACCAGGGTTGTCGATGGTGCCGCTCTGCTGAAGTTCGCCGGAGCCGTCGAGATAGTCTTGAAGCGAGCCAACTCGGCTGTATTTGTTGCGGCCGGAGTAAGAGGGATAGCTGCCGGTGCCATCGTTCTCGGCAGTGCAGGCATCTGCTTGATTGAGTGCCAGCGTTGATTTCTTCTCGCCGTTTGCACACAGCCCCTGCGCGCTGGCGCGGCTGAGCATATAGTTCAGGTGGCCGTTCATCGCCCAATAGACGCGGGTCTCGGCCAGCAGCGACTCCACCTCTTCGGCTTCGGACACCAGCAGGTGGTTGATCAGCGTGGTGGCGAACAGCATCAGCAGCGCCATGAACACCATCACGGCGACGAGGACCGATCCCTGCTGGCGCTCTCGGGCGCAGTGGCGTCTCGCTACCATGGCAACGGTTTATCCTGCAGGCCGGTGAAGGCGGTCCAGTAAGTCACCGTGTAGTCGGTGTTATAGGCATGCGGCGCTCCCTGCACCTGCGGGTCGATCAACTGGAAGGCCAGCGTGGTGATGCCGCCGCGCGAGGCGGACGTTGACAGCGTCGGGTCGGAGCGCAGGTAGCCCTGCATCGTCGCACTGGTCGCGACGGCGCATCCCTGTACCGGCAGGTCGGTTCCTGTGCAGGGGACCGTCACCTCCTGGATCTGCTCTGCAAGCTGGGCGTCCACCGGGTTGCCTAACGGAACGCTGCCGTCGCGGCCGAGGCCGAAGCGGTACAGGCGCGTGCCGCCGTCGGCACTGCGGCTGAGGAAGGGATTTTGCGAGTTCTCGACCTTGGGCATCTTGAACGGATCGGCGACAATAATGGTCGGATTCCGACCGCGCAGGCCGAAGACGTAGTTGAAGGGAAGAACGGAGCCGCTGGCGGTGGTGTTCGCGTTCTCGTTGCTGCCGCCGAAGGCAAGGATTTCAAAGATCTCGCGGGCGTGACGGTTGATGGCGACCTGACTGTTCAGGGCCGCCGCGGTGCGCAGCGAATCCGACAGCACGCCGCCGATGGCCGCCAGCAGGATCAGGCTGATGGTGCCGGCGACCATCAGTTCGATCAGGGTGAAGCCCCGCTGGGCGTCGCGCCGGCTCTTCATCGCTGCCCCACGATGGTTTGGAGCGTGATGGTCTCCACCGGTCCCATGTCGCCGCGCGGGTCCACCGTGTCGGTGGAGTAGCGGAATGGATAATCGAGATAGAGGGTGAGCAGTTGGCAGGCTCCACCGCTGCACTTCCTGTTACCACTGGCTCCGGTGTCTGGGAAGGCGCTTAGTTCCCAACTCAACTGCGCCAGCACCGCGTGGTCACGGTCAAGCCAGACGAGGTTGCGGTCGTCCGTCGAGGTTCCGACGCTGCCAGCATCGAGATAATAAATTTGGCTGTAGACAGTGTTGGCGTTCTGGCCGTCGGTGTTTACGGTCTGCGCAAACGTCGTGGGCGAAGTTGTTACCGCCGGGGTGGTGGTGTTGTCGGCGTAAATGAGCCGTTTCCCACTAACCGATGTGCCGATGTATGACCCGACCCGCGCCGGAATTGCCGAAGTCGCGTAGTCTTGGACCTCCACCGGGTTGGACGGTCCCGCGGCGAATATATACAGCGCGCTCAGCCGTTCCATCTCGCCGTTCAGGCGGAACACCGCGCGCTGGCGCAGCGAGGCCTCGTCGAGCTGGCGGGCGGCGGCTTCCCACAGGCCGTTCATGCCGAGCACGAGAATCCCGACCAACACGATGCCGACCATCACCTCCATCAGGGTGATGCCGGATTGCCGGGTGAGGCGGGGAGGGAGCATCGGTCCGTCTCCCTACTCGGTCAGGGTGTCGGACATCGCGATGCCCTGCCGCCAGTCGAGCGTCACCGTGTGCCCGCCGATGGTCACCGACGAGGTGGCGCGGCCGTCCGGCGGCGGCGGATAGCTGAGCACAACGACACGGCCGCTGCTGCCCTTGCCGGTGTCGCGCACCCAGCCCTGCGGCTCCTGCTTCTTGGGCTCCTCCGAGTAGGAGGGATTGCAGGTCCGTCCGGCGCCGCTGACGGAACCGGTGGTGGTGCCGGAGGCCGATTTCGGGCGCAGCAGGGCCAGCACCTGGAAGAGCGTCGTCTCGCTGCCGCCGGTGGAGATGAAGGGGCCGTCGGTGGCGGCGCTGGGGGTGGAGGCCGTGAAGGGCGAACTGCCGTAATTGCCGCACTTGGTCGTGTCGGTGCACAGGGTGATGAAGCAGAAATCGCCGGCGTTCGACAGGTCGACGCCCAGCTTCTTCTGGATCTCCTCCTCGTTGGTGGAGGTCAGATAGACGCCGGTGCGGTTGTGGTGGATGCGCTGCTTGGCGGCGATGGTCATCAGGTGCGGCACCGCCTGGGACACGTTGGCCTGCAGCAGGTGGTTGGTGTAATAGCCGCCGCCGATCGCCGCCAGGATGCCGATGATGACGATGACGACCATCAGCTCCACCAGCGTCCAGCCGGCCTGGGCGCGGTCTTTCGCGGCGCGGCGGATGCCGGAGCGGGCGGCGGGGCGGGCGGGAGGCCGGATCGCGCTCATACCATGGACCCCATCTGGAAGACGGGCAGGAAGCAGGCCACCATCATCCCGGCCACCGCGAGGCCGATGAAGATGGTCAGCACCGGGTTCACCAGGCTGGTGATGCGGTCCAGCAGGTCCTGCACGAGGCTGTCGAAGTAATCGGCCGACGACATCAGCAGCTCGTCCAGGATGCCGGCCTCCTCGCCCGACGCGATCATCTGCAGGACGATGCCGTGGAAGACCTGATAGCGGCGGAAGCTGGCGGCGAGGCTGCGCCCCCGCTCGAACTCGTCGGCGATGTCGTAGAGGATCTCGCGGATATAGACGTTGCCGTTGGCGTCGGCGGCCAGCCGCAGGGCGTGGAGGACCGACACGTCGTTCTCCACCTGCACCGCCAGCGTGCGCAGGAAGCGCGCCAGCGCGCTCATCCGCCACAGCGGGCCGAGGAGGGGGATGCGCAGCTTGATCTCGTCCCACACCGCGCGGCCGTCGGGGCTGGCGATCCAGACGATGAAACTGCCGATCAGCACCGCCTGCACGCCGACGATCAGATACCAGTTCTCCGCCCAGAAGCGCCCGAGGTCGAGCAGCAGCTGGGTCGGCGCCGGCAGCGCCTTGCCGAAATTCTTGTACATCTTCGAGAAGTTCGGAAGGATGAAGAAGACCATCGCATTGAAGATGCCGAAGAAGGCCAGCACGACGAAGGCCGGGTAGGCGATCGCCGCCTTCAGCTTCCGCCCGGTCTCGTGGATGACCTTCTGGTAATGGGCGATCTGCGCCAGCGCGCCGCCGAGCCGGCCGGATTCCAGGCCGGAACGGACGACGTTGACGTACACGTCGTCGAAGACACCGGGGTGGGCGGCCAGCGCCGCCCCAAGGTCGTGGCCGTGCTTCACGTCGTCCGACACCGTGGCGATGGTCTCGCGCAGGCGGCGTTGCGGCGTTTCGTCCGCCAGATTGTCCAGCACCTCGACCAGCGGCAAGTTGCTGCGGATCATCGATGCGAACTGCTGCGTGAAGATCAGGGTGTGGAGTGTGCTCACCGCCATCGCCGGGCCCGCGTCAGTAGGTTTCGCCGAGCACGCGGATGACCTCGGCGTGCGTGGTGATGCCTTCCTCGATCAGCTGAAGCCCGTGCCCGATCAGCGTCGTCATCCCGGACTCGCGGGCCATGCGCCGCAGCTCGTCGGCGTTGAAGTTCGGCGACAGGATCATGTTGCGGGCGGCGTTGGTCATCTCGAACACCTCGAACGCCGCCTGCCGGCCGCTGTAGCCGGTGTTGCGGCAATGCACGCAGCCCAGCCCCTGGACATAGGTCAGGTCGTCGTCGATCTCGATGCCGAGCGCCTCCAGCCGTTCGGCGGAGATGCCGTCGCCGCGCAGCTGGCGGCGCAGCTCGGTGCCGGTCACCACGGTCCGGCAATGGCCGCACACCTTGCGCACCAGCCGCTGGGCGATGGTCAGGGTCAGGGCGTTGGCGACCAGGAAATGGTCGATGCCCATGTCCAGCAGGCGCGTCACCACGCCGACCGCGTCGTTGGTGTGGATGGTGGAGAAGACGATGTGGCCGGTCAGCGCCGCCTGGATCGCCATCGCCGAGGTTTCGGTGTCGCGGCATTCGCCGACCATGATGACGTCCGGGTCCTGGCGCAGGATCGTGCGCAGGCCCGACGCGAAGGTCAGGCCGATGCGGTCGTTGACCTGCATCTGGTGCACGCCCTTCAGCCGGTATTCCACCGGATCCTCGACGGTCAGGACGTTCTTGGCCTTCTTGTCGATGCTGCCCAGGCAGGAATAGAGGGTCGTCGTCTTGCCCGAGCCGGTCGGGCCGCAGATCATCACCAGCCCGTAGGGCGCGCCCAGCTTGTCGTAGAGAAGCCGCAGGTCGCGCGACACCATGCCCAGATGTTCGGGCGACGGGCGCAGTGCGTTCTTGTCGAGCAGGCGCAGCACCATCTTCTCGCCGTAGATCGTCGGATAGGAGGACACGCGCACGTCGATGGGGTTGCCCTGGATGACCGAGCTGATGCGACCGTCCTGCGGGCGGCGCTTCTCCGCCACGTCCATGCCGGCGACGATCTTGATGCGCGACGAGATTTCCGGATGCATCGACACCGGCATCGAGGTGTCCTCGTGCAGGATGCCGTCGACGCGGTTGCGCACCAGCAGATAGTCCTCGGTCGGCTCGATGTGGATGTCCGACGCCCCCTGCAGGCAGGCGCGCTGGAGGAAGTAGTTGACCAGCTGCGGGACGTCCGCCTCCTCGATGCGGGTGGCGATGCGCTGCTCCACCTCCGGCGGGATGTCGATGACCAGCACGCTGGAGCTGCCGTCCTCGTCCTCCCCCTGGTTCTTCAGGCGCTGCAGCGCCGACTGGAAGACCGCCGGGGTGACCAGCAGCCTTTGCGTCGGCTTTCCGGCGCAGCGCGCGACCCAGTCGTCGAGCGGCAGGTCGAAGGGGTCGATGGTGGCGTAGCGCAGCGTCCCGCCGTCGCCGGACGCGAGCACCACCGCACCGCGCTTGGCGGCGAGCGGGAAGGGCAGCCATCCGGTGGCCACCGCCTGTTCCATCAGCTCCTTCTCGGTGGCGAGGGTCTCAAGCCCGAACTGCCGGGCGACGAGCGCGTGGATCTCGTCGTGGAAGCGCACGCTGGTGTCCTCCGCCAGCATGCGGAAGAAGGTCCGCCCGGTGTCGCGCGCCACCTTGCACAGAGCCACCGCCTTCGGCCCGTCGAGCAGGTTGGCCTGCACCAGATCGCGGGCGATGCCGTTCAGGACGACGTCGCCCTCCGGCCGTTCGAAGGCGCGTCGCTCCTCCGCGACCGTCGGCGGAGGGGGCAGCGGAGGGGAGGGGAGCGGTGCGGCGGTGAAGCCGGTGGTCCAGCCGTCATCAGCCGGTCCGGCGACCTCCGGCAATGCGGTCGGATCGGCCGCGGCCGGTGTGGGTGTGTGCGTCGGAGCGGGCGTCGGATGCGGGCCGGGCACCGGAGCGGGGGATGGGGTGGCGGCCGGGGTTTGGACCGCGCGCATAAGCGTCTGCGGATGGTGCATCACGGTCGCCGCCGCATCCGGGCGGATGAGCACCGTCGCTCCCCCGCCGTCCCCCAGCAGGGTGGCGTCGTCATCGTCGGGGGTGGCGGCCGGCAGGCGGGAGATTGACGGGTGGACCGTGACGGTGCGGTCGGCGTCCCCGGCATCCTCCTGCGGCGCACCCGTGTTGAGGATCATCAGCGTGGCGCCCAGGTTGATCCGGTCGCCGCTGCGCACCGGCAGCGGCGCCTCGTCCACCGGCGTGCCGTTCAACCGGGTACCGTTGGCGCTCTTCAGGTCGGTCACCGTCCAGGCGCTCAGCACCGGATCCCAGGCGAAGGCGCAGTGGCGGCGCGACACATGCCTGTCGTCCAGAGTCAGATCGGAAATCGCGCCGCCGGCGTCGCGCCGGCCGACGACATAGCGGTCGCGCCCGCCGTCCAGCACGGCCGGCAGTTCGCTGCCGTCGGTGTGGCGGACCAGGATGCGCAGGGCGGGCCGTTCGGTCGTTGTCATGGGGCAGGTATCCGGCGGCTAAAGGTCGGGCAGGTAGGCGACGCGGAAACCGATGTCGCTGCGCCGTTCGCCGGGCGGCGCGGAGGACCGGAACGCGCAGCGGCCCTGCACCGGGACGCTCTCGAAACTGCCGCCGCGCAGGACGCGCGGGCCGGCACCGCGGCTGTTGACGGGATCGGGCGAATCCTTGGACAGGGTCCGGTAGAAGGCGTCGTCGTACACGTCCTGGCACCATTCCCAGACGTTGCCGCACATGTCGTCCAGGCCGTAGGGATTGCGCCCCTCGGCGTAGGAACCGACCGGCGAGGTCATGGTGGAGGCGCGGCCGATGTTGGCGCGCGTCGGACCCGGCGGCTCGGCGCCCCAGGGATAGTCGGCGAAGGGCACGCCGCCGCGCGCGGCGCATTCCCACTGCGCTTCCGTCGGCAGGAAGCCGCCCACCCAGCGGGCGTAGGCCTGCGCGTCGGCATGGGTGACCGCGACCACCGGATGGCTGGCGGCCGAGGCCAGCCGCTTGTCCAGCAGCGGCGGCGCCGGATGGCCGGTGGCGGTGACGAACTCCGCGAAGTCGGCGGCGGTCACCGGCCGGGGGTCGATGAGGAAGGGCGACAGGCGGATGCGCCGGCCGGGCAGCTCGTTGGGGAGAACGCCGACGCCGGCCCGGGTGCCGAGGTAATGTTCGCCGCCGCAGATCAGGACCGCGCCGTCGCGACGGCCGGTCGGCCCCGGGTCGCCGGGCTCGCTCAGCAGTTCGACCACGCGCAGGGCGTCGAGCAGTTCCGCCGCCGCCTGGATGCGCCGCTCCGGCCGGTAGGCCATCAGTTGGAGGATGAGGCGGTCGAGCGCCGGCGGCACCGCGGCGTTGTAGCGGCTCGGCGGCTCGATGTTCTCGATGGCGATGCGCGGCACCTGCCCGGTGGACAGCAGGTTCTGCAGCGAGTTGGGCGGCACCCGGCCGGTGAACAGCTCGTAGGCGATGATGCCCAGCGCCCACAGGTCGGCGCGCCGGTCGACGGTTTCCGGCGCCTCGAACTGCTCCGGCGCCATGTATTTCGGCGTGTAGGCTTCCAGGAAGTCGCCGGCGACCTTGGCGCCCAGCACCGAGAAGCCGAAATCCATGATGACCGGCCGGCCGATGTCGCCGCCGCGCAGGAAGATGTTCTGGGGCTTCAGGTCGCGGTGGACGATGCGCGTGTGCGCCACGGCCAGCGCACCGGTCAGGTGCTTCAGCAGCGTCAGCCGGTCGGGCGCGGTGTCGCGCAGCGTGTTGCGGTTGGCGTCCATCCACTGCCGCAGTTCGACGCCGTCGACGATGTCCATGACCACGCCGAAGCCGCGCGGCCCGTCATAGATGTCGTGGATCGGGCAGATGTTCTCGTGCCGCAGCAGGCGGGAGATCAGCACCTCGCTGCGGATGCTGCGCAGCATGGTGTCGCGCAGGCTGCTGTCGGCGAGGACGTCGGGGTTGAGCACCTTGATCGCCACGTCGTAATTCAGCTCCGCGTCGAAGACGCGGTAGACCGTCGCCGTGCCGCCCCGCCCCAGCCGCCGCCAATTCTCGTAGCGGCCGCGGGGCTGCACCGCACCGGAGGCGATGGCCAAACCGAAATCGTCGGTGTCGTTCATCATGCGTCCGGTGCCGGTGGGAGGGGAGGCGGGAGTGGCGGATGCGGCGGTCAGGTGGCGGCCTTCGCCACCGGCGCGGTTTCGGCGAGCGTGGCGCAGTTGCCGGCTGCGACGCTGGTGGTCGCCTCGCTCTTGATGTAGCTGACGCGGTGGTACTGGCCGTCCCAGCCCGCCTCGCCGGCGGTCGCCGCGTTGGAGTAGTAGACGGCGCCGGTGTCGGCGGTGCTGGCGAAGCCGTTGGGGAAGCGCTGGGCGGCGATGCAGACCGAGGCGCTGCGCGAGGTCGCGCCGATCTTTACCGAGACGACGTATTTCCAAACCGAATTGGTCGGCAGCGTCACCGTCGGCACCACGCTGTCGATGCAGGTCGTTCCGGTGCAGTTCGGATACATCGTGTTGGCGGTGTCCAGGTTGGTCTGCAGCTGGGTCACCGTTGCGTTGGGGTTGGCGTCGATGTAGCCCTGGATGTTGCGGGCGATGTCGGCCATGCGCTGCGACGGTTCCGTCGTCTCCGCCTGTTTGACGAAGCGCGTCAGCTGGGGAATGCCGATGGCGGCGAGGATGCCGATGATCGCCACCACGACCATCAGCTCGACCAGGGTGAACCCCTGTTGCTTGCGCTTGCGGTGATGCATTGCCGCTGCTCCTTATGTCAGCAGTGTAAGTCGCTATTTGACGCTGTAGGAGACGAGGACGCGGGACGACTCGGGCGTCTCCCCGTACCTGTACTCCATCCGGACGTAGTTCCTGGCGGCCGGGCTGTACCACCAGCGCTCGTAGCCGACCCAGTTGCCGGTCAGGCTGCGGGTGCGCATGACCGCGACCACGGTGTCGAAGGTGCCGGCGGGCACGGTGACGGTCTCCCGCCCCTCGATCGTCCAGGAGGTGCGGTGCCGGACGGTGACGCCGTTGCGGGTGTATTCGCGCATGAACACGATCGGCTTGCCGGCCGGCGCGCCGAACAGCTCCATCGGGTTCTCGGAACGGAAGACGACGTTGCGCAGCGCAGCGCGGGACTTCGTCTCCTCGCGGAACAGGCCGCGCATGACGAACCACTGCGCGGGGTCGTCCAGGCGCTGGAACTTCGCGGTTTCGCCGTTCGATTCGACGACGGTCATGCCGTAGCCGTCGCTGTAGCGCCAGGTGTCGCCGACCGACCAGTGCGGCGGCACGAACGGCTGCGACGCGAGGCGCGTCGGGGCGGCGGCCAGGGCGGTGGGCGCCGCAGCGGTCCCGGTGGCAGTCCCGGTGGCGGTCGTCTTGGGGAACGACGCCGGCTCGGTCGTCACGGCCGGCGGCGGGTTCTGCACGGTGCAGGCGGCGGCCACGCCCGCGAAGGCGAGAACGAGGGCGCGGAGCACGGGCTTCATGCGACGGGGTCTCCTCACTTGAGCAGGGCGGCGAGCGTTCCGGGCAGCTGCTGCAGGCCCGGCGAACGCCCGGAAAGGACGGTCCACTCGCCGGCGCCTTCGGTGCCGGCGGCACGGACGCGGTAGCGGTAGAGCATCGGAGGAAGGGAGCCCTGCTGCAGGGCGGCGGGGGCGGTGAAGGCGCGGATCACCAGCGCGTTCTCGGCGTCGGCGAAGGCTTCGAAGACGAAGTTGGTGGACGGCGCCTTGATCCCCAGCGACTGGAAGGCCTTGGCCGTGTCCTGCGGCTGGTTGGTGAAGTAGACGAACCGTTCGAACTTCGGGAAGGTGTCGGCTTCCGCCTTGGCGATCTGGCCAACCGCCGCCTCCAGCTCGGCGCGCGCGGCCTCGATCGACAGGTTGCGGTCCACCAGGGGAAGCAGCGCCGCCGCACCGATGGCGAGCGTGCCGGCCAGCACGTTGAGCGAGTTGACGATCCGCAGGCGCATGGCGCGTCACTCGTCCTCTTCGATCATGCGGGTGTCGAGATCGAGCAGCTGACTGGTGGACTGGATGTCCTGGCGCATGTCGGCCAGCTTGGCGCGCTGGGCCTGCAGGTAGCGGCGCTGCGCGATGTCCTGGGCATAGACGTCGGAGGGCTGGACCAGCCGCGGGGTGATGAAGAAGATGGTTTCCTGAAGGTCGGACAGCGATTCGCGCGACTTGAACAGGTTGCCCAGCACCGGAATGTCCTCCAGCACCGGCACGCCGTCGCGGGATTCGATGCGGGTGTCGTTCATCAGGCCGCCCATGACGAAGGTGGACCCGTCGGGGATCAGCACCTGGGTCTGCACCTCGTTGCCGGTCAGCGTCGGGCGGCCCTGCGACAGGGTGACGTCCTTGTCCGAGGCGTTAATGTTGAGGCGGATCAGCCCCTGCTCGCCGGTGTCCTCGCGGACGATCAGCGACGGGGTGATGTTCAGCAGAAGCCCGGCCTTCACCTCAAGGTAGGTGCCCGGCGCGTTCGGCGCCGGCGGGGTGGCCAGGAACTGCGAGCGGTCGTTGGTGATCTTCGCCGCGATGTTGTTGAGCGTGACCACCCGCGGGGCGGCGATGGTCTGCAGCTTGTTGGCCTCCGACAGCGCGTTGATCTGCGTCTGCAGAGAGAAGGTGTCGCCGCGGAAGACGAAGGAGGCCAGCGTGCCGCCGAGGGTGGTCGGCAGCAGGGTGAAGGGGTTGAGCGGCTCCAGCGGGCTGGTCGTCGTGTCCTTGTTATTGCTGGTGACGGTGATGCCGCTGGAGGTGTTGGTGGCGGTCTGGCTGGCGATCTGTTTCCGCAGCGAGTCGCCCGGTGCCTGGAGATTGTCCTGGGAGATGCCGGTGCTGACGCCGAGGCCGTAGGTGCCGCCGTTGGCGTTCAGCAGCTTGGCCGAGCCCCAGCGCACCCCCAGCTCCTCGGCGACGCCGCGGCGGGCGCGGACGATCATCACCTCGATCTCGACCAGCGGCAGCGGGCGGTCGAGGCGCTGGACCAGCGTCTCCACCTCGCGGATGGCCGAGGGCGTGCCGCGCACGACGATGGCGTTGGAGCGCTGGTCGATGGAGATCACCGGCGGCACCAGCCCCAGCTCCTTGCGGATGCGGGCCAGCTCCTGCTGCTCCTGCGGGGTGCTGGGCAGGCCGTTGGCGCCGCCGGCCGGTCCGCCGCTGCCGCCCTTGCCGTCGCCCATCCCCAGCATGGTGCGCAGCGTTTCGTCCAGACCGGGAATGGTGGTGGACTGGCCGCCGAAGGTCTGGGTGGTGGCGCCGACGCTGGCATAGCGCAGCGGGATCACCTTGACCGTGGTGTTCATCACCTCTTCGCGCAGGCGGGCCTGGTTCTCGGCGTTCATCTCGCGCTCGCGGGCGGCGGCCTCGGCCTCGCGGCGCTTGGCGTCGCCGGTGCCGCGGTCCATGTCCGCCGACTGCCGCTTGTTCAGCTCCTCGATGCGCGTCTTCTCGCTCTTGTCAAGGACCTGCGCCAGTTCCTCCAACCGCTTGATCTGGTCGGGCGTGCCGCGCACCAGGATGATGCTGCTGTCCTTGTCCTCGACGATCTCGCCGCGCAGTCCGAGGCGCTGCACCGCGTTGCGGAACTGCGCCGGTTCGGCATAGGTCAGCGTGATCAGGCGGCCGGGCAGCGGCGCCGTGATGGTCACCGTCCGGCTGTTCGGCTCGTAAGCGTATTCGAGGTTGTTCTCCTCGATCAGCTTGTTGAACGCGGCCTGCAGAGGCATGTTGTTGAAATTGAAGCTGACGGTGCCCTGCACGCCCGGGCGGAAGTCGGCGCGCAGGCTGTTCTCCTCCATGATCCGGGTGAGGACGACACGGATGTCCTCGTCATAGAACTCGCGCTGGAAAAGCTTGTCCGACCAGGGAATGTCGGCCGCCATGACCATGGCGGGACTGCCTGCAAGCGTCGCCAGTACCATGGCGACCGAGAGGGGGCGTGCGACGAAATCACGAAATGCCATCCCTGGCGCTCCCTTCTGTTCCAGGCCCGGCTTGCCCAAGCCAAAGCCTTCCCATTGCCCGGATGAGGCATCATCCGGACACAACGAAAAAATCCGTTCCGGAAGACCCGGTCAGGGGGCGTTCCGGCCGCGGCATACGCATTCAAAAGATCCGACGCAGCGAATACCTTCGCGTGCAAGCATTGGTACAGATATTGTCCGCGCGCGCACCGACTTGCCAAAGGGATGACGAAACGGACGTTGAATTGTCTAACATGGATAATGCGGAAGGAGCAACACATCGAAATTTCGCCTTTAATGCATTGGGTTGAATGCAGGGAGTTTTGCTTTCACACACCAATGAATGCATGCGCGAATTTTTCGTGTTGCAGCGCAGTGTTAGCGGAGGAAGAGCGGTCCCAGAATGGGGCGCAAGTGCTGCCCGAAGGCGAGCATCAGCAGGCCGGCGGCGATCAGAAAAGGACCGAAGGCGATGGGCGCCTGGCCGGATCGCCGCCCGAAAAGGGCGAGAATCGCCGCCGCCAGTGTTCCGGTCAGGCATGCCAGGAAGAGCGTGGCAGGAAGCGGCTGCCAGCCGAGCCAGGCGCCCAGCGCGGCGAACAGCTTGACGTCCCCCGCCCCCAACGCCGGGCGGCCGAGGGCGGTTTGGGCCACCCATCCCAGCAGTCGGAGCGCGCCATATCCGGCGGCGGCGCCGAGGATCGCGGCCGGTGCGCCGACGAATACGCCCCCCGCACCGAGCAGCAGGCCGATCCACAGCAGCGGCAGGGACAGCGCGTCGGGGATCAGTTGCGTTTCGGCATCGATGAACAGGATGGCGATGGCGAACCAGGAGAAGACCGCGGCGGCGGCGGCCTGCATCGGATCGCCGAAGGCGGGAGCGACGGCGAGCGGCAGCGCCGCCCCGAGCGCCTCGACCAGCGGATAACGCCAGGAGATGCGGGTGCCGCAGCCGGCGCAACGGCCCCGCAGCAGGGCGAAGGAGAGAAGCGGCACGTTGTCGCGGATCCGCAGCCGGCGCCCGCAAGCCGGGCAGCCGGAGGGCGGCAGGACGAGATCATACCGCTCCGCCGATCCGTCGGCCCGATCGATCATGATGGGGAGCCGGTGGATGACGACGTTCAGGAAACTGCCGACCATCAGCCCGAGGACGCCGAGTCCGATCCAGATATCCAGTCCCAGCACCGGCCCCTCCCCAACGGGCCGGCTGAAATCTTCCTGCCCGTGCGCCATTGCTGGCTCCACAACCCGGTCGTGTCAACCGCGGCAAATTTGTTTCGTCCGCGTGTATTCCGGTCGTGGAAAGCGGGAAGGGCAGCGCCCGGCCCACTCGCATCTGCGACCACAGAGCGGATGATGCCGATAGATCATAAGAAAACAAACAGACGGATTCCTCAGTACATTCAAATGTATGAGTGACCTTGATCGTGACAAAACTGATTTTTCGTGTAAATAAGTGCCGTCTTTTATTGTGTGTCTGACCGAGCACCCCTTTCTCAAGATCGGTTCGGATGAAGGAACGAAGAGTTTCCGACGGGTGCGTTCCGGCTCCGCATTGGCGGTGGCCCGATCCTGCCGCCCCCAGTCCGATAAGCCCAAGGAGTTGCGACCGTGACCGTGGATGCATTCCCCCTTCAGGCCCGTCAGGCCGGGGTTCGTGCCGAACGCCAGATGGCCTTTTACCTGCGCCGCGCCTTTGCCTCGTCCGACGATTATGCGGTTCTCAACAACATCCGGATCACGGCAGGCGGGGACACCGCGCAGATCGATCATCTGGTGATCAGCCGATGGGGGCTGGTCATCATCGAAAGCAAGAGCGTCTCGACCCGGGTGCGCGTCAACCAGCGTGGCGAATGGATGCGGCTGATGGGCGGATCCTGGCAGGGCATGCCCTCGCCCATCCTGCAGGCGACGCGGCAAAGAGACTTCCTTCGCACGGTCCTCAGCGCGAACAAGACCAAGCTGCTCGGCCGGGTTCTCCTGGGAGGTCAGAAGGATTTCGAAAATTTCAGCATGGATGTGATGGTCGCCGTATCCGACCATGGCATCATCGACCGGGTGAACGGCGCCGACCCGAAGGAGGTCTTCAAGGCCGACCAGATTCCCATGCGCGTCAAGGAACTGCTGGAGGCACGGCGCCGTGAGATCGGCGGCCTGTTCTCTCTCCGGTCGCCTTGCATGGGCATCGAACCGGCGGAGCAGGTCCGGCTGGTCGGGTTCCTTCGGGACTTCGAACTCCCGGTGGAGGACCCGCAAGCGGAGGCCCCTTCCACCTCCAGCGAAGTCCGCGAACTCCGTCAGCCGGAGCGGAGGGAGACAATCTCCCCTCGGCCCGCTGCCCCTTTGCCCGCCTCTCCGCCCGCTGCCCCTCTGGTCGTTGCCCCGCCGCCCGCCGTAGCGCCGGTTGTGGCCCCTCCGATCGTCGCCCCCCAGAGCACCGCGTCGGTCGGCACCACATCGGTCGGCACGGCGTCGGTCGGTGCTCCGCCGGCCAGCGCCCCACCGGCCGGGGCCGGATCGACGAACGCCGAGCCCCCCGGCGCCGGCCACCGGTGCAGACACTGCAACTGCGGCGATCTTGCGATCCGATGGGGGAAGTACGGCTACTATTTCAAATGCCTGGGCTGTGCCGGCAACACGCCTCTGCCGGTGCTGGCGGATGGCAGCAGGCCGACGCTTCGCAAGGAGAACGCGCACTTCTACAGAATGAGTCCGGACGGGTCCGAGGACCTCTACTTCATCAACCCGAAGGAATAGGCGAGGCGGATCCTGCCGCAATGGCCGGCAACCGACCGTTCTCCCGTCGAGGTCGGCGGCAGCCGCTCTGTGCCATGTTTGACGGAATGATCGTGGCCGGCGCTTGGCGAACGGCTGTGCATCCCCGCCATATCGGCGTGTATCGTCAGAGATATTCCATTTTTAGAATATTGCGCGGTTGTTATAATCCTATCGCGTGTATTCATTGTGGATGATTACTCATTTCCATGATATGGAAGGTCATGGAAATGAGCGGGCACGCAAAAGCATTCGCCGGGTAAATCCACCGCGATGCAACGGATACACGTGTCTGAATCATACGATTGGGGCGGGGAAGCCGACTCCAAGGCATCCGTGCGTCGCTGGGTAGCAGATTTTTATCAAATGTTATCGAAATGAAGCGGGGAAAACGCGATGGCATATTTGACTGGGCCGCGGCTGAATTTCACCGGCAAGTTCATCGCCGACGTTTCGACCGTCAACAACTTTCCGTCCAACTATGACGGGACGAACTATACGGCGGCCGATTATGCGAACTGGGACATCGGCTATTGGAATCCCTACGGCACCGGTGTCTGGCGGCTGACCGACTGCGCGGTGACCGGTGCGGTGCGCGGCGACGGCAGCGCCGTGTCCGACGATCCCGTTCTGTCGATGACCCTGGCCGATGCCGACGACCAGCCGCCGGCAAAGATGGTCGATCTGGACAGCGAGCAGCAGATGGTCTCGGCCATCTGGGGCCTCGTCGTCCGTCTGGTCGGCGGCGACGGGCAGGCCGCGCTGCGCAGCAACTTCGCCGTCGCGTCCTTCACCGACCTGTGGAAGCGCAGCCTGACGCCGGGGTCGCTGCCGCAGCACAAGCTGCATCCCGCCTGCATGTACGGCGCCGCCTGGCAGTCGGTTCTGTCCGATCTCGCCTGGGGCGACGTCGCCGCATCGCCCTTCCTGCAGGAATTGCAGGCCGCCGCCGGGCCGGGCGGGCAGCTGTCGATCAAGTTCAACGTGGTGGGCTACAACGCCGGCTATTGGATCGGCGACGACGGCACGCGCTATCCGCCGCTGCCCGACTTCACCATGGGCTTGATCACCGGCAGCATCGGCGTCGCCCGCGTGGACGAACCGCGCTTCTTCACGCTGGGCCGCAAGCTGCAGCCGAGCCAGAAGCAGAGCCGGTCGGCCCCGACCCTGTTCTATTACGCCACCGCCGTGGTGGACGAGGCGCGCAAGGCGCTGGCCATCGACCTCGGCAACTCCATCCCGTTCAAGGAATGGCGCGGCGACATCGTCGGCGAGACGCTGCAGGTCGGCTATCTCGATGCGGCGCAGGGCTTCCAGCCGCTGGGCGAGATCACCCCCGACAACGCCTGGTACCAGCGCACCGCCGGCATCGCCGACATCGCCCTGACCGATGCGCAGCTGACGGCCGTTGCGACAAGCCCGCTCGCCGTGCGCAAGGCCGGCGCCGACACGCTGCTGGGCCAGGAACCGGCGGACGGCAAGGCTCTGCGCGCCGACCAGTTCGTCTTCCGCATGGCTCCTGGCGACAGCGCCGAGACCACGGTGTGGGCGACCGCATTCGGCAAGCCGCTGGCCGATGCCGAGGTCGCGCTGGCCTTCGACAACAGCTCGCTCGGCGGCGGCGATGGCGATCCGCCGGTCGGCGTTCCCGCCGGCGCTCTGGGCTTCCCGCCGTCGGTCAAGACCGATGCAGCCGGCAAGGCCGCCGTCAAATTTTCCGCCGGCGATCCGGGCCAGCCGCGCGCGATGGACGACATCGACGGGCAGGTCTATGGCGTGCGCCCGACTCTGACCGACGCCGGCGCGGACTCCTACAGCAACCCCTGGGACTTCATCAGTTTCCTGGTGTGGAGCGGCTACGAGATCCCCGAGGAGCCGAGCTGGGAAGCCGACATCAAGCCGATCCTGGCGCAATACGCCGCGCTCTATCCGGTGATGCTGCCGGTGCTGAACATGGGCGACTATGACAGCGTGCGCAAACACCTCTACTCGCTGCAAACCGCCCTGTCGCTGCCGGAAGAGAACCCGAACTACATGCCGGCGGTGCGCGATCTGTCGCCGAACAAGAAGGCCGCGATCCTGAAATGGGCCACCAACCCGGTGCGCGGCACGGCGCCGGCGAAGGCGCTTCCCGCCGGGCCGGTCGCCGACGAGCCGGCGGCACCCGCGACGGAGTCGATGATGTGGGCCGCGGTCCAGGCGCCGGCGGCCGCGGACACCGCGCCGCACCCTGCCACGTATCTGAAGAAATAACGGGCCGAGCCTCCGCCCCAACCATCCCGCCCCAACCATCCGATTGGTGGAGAGATCCCACATGACGACAGACACCATGGCGGCGACCCGCTCGGTCCCGGCCGCCGGCGCCAAGGCCACCGACCTGCCCAAACGCGGCCCCTCGCTCGTCGTCCAGGCCAAGGCGCCGCGGACGCTGGACGAGGTGCGCGCCAACCTCCAGCTCGCGGTGGAACTGGAGCACGCCACCCTGCCGGCCTATCTCCAGGCCGCCTATTCGCTGGACGATGCGAAGAACGGCGTGATCGCCGGCATGATCATCGACATCGCCATGCAGGAAATGGAGCATTTCTGTCAGGCCGCCAACATCCTGGTGGCCATCGGCGGCCGTCCGGCCATCGACAATCCGGCCTTCGTGCCCTCCTATCCCGGCGGCCTGCCGAAACATATCGGCACCCAGCCCGGCGAGCAGGACTTCATCGTCCATCTGCGCGGCTTCTCGCTGGATCAGGTCGAAAACTGCTTCATGGTGATCGAGGAACCGGCCGATCCCATCGACATCCTGGAGTCGGCGCCGAGACTGGCGGCATCCGACATCAAGGACAATTACCGGACCATCGGCGAATTCTACGAGGACATCTCCAAGGCGTTGGGTGACCTCGGGAACGGCGTCTTCTCCGGCGTCGCCGACGGGCAGGTCTACGGCATGTTCGGCATCAAGCCGATCCTGTCCCTGGCCGACGCGCAGGACGCCATCGCCCGCATCGTCCGCGAGGGCGAAGGCACTCCGACCTCGCCGGAGGAAGGGACCGAGGACGGCGACGACAACGGCATGGCGCACTACTACAGCTTCTACGAGATCTACAAGGGCCGGAAGATCGCCAAGGGCGCCGATGGCAGCTGGTACTTCACCGACGAGGTCATCCCCTTCGACCCGACCGGCGTCCAGACCCTGATCGACGATCCCAAGCAGGCCGACTATGCCGCCGGCTCGGTCGCGGCGGTGCAGTCGGAGGCCTTCAACACCTACTACTCCAACCTGCTGAAGGCCCTGCACCAGAGCTTCAACGGCAATCCGGACAAGATCAACGACGCCATCGGCCTGATGTTCGACCTGAAGATCCAGGCCAAGATGCTGATGCAGCTGCCGATGGACAGCCAGCCCGGCAAGTTCTGTGCCCCGACCTGGCAATATATCCCGTGACGAGGAGGCTCCGCATGACCGGACATTATCGCCTGCTGGGCGCGGTCGCCGCGCTGGGCCTGATCGCCGCCGCCGGCACCGCCTGGGCGCAGGCCAGGAACATCTACCCGACCTTCGGCGTCCACAACCCGCCGGGCTTCAGCAACTGCCCCTGGAAGGGCTGCGTCTATCCCCGCAATGCCGGGGAGCCGAGCGATCCGCATTTCCCGGCCTTCTGGTCCACCAACTGGACCATGTACCGCGTGTTCAAGGGCTATGCCGATCACCCGCCGCCCTATGACGGCAAGCCGCCGGCTCCGCTGAAGGACGGGGAGGATTACGAGGTCTCCTACGGCTCGACCTATTATGACAGCACCGTCGCCGGCCCGATGGGCAAGGGCGCGATGATGGAGCATTACGAGAAGCGCTGCCTGCCGATCTTTCCGGGATCGAACCAGTACACCTGCTCTTTCGTGTCGATCGGCGACCGCGCCTTTTTCCTGACTTACGAGCAGGACCGGCCGAAGGGAATGCCGGCCTGCTGCAGTTTCTCGCCGTTGAACCACCCGCCGCGCCGCGACTTCATCAAGCATCTTCCCTATGCCAAGAGCGACAGCGCGCAGTTGGACTACCGGATTCAGGGCTATTCGATCTGGGTCGGCACCGCCGGCGGTCCGGCGCAGGCCGGCGTCAGCCCGGACCAGACCGCCAATGGCGGCATCCTGTTCGGCTATGCCTTCAACGCCAAGGAAACGGCGGACACCGACGGGCTGACGGCGGAGCCCTACCGTACGCCGCCCGGTGTGGCTCCAGTCGCGGCGGGCGTGCCGGTTCCGTCCGAAGGGGCGCAGACCGCGGCATATCGCAAGCCGCAGTCCTTCTACTTCTCCGGCGTTCCCTATTCGGAAAAGACGCCGCTGCCCAACGCGCCCATCGTCAGCCAGAACTTCTCCAACTTCGCCCAGGTCCGCCCGGACCCGGCGAAGACCTGGGACCTGGTGGCGAAGATGTGCGTCGGGCCGATCCCCGACTGCCACCTGTTCAACCCTCCGGCAACGGAAATGGCCGGCGCAGCGGCTGTCGGTGCGGACGCGGTTCCCGCTGCGGTGATCATCGCTCCCGCGGCACCTGGAACCTGGGGCAGTATTCCGGCCAAGTGAGCGGCCCCAACTTTTTTGCCGAAGGGCGAAAAAAGGTCTTGCGCGGTTTGGGGGGTGCCGCATATAAAGCGCCTCCCGACGCGAACGACGCCGGCGCCGCCGAA